>CAZPWQ010000031.1:0-31224 GCA_964590495.1 uncultured Balneolaceae bacterium
GCCCTGAGTGCTTACGAAAGAACCGTCACCGGGAGCGGGCTCTGTTGCCGCAGCCTCGGTATCGAAACTCCACACCGACGACCAGTTTTCGGAATCGTTATCACCTTTGGCCTGTACTCTCCAGTAATAGGTTTTGCCCTTGTCCATACCGCTGACTTCATAAGAAGTACCCGATACCGTTTCATCGGTAAAAGTGGAGCTGAATGAGTCGTCGGCAGAGACCTGCAGCTGATATTCACTTATGCCGGTCAGGTCCTCCCACTCGAAAGTTTGTGTGGTGGCTTGATCCGTACTGCCGTCGGAAGGCGCAATAAGCTTTGCCTGAGCTTCGGTATCGAAACTCCACACCGACGACCAGTTTTCGGAATCGTTATCACCTTTGGCCTGTACTCTCCAGTAATAGGTTTTGCCCTTGTCCATACCGCTGACTTCATAAGAAGTACCCGATACCGTTTCATCGGTAAAAGTGGAGCTGAATGAGTCGTCGGCAGAGACCTGCAGCTGATATTCACTTATGCCGGAAATCTCCTCCCACTCCAGTGTCACCGGATTCGATTGTGTACTGCCGTCGGAAGGTGCTGTAAGAGATGCAGCCGGAGTTTCAGGGTCCGGGTCCTGCTCCGGATCGTCCGATGATTCAGCCTCTGTGGTAATCTGCCATACTTCCGACCATTCGGTAGGTGCCGAATCTGAAACAGGAGATACACGCCAGAAGTAATCTTCTTCTTCATTCAGATCAGCGACTTCAATTGATGCTGATTCTACTACCGTATCTTCTACGGTTTCGGTAAAATCTGTATCAAGTGATATCTGATAATGATATTTATCTACCTTTGAAACCGTGCTCCATTCAAAAGAGGTGTTTTCCGGTGAAACGGTGGTTCCATCTTCAGGGGATTGCAGTTCAACAGTTAATTTATCTGCATTATCTGTTGTATCACTATCCACTGATGCAGTGCTGAATTGCCAGACGTCAGACCAGGGACCTGTCTTATTTTTGCCCCTGTCGAGCGGCCGCACTTTCCAGTGGTATGTTGTGTTTTCGGAAAGCGAATCTGCCGTAAATGATGTTCCCTCAGTAGTCTCTTCAGTTATCAGGGAGTCAAGGCTTTCGTTTTCTGAGATATGGATTTCGTATTCTTTAGCGCCACGTATTTTTTGCCAGGTCAGATCAACACTGATACTTTGATCGTCGGAACCATTGGTGGGGGATAGTAATTCAGGTTTCTCAAGTTGATCTTCTTGAGGTGGGTCTGTCTTTATATTCCCGGAACCGGAAATATCGTCGTCGCACTGCACTGCAAAAAAAGAAAGGAGTAAGACCGTTAGTAGATAAGTTAGTTTACGTTGCATTGTTTTTTTCTGTTTTTGTTTGTGATTTAAAAGTTCGCTGGAACCTTTTATCTGTTTGATGGATGATGAATTCTTCAGATGAATCAGATTTTTTGATTGTAGTGTTCATGTTTAGTTTGTTGTAGCAAAAATGCTCCGGATTCGTAATAGTTTATTCGGTATCTCCTGTAGAATTAATTCGTGTTTTATGTAACACAACATATTTACTACAAGTAGTACTAAATAAAATCTTTATGTAGTATTAACTACTACAGATGTTGTATGGCGAGAGAGGGTATTTGTTCCAGATTTATTGGAAAAAAAGGGAGAAGGAGGAGGGTTGTTTTGTTAGCTCCATGGCTGACATGGAGTTATGAAAGTAGATTTTTTTAAAATAAGTTTAAAAGGCTTAGAAAAGGAGGGGGATTTGCTTAGATGAGGGGAGAAAATACGGTAAACTGAGCGAACCTTGTGCATTATTTATTACAAAAATTGTAATAAGAATGGAACAGGGTACGTAAACTATTAGAAAGATTTCTACAATGATATTTATTACCACTAAAGGCACTTAGTGTATTAAGTGCCTTTAGCCCGCATTTCTCACCAAGAAATTTGTTTGAGTGGCGGCAAAGAGCAAAGAGCATGGCGCATGGAGTATAGCAGGCGTTGTCCCTGCGCTATGCGCTCGGCTCTATGCGCTATGCCTTTTCTGTTCTAAAATCATGCAACTTATTGAGACACAGGCAATTAGCATTTCCATAAAATATTTTTGTGAGAAATGCGGGTTAGTGGTAGCTGTTCACTCCTTGTTAGAGCTTAGATTTTTAAACTTTTGAAGCTCAGATTTGACCGCTTGCAGAAGGGGGTCTTTCGGTTGTACCTGATAGTCTTTTAGATAACCGCCTCCCAGCTCCCAGAGAATCACGCCACCCAATCCTTCTTCAACAGCATACTGGATTTTGCGGCGTACGGAACGTTCATTATCGAAGGTAACAAAAGCCTTTGGATCCTCAGCGTTTAAATACGGCGCCTGTGCTATGGAATCCCATACAGCACTTTCCAGATCGAAACGGTCATATAATTCGTAGTAGGGTACTCCCCCTGACCTTTCCATAATCGACAGATCTTCATCGGGCCACGACTCCCATTTTCCCAGGTAATGTACGGTATGCCAGATATAGCCATAGAAGTCTATGCCGATCCCCAGTTTTTTTCGATCAATGCCTTCTGACAGCGCAATTTCGACTTTTTGGTTAATATTGGACATTTCTTCACCGGTCCGGTCGAACGTCACTCCATCACTGTAGAGTGCGGAGTTATGCCAGGCCTGCCAGGCTCCCCACGCCTGGGCCATATCGTATGTCATGATATTAATCTGATCTACATATTGTTGTACACGGGCATATAACTGCGAAACTTTTCTCCCTTTCAGGGCGGCTATGGTTATCATCGGAACGTCACCATTCCTGGTCCGGATATTTGAGAATTCTGCATGAAGCTCCGTTACAAACTGCCGGTAATTGTTAAAATCCTTTTCCCGGATGGGTTCCATATCCAGATCAACGCCGTCAAAACCATACTTTTGGAGAAATTCGACGATGGTATCAATCAGCTGTCTTCTGTTGTCAAACTCTATTGCCGAACTGAAACCATTATAGCTTCCTGAACCGCCCACGCTGAATAATATTTTTGTATTATTTTTATGTGCCGCCGGTACGATCGAACCCAGACGATCGGTATTCAGATTTCTTCGTTCCCTGGGGTCCAGACTTCCTCTTATGTGGCCTTTCTGGTCAATTGGAAGGGCAAAGTATATCAAATGAGTGATGGCATCCCAGTCAATATCCTGAGATCTCAGGGCACCCCAGTTACTATATTGTGTTCCTGCATCATGCTGCCATGAAGCCAGATAGGCGCTTACCCATAGATCCGGGTTCGGTTCGGGATCTTCTGTCTTCTGGTCTGTTTGATTTTCCACCTGAAAGGACCAGACTGAAAAAGACAGGAGAACGATCACCAGTAAATAAAAGGACCATGAACTATATTTTTTAAGAATGTACATCAAAGTTTCCATGTTGAGTTGTAGATTAGTGAAGTTACAGAGTTAATCATCATCATCATCATCATCATTATCATCGTCACCGGTAACTGTAAAAGCATTCTCCAGAACGGCAGAGGAATTATCAGGATTTGTAACACGTAAATCCCATATTCTGTCATCGTCAGGTCCTCCTTCTGATGTGGTAATTGTAGCTGTTATCGTGTCGGCATCAGGTACTGTAATTCCCATAACTTCAGGATCAGGTCCTCTTCCATTTTCGAAGCTAACACTGACATCACTTCTAAAGCCTGATCCGGAAATTGTTACTTCAGTTGAAGCATCGATCCCCATTCTATCCGGATTAATGCTGTTTACAGTAAGTTGTTCCTCAATCATTAGAGTTGCTGAAATGGTATTATTTTCATTATTGTCATCATCCAAAGCATGTGATACCTGCAGGTCATGTTCACCAGCAGATGTTTCGCCGGTATCCCAGGTGAAGGTCAGGGTTACATCTTCTGCAATCCCGAGACCGTTTATGGTTCCTGTATCAATTGTATTGCCATCGGTAAGATCTTCCAGAGTGACACTGATATCCTCATGGACAGTTTGATCGCCGCTGTTTTCTACTGTTACTTCTATATCTATTTGTTCTCCCTGACGGGCAGAAGAGGGAACGTTTATTTGAGATATGGCAATATCATTATCTGATGGTTCATTAACGGTTATCAATACTGAAGCAGTATCATTTTCCGGATTATCATCCTGAAGCTCATGGGTTGCCTGCAGGTTAAATGCCCCGGCTTGTATCTCCCCCGTATCCCACTCGTAGATTGTCTCACTGGTATCACCCGCTGCCAGTCCGCCTTCGATAGTCGATGTGCCGATCGGGATATCTTCCATCTGTTCAGTCAGCAGGATATTAATTTCCCTGCTTACATCCTCGTCGCCTGTATTTTCAACCATGATTCTGATTGAGACGATCTCACCTCTTGTTACTGAAGAGGGGGCAAGTATATCATTGACAGCGATATCTGTACCGGACGGGGACACAGATATACCAGTTTCATTTTTAAAAACTTCACATGCTGCTGTCATTAAAAGAACCAGTATAATTGCAACGGCTTTTCTCATTTTACTAAGATTATCATCAGCAGATGTAGTTAGCTTTTTAAGTGTGATATTTGGAGCCTGAAACTACCGGTTAACTTAACACGGTTTGTGACTCCCGGCTAAACCGACTTTATTCATCATCATCGTTAGCAGTAATGGTAAAGCCATTCTCCAGCACAGCAGTTGAATTATCGGGATTGGTAACGCGGACATCCCATGTTCTGTCATTGTCGTTTCCATTACCTGAGGTTGTTACTGTAGCCGAAAGTGTCTGCGAATCGTTGACCGTTATATCGGAAGCCGTAGGTGTTGGGCCATTTCCATTTTCGAAGGTGACTTCGATTCCCGGCTCAAACCCTGAACCGGTTATAGTTACTTCACCGGAAGTGTCTTCTTCCATTGTATCGGGATCTATTTCGGTTATATCCAGCGGCTCGTTGACAGTAGTAAATGCGGAAGATTCATCGTTGTCGGAATTGCCATCGTCAAACGTATGGGAAGCCAGGAGTTCATGCTCTCCGGTGGAAGCATCGCCGGTATCCCAGGTGTAAGAGAGGGTAGTGCCGGATTCGGCATCCAGCCCGCTGACGGTTTGTGTATTGATGGTTGTACCATCTGTCACATCCTCAAGTATAACATCAAAACTTTCTTCTACAGATTGGTTGCCGGTATTTTCAATAGTTACGTTTATATCAACCGTCTCTCCCTGTACTGTCGATGATGGTGCGTTCACTTCAGTGACGGCAATATCGGTTACGGCTTCTTCCACGGTAACTGTTTCAGATCGGGTATCATCGCTAAAGCTGTTTGAAGCCCGGAGGTTATGCTCACCGGAAGATGCCTCGTCTGTATCCCAGACGAAGGTCAGCGTAGTATTGTCGCCCGGATCCAGACTGTTTCCGGATTGTGTTTCGATTGTATTGTCATCGGTAAGATCTTCAAGTGTTACGCTGAAATCTTCGGCCGGTTGTTCGCCGGTGTTTTCTATCGTGACATCAACCTCAACGCTCTCTCCCTGGATAACCGATGAGGGGGTGGCGCTTATATCTGTAATGGAAATATCGGCCGGCTCTTCGACAGCTATCGAAGCAGTTTCGGAATCGTTGTCACTATTATCATCATCGATTGAATGGGCACCCTGCAGTTCATGCTCACCGATGGAGGCATCACCGGTATTCCAGCTGAAGGTGAGAGTTTCTGCAGCACCGGCATTCAGTCCGCTTATTTGCTGGGTATTGACAGTATTGTCATCGGTCAAATCCTCCAGGATCACATCGATATTTTCATTGACAGGCTGGTTACCGGTATTTTCTACCGTTACGTTTATGTCAACTGTTTCTCCCTGTACTGTCGATGATGGTGCGTTCACTTCAGTGACGGCAATATCGGTTACGGCTTCTTCCACGGTAACTGTTTCAGATCGGGTATCATCGCTAAAGCTGTTTGAAGCCCGGAGGTTATGCTCACCGGAAGATGCCTCGTCTGTATCCCAGACGAAGGTCAGCGTAGTATTGTCGCCCGGATCCAGACTGTTTCCGGATTGTGTTTCGATTGTATTGTCATCGGTAAGATCTTCAAGTGTTACGCTGAAATCTTCGGCCGATTGTTCGCCGGTGTTTTCTATCGTAACATCAACCTCAACGCTCTCTCCCTGGATAACCGATGAGGGGGTGGCGCTTACATCTGTAATGGAAATATCAGCCGGTTCTTCGACTGTTATAGTTGTTGATTCTGAATCATTGGAGTCATTATCGTCATTAAGATTATGAGATGCGACCAGCGTGTGGGTCCCGATTTGTGCATTATCGGTTTCCCAGATAAAAGTCCGTTCCTCGGAACTGCCGGCAGAGAGGCTGCCAATGGCTTGTTCACCAATATTTTGCCCCGTGGTTTCATTGTTGAGAGTAACGTCTACAGTCTCCGGGAGAGCAGTGTTACCCAGATTTTCTACAGTAATAGAAATGGTAACATTTTCGCCCTGTGGTACAGAAGAAGCAGCACTCATATTGGTTAAGCCGATATCAATTACCGTTTGTTCATTTACTGTGACTGTTGTGGAACCGGAATTATTACCGGGATTGTCATCATCAAAGGAGTGTTCAGCTTCGATCTCATGATCTCCTGTGGAGGCCTCCCCGGTATCCCAGCTGTATGTAAGAACTGTACTGTCACCGGCCTCCAGGCCACTTACACTTTGAGTACCAATGGTTACACCGTCGGTCTGATCTTCAAGTATCACATCTATATTCTCACTAATGAGCTGATTCCCGGTGTTTTCTACCGTTACTTCGATATCAATTTCTTCTCCCTGTTCGACGGATGAGGGACTGTTTACATTTGTAATGGCAAGATCATTTTCCTGTTGTTCGCCGATGACGATTACTGTTACATCGGAGTTGTTATCCGCATTGTTGTCATCGAAATCGTGGGCGGCCTGAAGTTCATGCTCACCTGTAGCTGCATCTCCGGTATCCCAGCTGTAGGTAAGAGTGGTGGAGTCGCCTTCCTGCAGTCCGTTTATTGTCTGGGTTTCTATAGTTGTACTCTCCGTCTGGTTTTCCAGCGTTACATTGATATCATCGTCAACCGGCTGGTTACCGGTATTTTCGATCGTCACTTCGATGTCAACCTCATCCCCCTGGGTAGCAGAAGTAGGTGCATTTATCCTGGTTATGGCAATATCGTTTTCCTGCGGCTCATTAAGTGTGATTGTTGTCGTTGCCGTATTGTTTTCGGAATTATCGTCTTCAAAATCGTGAGTGGCCCGGAGTTCATGTTCACCGGTAGAAGCATCTCCGGTATCCCAGCTGTAAGTCAGGGTGGTGGAGTCGCCTTCCTGCAGTCCGTTTATTGTCTGGGTTTCTATAGTTGTACTCTCCGTCTGGTTTTCCAGCGTTACATTGATATCATCGTCAACCGGCTGGTTACCGGTATTTTCGATCGTCACTTCGATGTCAACCTCATCCCCCTGGGTAGCAGAAGTAGGTGCATTTATCCTGGTTATGGCAATATCGTTTTCCTGCGGCTCATTAAGTGTGATTGTTGTCGTTGCCGTATTGTTTTCGGAATTATCGTCTTCAAAGTCGTGTATCGCCTGTAATTCATGTTCACCGGTGGAAGCATCTCCGGTATCCCAGCTGTAGGTCAGGGTGGTGGAGTCGCCTTCCTGCAATCCGTTTATTGTCTGGGTTTCAATAGTTGTACTCTCCGTCTGGTGTTCCAGTGTTACATTGATATCATCGTCAACTGCCCGGTTACCGGTATTCTCGATCGTCACTTCGATGTCAACCTCATCCCCCTGCGTAGCAGAATCAGGTGCATTTATCTGTGTTATGGCGATATCGTTTTCCTGTGGCTCATTTATTGTAATCGTTGCCGTGGCCGTATTATTTTCGGAATTATCGTCTTCAAAGTCGTGTATCGCCTGTAATTCATGTTCTCCGGCGGATGCTTCCTCTGTATCCCAGTTGTAGGTAAGCGTTGTAGTGCCTCCGGCTTCCAAATCACTGATTGTTTGGGTACCGATTTCAACTCCGTCTGTAAGATCTTCCAGAGTGATGTTAATTTCTTCGCTTACAGCTTCATCACCCATATTTTGCAGGGTCACCTCTACGCTTACACCATCACCTTGTCTTGCAGAAGATGGTGCACTTATCTCTGAAACAGCTATATCGCTCTCGGTCTCTGGCGCCTCTTCTACTATGACTGAGACTGAAGTAGTGTCATTTGATTTCTCATTGTCTTCATAGTCGTGTACTGCAGTTAATATATGCTCACCAATCGATGCTTCTTCTGTATCCCAGCTATAGGTAAAACTTCTTGCACTGTCCGGAGCAAGTAAGCTGACGAATTCTGTCGTTAGCGTATTTCGGTCGGTATCATCCGTCAGGGTAACACTTACGGAATCATTTACTTCCTGATTGCCAAAATTTTGTATGGTTACAGAAATTTCGGCACTTTCGCCTTGCATAACAGACGCAGGAGCGTCTATGGCAGTGATCCCCATATCACTGGTTGGGATTTGACCGGAGTCGTTTGTAAAAACCTCACATTGTGTAATTGCGAAAATTACAAGAACTGTGATGATACTATATACGGCTATTAAACCGGTTCTGTTTCTTTTCTTTTTTTTACCGCACAGCTTGTGAGATGCCTTATTTTTCAACTCTTTCATGATCTTCTTTATTAAATGTTGTACTGATCTTTACTAGACTTGGCTCAGATCTGAAACTCCACAACTTGTCTTCCATAAACGCCGGTATTTTTTTGTGCTCATTATCACGAATCCACAAGCTGTCGTTCAGGCACAGAGTATCTGTCTGTAATCTGCCGAATTGATGATAGTGTACAACTTTGGCGTAGTGGATTTCACCGGCTTGATGTACTGGTGTTTCGGTTGAAAGTGAAAAGCTGGTAATGAGAAATGTTGCGCTTAAAAAGACGATGATTGTGGTTAGTTTTTTCATGATGACCTCTCCTTGATTTTGTGTTCTCTCTATATGGTTGAAAATGATCAGTTCATTCAGTCAATGTTTTAGTTAAAATTGGGAATTAGATTTAGTTGTCAGGGTTCTTCGGGGAGTATCAGCCGCAGCCAGATTTGTTGATATCCTCCGGTTTTATTTTGATGATAATGTCATAACTCTCTTTTCTTAATATTGAATTATCAGGTGTGATCATTGAAGGAGATCAGAGGTTCTGATTTTGAATGCCCGTTCTTATTCAGATATCCGTCTGAATATTGAATATCCTGAAGGTTCACCTGCAGCCGCTTGATTTTTATTCCTTTGGTATGGGCTATTTCATTCAGTCTTTTAAAATTTTCCGGTTTAATATTTTCTTCACACATCAGTATGTAGTCTACTTTTCTCTTGAGTTTCACTTTGGCCAGTTTCCAATGTCCACCCAGAATGGGATAACCATAAATTAACTTACCTTCGAGGTTGGGGTTATCATCCAGGAAGCCAAGCACTTTCATGTTGCTTTTGGGTGAATGAATAATTTTATGCAGAATCATTGTGCCGTTTTCATTTGCGCCGTATATAAGAACATTCTGGTCTGATTTTTTGCTCTGGTTAACCCAGTAGCACATAGCCTGATAGGCGATGCGGATGCCAAGGGTAAAAGTGAGCAGGAAGTAAAAGTCAAGCACCAGGAATTGGAACATCAGCAGAATAGGTAACGCATCCAGAATAAATATTACGAAAGCAGTTGAAAAGGCAGCATATCCTACCGATGCCGTTATAGAAAGAATATCACCGATTCCCATTTGCCTGATCGTTTCCCGGTAAACTCCTGTCAGCCAAAAACTGAATAATTGTATCGATAAAACAATGACCAGGAACTGGTCAAAATTAAGAACATCCATTGAGGGTGGATTTATACTGCTGATCAGGAGATAGCTTAGGCTGAAGGAACCTGCTATAAAGCACAAATCCATCAGGCTCAGGAAAATAGGTTGATTTATTATCCATTTTTCATAAAAGGGCATCATCATGCCATTGTTGAAAATCGATATTTCTCTGTAACGCAATTTTTTTACTCCGAGAAAAAGAATCACGATCAGGAAAAAAGCAATAGTAATCGATTGCAATTCATTGTCTGCCTGTGTTGTAGAAAAGGCACCCAGTGCAAAAAAAGCGGATACGCAGTACAGGAGAAGCACAGTATTGCGGTGCGTTAAACCCATCGATAAGATTTGATGGTGGATGTGAGAGCTGTCTGGCTTAAACATGCTCTGGATTTTACGGGTGATGGATTTTGATCTCTTTCCATTTTTCTCCGGCATATAGAAACTCATAAATCTGCGGAGCATCGTTATAAGGGTATCGGTAATCGGAAGCCCGAGTACAAGAATAGGAAACAACAGAGCAAACCCGGTTGATATTTTGGCAGAGCTGTGGATGGATATCAGGGCCAGTGAAAAGCCGATGATAAGACTTCCTGAATCGCCGAGAAATATTTTGGCCGGATTGAAATTATACCGGAGGAAACCCACAAGGGCACCGGCCAGTATCAGGGCAAAAACCGCAGTCCACATGGCCCCGGAAAGTGCCGATACGGCGAAAATAGAAATAGCGGCAATGGTTGATACACCGGCCGCCAGCCCGTCAAGGCCATCGATAAGGTTGAAAGCGTTGGTAACTCCAACGATCCAGAGTACCGTAAGAGGAAAATCGATCATTTCAACATTCAATATCCCGCTTCCTACCGGATTTGTGACAATTGAGATCTTAAAACCTGCATAATAAATCAATGCGGCTACAGCAAACTGTACACCGAATTTTATACCCGGCTTTAAAGGTTTCAGATCATCCCATAATCCAAGAGAAAAAATGGCGAAGAAGCAAAAACAAAGAATATAAATCTGGCCGGCGTTTTCCTCCACCCCTTCTAGAAGACCGGGAAAAAGGATATATACAGCCATGCTGGATATTATAATACTAAGAAACACTGACAGTCCCCCCAGCCTGGGAGTGGTCGATTCATGTATTTTTCTGCCTCCCGGCTGATCAACCGCGCCAATCACGTTGGCAAGTCGAATAATCAGGGGGGTCAGCATTAATGCCAGAATAACCGGCAGCAAAAATGATATGATAAATTCCAGGAACATACTTGTGGTAAAAAATTTCAATTTGATTTTCTGTTTCCGTCAACATCGTATGGTAATTTCCAGCTCATCGAAAAGGGCAGGTGACAGCTTTTGATTGTTTCACCATGCGAGAGAATGGCCCCCTGAAGTATGGCATTTTTGAGCTGGCGGATATTTCCAGGCCAGTGATATTTACAGCATTCCTCCAGGGCTTCATCCGAGATATTTAAATTTGACCATTTCGAATTTTTCGTATTGATTTCTCTGATAAATGAAGCAATAATAATCGGTATGTCTTCTCGTCGCTCACGCAGCGGGGGGAGCATCAATTCAACCGGATCAATTTTATTAAGTATAGTCGCCCACTCCGCGGTATGAGATACATTTTGGTACGACTCCTGGTTCATGGAGATAATGAGCCGCGGTCTGCTGCTGATATCATATCTGAACAACTGGTCGCTGCTCTTGACAAAGGAATTGATGATATTGAGCATAAATTGAGCAGAGAGTTCAGAAAACTGGTCCAGGTAAAGAATTCCGCCGCTGGCTTTTTCTATTGCATCATATTTTAGCGTAATATGCTCTTCATCGAAATGCAGGTGCTCCCAGAAGGCCTCTTTATATTCTTTTTCATTAATGTCGACACAATAGAAGGAATAAAAAGGGCCGTCGGAACGGATGCTGTTTTTGTGAATGACTTTGGCAATGCGTTTTTTACCCGATCCTATTTCTCCTACGATGAGTACATGGGTATCGATATGAGCTACGCGGATTACCTTGTTAAGTATATCCTGCATCAGTACGCTCTCCGATGATCTTTCTACTTCATTTAAAAAGGATTCTTTAAGTTCTTTGTGAGTAAGTGTAGGTGATGCTATCATGGTGTTATAATTGAAGTGTTAAACCCAATTGATGAAAACGTTCTAATAAGTTTCTGCTGTGCGAAACAGAATAGTCGATCCTGATGATGCCGGAATTAACGCCAACTCCGAATCGGGGGGCGTAAATATTTCGTTCGGGATGAAATAATAACCCGCTTCTTAATGCTACGGAGGGTACTACATAGACCTCCAGGCCTATTTTATACCAGACACCGTTTTCTCCGAACCTCTTCTCGTTGGCCAGTGAGAGAGACAGGTATGTATCATCCGTATCAACGGGAAACTGGAGGGTGGCTCCCAACTCCAGACTTTCTCTTAGATTTTGGCTTCCCAAAGCGGTTAAATCTTCTCCGATTTGCTGATAGGTAATACTGCGTCCCAGGCCCCGGAAGGCGATCCCGTAGCTAACCGATTCCGAAGGGGCGTACAACATGCCGAGGGAGGGAGAAATAGTCCAGAAACGGGCAACCTCATTCTGTGCAAAAGAAATACTGTTTAGCACGCCGAAACTTAAGGTGTTCTCAAACGAATAGGCGTACGCCGTTTCGAGCTGGATCATCGAAAGATTAGGTTCAGGCAGGGGATTTGTGCCAAGAAAATTCGTTGCATTTACTCCCGCATGATGGAAGGCAAATTGCCCCGCTATTGTGTGACTACCATTACGAAAGGCAGGGAACGTTATATTCTGGAACATCAGGTTGTTATTCCAGTTCTGATGCATGTCGATATGCAGCACGTCTGTATTACGAACAAACGACAGGTTGGCCGGATTGATGTTTATAGACGTCAAATCAGTTGGATCGGCTACAGTCGCATCACCCAGGGCTGTTGTACGGGTATCAAATTTGAAGGAGCGGGGTGCACCCCTGGTACCGTCTGACACGCCTGCGGTATCCGTAATTTGTGCCCGGAGAACCTGTGGAAAACTTAACGTCAGTAACAGACCGGACAAGATTAAGGCAGTGAAAAATTGAAATATTGTTTTCATTAGTTGATGACTCTGAAAATTCCAAATAACAATATGATATCACGAAGAAAGTCAGACATCTCCCGCACCGCATTTTCTTTTCGCGGTACATATATGACATCACCGGGATTTACCATGGCAGCCTGATTCATCTGCCCTGACTCGAGGTAGCGTGTTAAATCGATAGTTACATGATTTGATGAGCTGTTTTCGCGATAGATTTTAATTCTGCGCATATTTGCGTCATCCGATGGCCCCCCTGCCATCGAAATTACTTTAAATATTGACGTTTGATCAGAAACCGGGTAGTTATCGGGTTGCCCAACCATTCCAAATACCGATACCAACATGGCGTCGGTACTGCGGATTGATACCGTCAGGTTGATAGTTCCTTTTATATACTGGGAAAGTTTTTTTGTCAGGTTTTCCTTTAACTCGTCATGAGTATATCCGACTACTTCCATCTCGCCGATAAGCGGCACGGCAATAGTCCCCTGATTCGAGACCGTTGTGGTGGTATTGAAATCCGATTCTTCCCAAACCAGGATCTCGATTTCATCACCTGATCTTATTTTATAAAGGGAGTCTGCAACCGGGGCGGCTTCTTGCGCCTCAGCCATCTGTTGCCGGGCGTTCTTCTCTTGAAGCTCATTTGATGGACCGCAGCCCAACAGTAACAGGGGGATAACCAGAAACCCGCATAATTTTAAAGTGTTCGTGAAACTCATTGTATTTTTAAATTAATTATTTTGCTGATTAGTGACTCTCACCCGAAGTTGTTACAACAAATATGCCAATCTGATTTCCAACCGGCCGAACAGCCCCTGTGACTAACAGAACCTTGGTTTTTAATCATTTTTCATCTGGGGGGACAGTGGGGAAAAAACCTATAGTTTTTCTGTGTGAATAAATTTCACAAAGCCGGTATCCGTTGTTGTGTAATTTTGTTTCAGCTGAACTTCTGCCGGATTCCGGGGGAGAAAATGGCGTGGTGTCAAAAGCAGTCTGAAACAGGTTTGGAAAGCCGACAGGCGGTAAAAGGATATATTAATTGCTTCTGCTAAATGATTTGGCATAACAATTGTACTACTATTGGTTCCAATGCAATTAAACCGTAATCAGTAACTAAATCATATAGCACGTGAATTCAACTCAAGAAACCATTCAGGAAATAAAAGCGATAATCAGGAGACGTAAAATACTCCTGATTATTACTCCTGTTTTATTTGTTGCACTAAGTTATGGCGCACTACAAGTTATTGAGCCTGAATATGAATCATCAATTTCGATTTTGATTGAAGAGGATGAATCGCTCAATACATTTCTACTGTCTGAAATGGGGGAGGAAAGGGAGGAACAGGATAAAATAATGTTGTTTGAAAATTTTATTAACAGTCGTTCCACGATAGAAATGCTTATCGACAGCCTGGATCTGGATACCACTGTTACCACGGGAAAAGGAAAACAGGCCCTTGTTAATGATGTTGAAAGCCGTATCAGTGTAGATTCTGAGGCATCAGATCTTATTTCGATATCATATACCAGTCCCGATCCTGTTCTCGCACGTAACGCTGCAGAAATTCTGGGAAATTATTTTATAAGTACCCGGACTTATTTGCTGGAACAACAGAACAGGGAAACGGTAAAGTTTCTTCAGGCAAAACTGGATGATCTGAAAAATGTTATGGATCAGCAGAAGGAAGAAATTGTAAGTTCTACGAGTGAGCAGATGAGAGTGAACCCCGTAAATACTGAAGCCTTACGCAGCGAGCTGCAGTCAACCGGCACCAGGGCACAGGAGCTGGATTTACAAATGTATGAAGCTGAAAACAGGATATCTATAATTCAGGATTTCCTGGATCAAAGTGAAAATGAATTTTCGGTTCAGCCACTGTACAGGCTATCACTGGAAAATATTTCCTCAGGTTCTGATTTAGCTGATTTATTGAGTGAATATGAAGAGCTTAACCAGCAATATACAGATGATTACCCCCGCATTGTCAGGCTTAAATCTCAGATCACAGAAGCTGCCAAACGGATTCTCCCGACCATGCAGTCGAACCTGGAGAGACTGCGAATGCAGCGTGAAGAACTTAACAGTGAACGATCTGAGCTCATGACTGACATGCAACAGTCGTTTGTTGCTGAACAGCAAAATGAAACGAAACAATCGAGCTTCAGTATTTATCAGAATCTTTACGATGAAATGAAAGTAAGGCTGGAACAGGCCAGAATGGCAAGTGAGGTGAAGAATATGGCCTCCGACAAATACCAGGTGGTCGATGTTCCTTTTGTTGCAGACAATCCATCGTCACCGAATCGAACTATAGTGTTGGCCGTTGGCTTACTACTTGGATTTATAATCGGCGGATTGTTGATTTCTGTGGCGGAACTTTTGGATAATACCATACGATCGGAAGACGATCTCAAAGAATTAAAAAAACCAGTAATAGCATATCTCAGCGATGGAAGAATCTAGACAAGAAAATAAATTATCGAATAACAGTAACGGGGAGAAAGAGAATGAGTCTACGGCGCTTTATAAGCCTGCGTTTGTTCACAATCCTTCCCTGGTGCCGATGGTCATTTCAGATGGCAAACTTAACGAAATCGATACCACTGTAGTTTCAAGGAAATTTTACAATAAGTTTAACTTCTCAAAGCTAAGTGCCAGAAACGGTAATCTTGCGCTGGGAATCACAAGTGCAAATAAGCAGGAAGGGAAAACGCTTGTAGCCGCAAATATGGCGGTTTCACTTGCGAGGGCTTATCGCCAGCGGACGGTGCTTGTCGACCTGAATTTTGGAAATCCGCAACTGCATAAAATATTCGGTGCCGGGCTGAAACCCGGGCTTGCTGAAGCTATGCGCAAACGAATGATGCGGGTTATTCCCACTCTTGTAGATGATCTGTACTTGTTACCGGCCGGTGATATCCTCCATTATTCTCCCGGTATTGAGGATACGATTACGTTGCGTGAGATACTTTATACCCTTAAAAATGAATTTGATTTTATCATCGCGGATATGAGTTCCATCTTTCCCATTGGAGAATTTCCACTTCACTTTGTGAACGAGGTGGATGGACTGATAAATGTAATTGATGCCAAAAATACCAAGAAAGACGAACTTGAAAAGATATATAAACACATCGATGAACGACGCTTTATCGGGTATGTATTCAACAGGTTCAATGACAATGAGTGAGGGGCAAAATGAAAGTCTTGATTGGTATCATCTTTTTCCATCTGTTGGTAATTATAAAAAGTAAAATGAGTGAAGATGATGAGGTATCCTATATCTCTGTTTTTTTTCTTTCCCTGCTGCTGGTCCTCTTTGTAGTCTATATGATGTTTACAATGGAAGAGCCAATACCCTATGATTTCTAATAATAATATATCAGCCAATATGTATCAGCGGTTATTTCTTCGGCCATTGGGACTTAATTCCGGCAACTCGCTTGTACTGTGGTTGCTGTTGATTTCTGCCGGCATTACTGTGGGTGGTCTGTGGTATTTCGACGGTAATGTAACGGTAGTTGTAGCTCTGCTTTACATAGTTGGTATGTTAGTATTAACTATCCTGAAACCATTGTACAGTCTATACACGCTGGTATTCCTGGTATTGATATTTGACCAGTTCGGCATACCGGAATTTCAGCCGCTTACTTATCAAATCGATTTTTTCAGGAACCTGAAAGAAATATCCTTCATACCCGAATTCCCGGGGGGAGTTTTAAATCCACTGGAAATCCACTTTTTATTTCTGATACCGGCTGTCGTTTTAGTTAAATCTCTGGAGAAAGATTTTTATTACAAAGCTATCCCCGTATGGGGTGGATTTATTCTGTTTTTCTGTTGTCTTCTGTTCTCTTTTTTCTATGGAATGAGCACAGGTGGAGATTTTCTGGTTGCGTTATGGGAAATCCGCGCCCTGTTTTACTTATCCATCATGTATTTGCTGGTGCCACAGTTAGTGCGCAACAAACAACATATTCAGACACTGATCTGGATATTTATTATTGGAATTTCTTTTAAGGCATTTCAGGGTATCGGGCGGTTTATTGAACTGGGTTTTACAACCGGAGGACTGGCTACGCTTACAAACCATGAAGATCCTGTATTTACAGTAACACTGTTAATCCTGCTCGCGGGATTGTTAGTCTATAAGGTTGAGCACAAACAGCGGTTCTGGCTTCTGCTTCTTCTGCTTCCGCTGGCGCTGGGTTTTTATGTTGGAATGCGTCGTGCTGCGTATGCTTCATTTATGGTTTCTCTTGCAACTTTTATTGTATTGCTACCCGGGGATAAACAGCGAAGCATAATGAAATATGCAATTCCGGGTATTATTGCTGCAATGCTGTATGGAGCTGCATTTTGGAACAGCAGTGGAAGGCTTGCACGACCCGTTCAAATGATAAAATCGGGACTGGTAGAACCAATACCGGAGGAAAATTATGAAGATTATTTATCTAATCTTTACCGCGACTTTGAAAATTACGATCTGGCAAGGACAGTAGTTAATCAACCGGTTATAGGCAAGGGGTTCGGTCAAAAGTATGACCAGCCTATCGAGCTGGTACATATCAGGTTTCCCCTGCGCGAATATATACCCCACAATGAAATTTACTGGGTATTGGTAAAGATGGGTAGTATCGGCTTCCTAGCTTTCTGGTTTTTTTTCAACTCATTTGTTGCCAGGGGAGTGAATGTTTTTTCCAGGCTGAATGATCCGTATCTGAAAGCAGTGGCCATGTTTATCATTATTGCTGTCATCAATCAGATGGTAGTTGCTTTCTTCGATCTTCAGCTTACCTATTACCGGAATATGATTTACCTGGGCTGCATATTGGGAATGTTACCGGCTGTTGAAGAAATAGGCACCCGGGAAGAAACAAATGAAATTCAAATTACTTCTGAAAATTATTAGCGGCAGGAATTATGAAATCCAAAATCGGAAAAACGATAGTAAGAAACTTTTCTATCCTGTTTGGCGCTCATGCCGTAACATGGGTAACAAGCTTCGTTTTGCTGATGTTTTTGCCGCGATACCTGGGCAGCGAAGATTACGGACGCCTTTATCTTGCCCTGTCTATCAAAATGATTTTGGGGTTGCTTATAGATTTTGGGGGCAGCTATCTTATTCCCAAGCAGGTGGCGAGATCACAAGAACAGGGAGCCAGGGTCCTCAGCAGCTATATTATACTGAGAATTTTTCTCTGGATTCTTTCGGTAGGTGTACTACTATTAATAGGCCATATCCTCGGCTATTCAGAACATGTTAATATCCTGCTGATGGTTATGGCTATTACTATGTTCTGGGAAGGCGGGTCAAAAGCGTATAAAGCCTATTTCCAGGGCATTGAACGGATGGAATACCCTTCAGTAGGTATGGTGAGCGAAAAAGTTTTCGTCGCAATATTTGCTGTTATTGCATTGCTTTTCGGTGCAGACTCAATCGGTGTCGCTATCATAATGACAGTCGGTGCTCTGTTTAACCTGGTTGTGCTGGTCTGGTATTCCAGAAATTTTGTTAAACCTTCCTACCAATTCAACACCAAAGTGTTCTCCCTGTTGCAATCGGGAATGCCCTATTTTCTGTTTTCGCTTTTTTCCGTGATTTACTACAGGGTGGATGCGGTCATGCTTTCATACCTGACTACAGAAACCGTTACCGGCTGGTATGGAGGTGCATGGCGCTTTTTTGATATGGTAATGATGCTGCCGATGATTTACAAAACAGTTGTATTCCCGGTGTTCTCAAAACTGTGGGATAATGAAGATGGTATGCTTCAGACTACCATCAGTAAAAGTCTTAAACTTATCCTTATTTTCGGCGTGCCGGTCGGCTTTATGATCTTCCTTTTTGCAGAAGATCTTATACACTTTTTTATGGGACTTGAAGAGTATGGTCCTGCGGTAATTGTGCTGCAGATCTTTTCCGTGAGCATACCTATAATCTTTGTGGATATCATTCTCGGAAGTGCAATTCTGGGCGCTGCAAATCGTCAGCGTGGATGGGCTATAGTAGGTTTCCTGGCTATTTTCCTGAATGTCGGTATTAACTACCTGCTGATTCCCCATACACAAGCTCTTTATGCAAACGGAGGTATAGGAGCGGCCATCGCTACTTTTATTACCGAAGCTTTTATGTTGTGTGCTGCCCTGTACCTTTTGCCCGCCAATTACCTGCGAACGTTCAAATTATCCTATATAACCAAGCCTCTTCTGTCTGGTATGGCTATGGCTCTGGTCATATGGCTGTTGAGCAATACCGGTATGTACTGGATGATAAATGCAGTGATAGGTGCTGCGGTTTATATAGCAGGTTTATTTGCAGTCAAACTGTTTGATGCGGATGAATTAAAAATCATAAAAAATTTAACCTCGTTCAGCGAATTGAAAGTCATGTTGAGCAATAAAAATATTTAACGATGAAAATTTTATATCTGTTACCGTACAATCCTGTGCCGCCTGTTTTCGGTGGTGCAATACGTATCTATCACATCCTGAAATCCCTGGCCCAGAGCCATACTGTTACTGTAGCAGGTTTCGGGGGACAGGAAGATATAGAAAAGCTTTCCCGGGAATTTCCAGAGCTTCAAAATAATATTCATTTAGTCGCCCTGCCGTATGGAAAGCTGCGTGTCGTTAAATCATTTCTCCGATCACTCTTTTCCGGCTACAGTCACTGGCATTCCCGTGACCAATCGCCGCAGTTACAGTCATTGATTAATGATCTGGTCGCCGAAAATGATTTTGATATTATCCACAGCGAATTTCCTGTGCTCGCAGGT
Organism: uncultured Balneolaceae bacterium; assembly: GCA_964590495.1. Lineage (GTDB taxonomy): Bacteria > Bacteroidota > Rhodothermia > Balneolales > Balneolaceae > CAZPWQ01. Next base: position 19,722 of record CAZPWQ010000031.1, read on the forward strand.
TATGATTTCGATACAGACGCTATAAGGGTGCTTGATTCGCATAACGTTGAATATGATAACTTCCAAAGGATGGCTGAGGGCAGCATACATCCCTTTCGCAAACTGTATTACTGGCTTGAATCCAGAAAGTTTTACAGAGAAGAAATTAAAATAGCCTCAAATCAGGATGCAATTTTGGTTACCAGCAGACGTGATGCTGTCTTGTTCGATGCTGATGTCCCACAGGTACCCAAATATATCATCCCCAACGGAGTGGATCTGAATTATTTCCAGCCGGATAATGAGCCGCGCGAACCATATTCTATAGTTTTTGTAGGTATGATGAAATATCTGCCGAATGAAGATGCGATGATTTTTTTCCTGGACGAGATATTTCCCCGAATTGTTGATAAAATTCCTGAGGTCAAAATTTATATCGTCGGAAGCAATCCCGGGGATGCCCTGCTTTCCAGACAAAATAAGCATATAGAGGTTACGGGGTTTGTCGATGATGTACGGCCGTTTATAGATCGTTCAAGCGTCTATGTTGTTCCCCTGCGAATGGGAGGGGGCACCCGCCTGAAGATACTCGAAGCAATGGCTATGCAAAAACCTGTTGTGACTACCAGCCTGGGATGTGAAGGACTTGGATTGAGGAATAAAGAGACTGCACTAATTGCTGATAATGCAGAGTATTTTGCGGAATCAGTTATAGAACTGTTAAGAAACAGGGAACTTGCAAGCAGGCTGACAATCAAGGCTGAAAAGCTGGTAAAGGAAAAGTTCAGCTGGAATGTCATTGGCTCACAATTGCAAGAGGCGTATTTCAAATCAATAGAAAAAAAACTACCGGTGAAAAAACCGGATTTAAAACTGAATAATTTTAATTTTCAATAAGGAGAAATTATGAAAACTACAATGTTTCAAGAGGAAATTATGAGTGGTCAGGACTTTCCCGATATGGCACAAAATAACAAAACAACAAATGGAGGACTGATGGTCGAAGTTTTCGATGACGAGGAGTCATTTGAAGATTTGTCCATGTATTGGAAGGATTTGGCAATGAGAACAGGTGCCACAATCTACATGTCTCATGAATGGGCCAAATCATGGTGGAAACACTTCGGGAAAAATGCGAAACGATCGCTTTTCATCCTGACTATTTGGGATGGAATGAAGTTGGTTGGACTGGCTCCGTTTTATAAAGGATATTCTTCAATCGGCTCGCGGGTTGTGGAAAGCAGGTTGCAGTTAATCGGAAGCGGGGGTAGCCCTAACGAACAATTCGGTTATCTCGATGACTACGGCATAAGTGACTTTCTGGATATACTGGTTGATGATGAATATCTGGAAAAAGTTAACGGTCTGCTGATAAGAATAATTGATTCGGATTATCTCGAGGTTGATAAAATTAATTTTCATCAGGCCCGGGATGACAGCTTTGTGATGAACCATCTGTATCCCGGACTGCAGGAGCAGGGACTTGAAGTAAGGGCAGAACAAACCGACACCTGTCCATTTATTGATGTAAGCGGACAACCATCTTTAAAGGAATATATCAAAGAGCAAAAGTCGAGCGCACGGCGGCGTATCCGGAAAACTAAACGGGCTACAGGGCCTGATGAAACTTTCGCAATCAAGGAGCCTGAGAGTTTGGAAGAGGTGGAAAAGGCCGTAGAAACCCTGATTAAGCTACACCAGGAGCGCTGGAATGAACTTGGTTTTCCGGGTGTGTTTTATGACGACCGGTTCACCAGCTTTTTTAAGGAACTGGTAAGAAATGCCTACAATAATAATTGGCTTTGGTTTAAGGAAGCCAGAGACGAAAAAGGTATCTGTGCCTCACGATTAATTTTGCGATACAACGGCCGCTACTTTGATTATCTAAGCGGGTTTGATGATAACCGCGATTCCGCAAAATATCGTCCGGGCATAGGTCTGCTTATAAATCTGGTTGAGGATGCTATCAGGGGTGACGTTAAAAAAATAGAGTTGCTGAGAGGAGAGGAATACTACAAGTATGATTTTACGGATCAGAACTTCGATAACTGGAGGGTAAGCCTGAGGTTCGACAATAAATCTTCTCTGGCAAGAAAGCCTGTTCGTAAAGTTTTTGATCTGATTGCTTTTGGCTATCAGCGAATTTTAACTGAAATCGAACTGATGAAAGTTCAATACGAGAAGGGCGGATTAATCGCAATGATAACCGGATATACTTCTTTTCGGTGGAAGAGCATCAAACTGAAACTTGAAGATTAAATAAGGTTTTACCGGTAAAAATTAAATCAGGAGAGAATTCTTATGAAAAATGTAATAGTCACAGGTGCAGCCGGTTTTATCGGATTTCATATTGCCCGGCGGCTGCTTAAAGAAGGATACCGTGTAATGGGAGTAGACAATATAAACAGCTACTACAGCACCGAACTGAAAAATGACCGGCTGAATATCCTTAGAAAGTCCGGCAATTTTTCTTTCTATAAGGTAGATATTTCCCGGGCTTCAGCTTTGCAAACTGTGTTTGCCGATAATGAAGTTGAGTTGGTGTATCACCTTGCCGCCCAGGCCGGTGTACGCTACTCTTTAGATCATCCGGAGGAATACATCCAAAGTAATCTGGAAGGGTTTGCCAATATTCTGGAGTGTTGCAGAAATCATTCGGTCAGACACCTTATTTTTGCCTCTTCATCATCTGTATATGGGTTGAACACCAAACAGCCGTATAGTGTCAGTGACCGGGTAGACCACCCTGTATCGCTGTATGCCGCCACCAAAAAATCGAATGAGCTGATGGCGCATGCCTACGCCAACCTCTACGACCTGCCGGTAACCGGTCTCCGGTTCTTTACCGTGTACGGCCCGTGGGGACGCCCGGATATGGCTTATTTCAAATTTGTCAAACGGATTAGCAATGATGAAGTGATAGATATTTACAATGAAGGCGACATGTCCAGGGACTTCACCTATATCGACGATATTGTTGAATCCCTGTATCGGCTCAGAAATAAAATACCAGAAATAAATCCGGAATGGGAGCCGGAGCACGGTAATCCCGGTACGAGTAAAGCCCCTTATCGAATATTTAACATCGGAAATAACGAACCGGTCCACCTGATGGAATTTGTAAATATCATTCAGGAAGAACTGGACAGGGAAGCAAGAATAAATTTTATGCCGATGCAACCGGGAGATGTTAAAAAAACATGGGCAGATTCTTCTGAATTGTACCGGGTAACCGGTTACACCCCCAATACTTCTATCCGGGAGGGGATAGCGTCTTTTGTGAATTGGTATAAAAAGTATTACAGGCAGGAAGCCGTTGTATAGCCATCTCACTACGAATTTTTTGCACACGTAAATTGAGCAGTGAGAATATTTTCTACAGCTGTTATTTACCATCTTGTATCCGATCCAATATGGATACAGGAATACAGTCGATTAACAGCTTTTACGAGTATAAAACCTATAATGGCACACTTGTTGCAACTTATTAAATAGTATGAGAACCAAGAGATTACGGCTAATTACTTAATTGGACTTTAGCCTTTATTTAAACCAAGAGAAAATGATTATAACGAATAAAGCTAATATTAAAGTACTGATGTACCACCGGATTGTTAAGGGAACGACCGGAGAGAGTACTGATCCTCATTGTGTAAGTGAGGAAGATTTCAGATATCAGCTCCAGCTGCTGGATCAATTCAATTACACTCCGATAACTTTTGAAGATTATTATTTATATCGGAAGGGTAAACTTACTCTTCCCAAAAAACCGATTATACTTACTTTCGACGACGGATATCTTGACACCTATTCAACCGCTCTTCCGGTTCTGCGTGAGTTCAATATGCATGCTGTCTTTTTTGTACTGGGTAATCGCAATCTGCAGTACGCCAACTGGGATCAGCATATAGAAGAAAAAAAACGCCCGCTTATGTCGGACCAGCAAATTATAGATGCACGCTCTGACGGATTTGAAATAGGAGCACATACTATGACTCATATCGTTTTGCCGAAGCTGAATCAGAAGGAAATGAAAGATGAAATAGAAGGATCCAAAAAATCACTTGAATCACTCCTTGGGGAGAAGATATTGAGTTTTTCGTACCCCTATGGCCGCCTTGACAGCAAAGTACGTTCTTTGGTTGTTCAATCGGGTTATAAGTATGCTTGTGGAGTTTATACCGGTCCGCCGACCTTCGGAGACGATCTGTTCGATATCCGCAGACTTGCTATTAACAGAAATACCGGAACAGCCGGTTTTTTACTGAAACTGTTGACTCCCTATCAGTACGCTGAATGGTTGTACGGTAAAGTTCGCCACGGCAAAAGCTTTTCCAGTACAGAACTTTATCCCGGGGAAGAGTCTGCGGTAGATGACTATGATTTAACACCAACAAATAATTATTAAAAATTCAGTATTGTGAAAACGCTATATGTTATATCAAAAGGGATGGATAAACTTCCTGATGAAAAAATTATCGAGTTAGAGAAGGAAAACAGACATCCCCGGGTTACACTGCTTGAAGATGCTCTTGCTGCAGATCTGCTGGATGAGAGGTACCTGTTTGAAAAGGTTCCCGCTTATCGACGCTGGCTCTACAGGCTGATCCCGGTGGTGGTGGCACAAGTACTCGAAGCCCTTATTCTTCAAAGAAACTATGATGTAATATTTACACAATCGGAACAAGCGGGGCTGCCGTTGGCTTTTTTGATGAAATATCTGCGAATCGATACGCCACACGTAATGATTATATCTCGTATTACATCGATGGACGAAAAAAAGTCTAAACAAAAGCAATGGCTGCTCAAACATACCCATGAGGCTATCGACCGCATCCTCATCTGGTCTTCGGTACAGCGGAGGCTTGCAATCGATAAACTCGGTGTTCCGGAGCAAAAAATTAAATTGCTGAAGCGGGGAACAGATCAAAAATTCTGGCATCCGATACCTTCTGAAACCGACATGATATGTTCTGTTGGCATGGAGATGCGGGACTACCCGACCCTGGTCGAAGCTTTGCGTCCACTGGATATACCCTGTCATATTGCTGCCGGTGCGGCCAGAGGAATGATTTTTGAAACAGTCAGGAGATTGTATGATATCGATAAGATGCCGGAGAATATAACAGTGGGGAAAAAATCCTATGAAAAATTGAGAAGAATGTATTCACGCTGCCGTTTTACAGTAGTTTCATTATTACCGACAGATTCTGACAACGGATTAACAGCCCTTCTTGAATCAATGGCTATGGGTAGACCTGTTATTTGTTCACAGGCAGAAGGCCAGGTAGACGTAATAGAAGACGGTGTTACTGGTATTTATGTGCCCGTGGGCGATCCCGAAGCACTACGCGAAGCGATAGTAGATCTGTGGAACGACCCCAACAGGGCGGAAGAGATGGGAAAAAGAGCCCGAAGACACATCGAACAGCATCACACTATGGATCAATTTGTAAAGGCTATTAAGAACGAGGTTCAAAGCGTCGTGGATGAACAACCTATTATGAATGGATATCCGACAAAAAAGATTAAGATCGAAGCATGAAACCGTTAACTCTGACAACTTATTTACTCCTTTTTTTCATCACTGCAGGATGTTCGGCATCCGATAACTCTTTTATTGCCGTAAATCTGGTTGGATATAATCTCGATGAATCCAAGCAGGCGTACCTGGTGAATTCGGATGCTGAAGAATTTGAGATTGTGGATACAGATGATAACAGAGTGGTATATTTTGGAGACATTAATTCAACATCACCTCCCGATTCCTCTACAGGCGACCGTATATCAGTGATCGACTTTTCTGATTTGAACCGTACAGGCAATTTTATCATACAAATAAAGGGTAACCCGGAAATAAGTTCAGAGTTGTTTTCCGTCGGACATGATATTTATTCGAAACCGGTACTTACAGCCATCCAAAGCTATTATTATAATCGCTGTGGAACGGAAGTTAATAACGGAAATAAGTGGAAACATGAAGTCTGTCACATAGAAGATGCTGTTTTTTACAGTGACTCTTCAAAAATAAGAGATGTAGCCGGAGGCTGGCATGATGCCGGTGATTACGGAAAATTTTCTATAAACACCGCCCTTAGTTCCGGTCTGCTCCTTTATCTTTATGAAATGGACGCCGCCTTTTTCAGGGATGGACAGCTTGATATACCTGAGCAAAATAACGGAATACCCGATCTGCTGGATGAAGTGCGGTGGTCGCTGGAATGGTTTTTAAAGATGCAGAAAAATAACGGTGGAGTTTACCACAAGGTTTCACAAAAAAAATGGGTCGGTGAATTTTTGCCACATGAGGATCCCGAGGTGCGTTATATTTTTCAACTGAGCAGTAATGCAACGGCAGGTTTTGCAGCGGTTGCGGCTTTGGGAGCTCAAGTGTTTGAGCCTTATGATACGGCCTTTTCTGACCGGCTTGCCAAAGCTGCACAACAGGCGTGGAGATATTTGGAGAATAATCCGTCTATTCAACCTCCGGGTGGATTTTCCAATCCCCCGGATGTAAAAGGCGGGGAATACAGCGACAGCAGCGACAAAGATGTAAGGTTATGGGCAGCTATCGAACTTTTTAAAATGACCGCCGATGAAGAATACCTGGATTATTTTGCAGAATATTATGAGGAGTTACTGGTATCGGGATTGCCGCCGTTAAGCTGGAAGGAATTCCACAGTATGGCATTGGGCGTTTTTCTTAATACTTCACTGCCCGATGAGTTCAGGAATCATCAGGAGATCGTCCTCAGAAATTTTGTGACTGCCGGCGACAAACTTGTAGAAAAACACCGGGCAAATAATTACCGGACTTTATTAGGCCCGGATGAATATTACTGGGGGTCGGCCAGTGTCAATTTGGCTTATTCCTATCTCCTGATTCAACTTTACCGGAAAACCGGAGTTGAGAAATATCACAATACGGCAATGGATCAACTGCATTATACGTTGGGCAGAAATCCATTCAACCAAACCTTTTTAACAGGTATAGGCTCCGTACCGGTAAAATCACCCTATCACCAGTTTTCGATGGAATCTGATAATCGGGAACCAGTACCGGGTATGATGGTTGGGGGGGCTAATAACCATCTTCACCTGCAGGGAAAGGAGATATCTGCCTATCCGGGTAAGAACTATCAGGATGTCGAGCAAAATTATCTCGTCAATGAAGTCGCAATCAATTTTACGGCTATTTTCGCTTACGTAGCGGGGTATTTCAAATCAGTTAATCAAGATAAAAACACTTATGAAGCAGGGTAATAACAATGTTTGTTTATGAAATCATACAATATTTTTTAGTTACTGTATTGGGCATATTATTGGGGTACAAGGTAATACTCAGTCTATTTGCACTAAAAGCAAAAACTATTCAGGAGTTTGAAACCGAATACAATCGCAGGTTTGCAATTGTGGTACCGGCACATAACGAAGAGAAAGTGATTTCAAAGTCACTGTACAGTCTGTTCAGTCTGGTATACCCGGTAAACAGCTACGATGTATATGTGGTTGCGGACAATTGTACGGATAATACGGCACAAATTTCACGGAATTTAGGTGCTGAAGTACTTGAAAGAACCAACGATGAAAAAAGGGGTAAAGGTCACGCATTGCGGTGGGGTTTCGAAAAGATCCTTAACAGTGACGAGGAATATGACGGCATTATAGTATTCGATTCCGACAGCCTGGTTTCGAGCAATTTCCTCAATATTATGAATTATTATCTCGACCGCGGAAGTAAAGTAATACAGAGCAGTGATTTGGTTTTACCCCAGCCGGGAGTGTGGAGCAGCGAATCTACCCGGATCGGATTTCTGTTGTACAACTACGTGTTGCCGATGGGGAGAAAAGTACTCAAGCTGAATATGGGGCTGCGGGGTAACGGCATGTGTTTTTCTACCGATATACTTCGAAAGTATCCCTGGCAGGCGTGGTCGCTGACGGAGGATGTAGAGTACGGACTCCATTTACAGCTCAAGGGTATCGATATCGATTTTGCTCCTGAAGCTAATGTGTGGGCACAAATGCCGACACAGCCCGATAACGCAGAATCGCAGCGTAAGCGATGGGAGATAGGGCGGTATCCGATTATCAGAAATTATGCTCCGCGGCTGTTGACAGCTTTTTTCAAAGAAAGAGCTGCTAAATACTGGGATGCTTTTATCGAACTGATTACACCACCGCTGGTAAATACGCTCCTTTTTGTACTTGCTATGCTTGTTTTACATGCAGCATTGTGGGTCCTCGGATGGTTTCCGATAACCTATGTCTGGATGTGGTTTGGACTCGCCTTGCTGGGCGCTCTGCACCTGCTAATTGGTCTGTATGCGGCCGGAGCTGATGAGGAGATGTATCGATCCATCTTATATATCCCCAAATATGCCTACTGGAAGATTAAAGTGTATGTAAAAGCTTGGATGAATGACAAGGAAAAGCGATGGATTCGTACCACCAGAGAAACTTAAGAAGTAACATAATCTGAAGATCCCGAAAAATATAACAATCGCAACAAATTATCTAAACCCATGAAAGTATTGCAAATAATTCCGTATCTGCCAACCCCTCCAACCTCTGGTGGGGCATTGAGAATGTATCATATCTTAAAATACCTGACCCGGAATCATGACGTCACGGTAACAGGTTTCAATGAAAGTGGGAGTATGGATGCTTTCAGATCGGAATTTCCGGAATTAAAAAACAAGATGTACTTCATTGATCGTAATCGTAAGAATTATCGCCGGCTGCTACAGTTTTATTCCCTGCTGACGGACCACAGCTACTGGTATAACTGGGCACAGTCAAAGGAACTGGAAAAGAGGGTCAGAACGCTGGTGAGCAGGGAGGATTTTGATATTATTATGTGTGAATTTGCCTCAATGGGACTTTTTGATCTGGATACAGATGCCATTCGTATAATGGATGCCCACAATATCGAATATGATAACTTCCGGCGGATGAGCACTCTTGACTGGTCTTTTATCCGGAAAAAATTCTATGAAAGGGAATATGAAAAATGCCTGAAAGAGGAAGTAAAAGCTTTCCAAAGGCACGATGCTATCTTTGCTACATCCAAAAGAGATATTGGTATCATTGGCAGTCATGTTCCTGAAACTCCCGGTTTTGTCATACCCAACGGGGTCGATTCGTCCTTTTTTACTCCGGGAGATACCGAATCAGAACCATTTTCGATGGTATTTACCGGTGCAATGAAGTATGTGCCAAACTTTGATGGAATAATAAAATTTCTGGACGAAATATTTCCCCGTATCAAAGAGAAAGTCCCCGGAGCAAAAATTTATGTCGTCGGCAGTAACCCGCCGTCGAAACTTAAAGCTTATGAATCAGATTCTGTCATTATTACCGGTTTTGTTGATGATGTCCGCCCCTATATCGATCGGGCCAGTGTCTATGTAGTCCCCCTGTACATGGGCAGCGGTACACGGCTCAAAGTGGTTGAAGCACTCTCTATGCAGATACCTGTTGTCTCTACAAGCATCGGATGTGAAGGAATTGAGGTAAATGACAATGAGCATCTGATTATACGGGATGATTCCCGGGAGTTTGCTGATGCTGTTTTAAACTTGTTTGAGGATGAAAATATGCGTCGGAATCTGGTTGAGAATGGCTATGAAGTTGTTAAAAGAAAATATGATTGGAAGATTATCGGTAAATCTATTGGAGAAGCATTTTATAAATTAACTCAACCGGCTTTTGAATCTGCATCGTATGAAAAGGAAATTAAAAACAAGCAATATCAGGTATAGTATTAATGAAGTATGAAATGAAAAACATTAAAAAAAGATCAGCAGCACCCGGTATCGACTGTAACCATGAAGATTAGCGGTAACATAATATGGAAGAGAGTATAGATCAAGTTGTCAATGAGGGTTCATACCAGTCACCAACGACCGGTTTAGATAATTCAGAACGTTTTGTTTCCCCGGCTAAACTGGAGATATACATTGTATCGAATAATAAAGAATTTGATTCTTTAAAAACTGAATGGAATAACCTGGTTCGTGATTCTGACAGCTTCATCTTTCAGACGTTTGAATGGAACAGGATATGGTGGGATTATTTTGGCGGGGGAAAGGAGTTGCATATTGCAGTTATTCATCATGACGATCGTTTGGTGGGAATAATACCGTTATTCAGGGATACGGTTCAATTATTCAATCGGCGGATTTATTCCTGTCTTCGATTCCTGGGATCGACGGTAAGCCAGCCGGAGGGAGAAAATTTAATGGGAATAATTGCCTATTCCGATTATCTGGATACAATTATCAGTCCCGGATATGAGGCTTCGGCATACGACCTTTTGGCCCAGCATTTCCGGGATGAAGAGCTCAGTTTTGATGAAATCATTCTGGATGAAGTACCCGAAGACAGTTCCCTTTGTCGTTACCTGTTACCAGCCCTGGAAGAATATGGATATGATTACTCAGCAGAGATCTGCTCAAAATCACCTGTTATTGATTTAAACTGTTCATGGGACGAGTATTTAAACAGTATGAGCAAAAAAAGCAGATATAATGCACGGCGTAATCTTAAGATGTCTACCAAGGCGAGCTATAAGATTTTTGACATTATTGAAATAGAAGATGCAGACCATGTAGTACCTGTCTATGATGAAATGGTTAAATTGCATCAGCAAAGATGGAATAATCTCGGTTATCCCGGTACATTTGCAGAAGAAAGGATGTATGAATTCTTAAAAAAGATATCTACTGTATTCTATCAAAAAGGTTGGCTGCAGTTTAAGATGGCAGTACCGGCAAATGGGGAAGGAGATGAAGAGTTTGTGGCCATCGACATGATTCTAAAATATGGAAAACGCGTATATATGCTGCACCGTGCGATGAATGATGAGTCGCCTTATACTCAGGACAGCCCCGGAAATGTGTTGCTTTACCGGATCCTGAAGGAAATTGCAGACGGTGGAATTAAAACGTTCGATTTCCTCCGGGGTATTCAGGAATTTAAAATGAGGACAGCTGACAATGTTAATAAAAATAAAAAGATACAGATAGATAATCCAAGCCGGAAAGTTAAGTTTAATAAGGAGTTTATAAAGATCGCTGTCAGAGTAAAGCGACGCCTGAAAGTAGAAAGGTTTCAAGCTCAACTGATTTTTAAAGATACTCCGGTTATTGAAGGACTTAAAAATTATTACACATTTCTTCGCAGGCGTATTCGGGATAAAATGTCCTGGAAAAGCTGATGTTGTATTGACTAGATCCTCCTCTGGTGTCATTCTGAGCAAGGACCGGCGGTTTTCCGGTCTGCCGCCGAAGAATCCCGTTGGTGGGGCCTTTGTCTGGACTGGTTGCCATGAAAGGGAGATCCTTCGACTAGAGAGTTGGTTGCCCCGGGTTACGTTTTGATGTCTCAGGATGACAGATGGGATACAGGTGCCTGTGGTAAACGCCCCTGGAATAAGTGAGCAAGGCTTTATTTTTCAATCTCCTGTGGTGTCATTCTGAGCAAGGACCGGCGGTTTTCCGGTCTGCCGCCGAAGAATCCC
>CAZPWQ010000032.1:0-31136 GCA_964590495.1 uncultured Balneolaceae bacterium
AGCCGGTGGCTTTTTGGGTTCGTTTTTGTCCACACAAAAAGGAACAAGGAAAGACCAGGATAAAGTTGCAATTTAATATTCAGCTGCAGATCCTGATCCCCAAGCTCATCAGTTACAACACAGAGTGCCTCAGAGAAGACACAGAGTTTCACAGAGAGAACGTTATACAAACTGATTTTAATCCAGTTCTTCTACGAGACGGGCTGCATTCAGAACTTTTTGCTCCTGGAAGGTATCGGCCATAAACTGCATACCATATGGTAATCCGTTGGAATGAGTACCTGCCGGAATATTGATGCCGCAGATACCCGCCAGGTTAGCGGAAATAGTATAAACATCATTCAGGTACATCTGAACAGGATCATCCTGTTTGGATCCTATATCAAAAGCAGTTGTGGGTGCCGTCGGTGAAACAATTACATCGACATCTTTAAAAGCTTCCGTAAAATCCTGTTTTATGAGGCGGCGTACCTTTTGAGCTTTGGCATAATAAGCGTCGTAATAACCGGCGCTCAGAACATAGGTGCCGAGCATGATCCGCCGTTTCACTTCACGGCCGAACCCTTCGGTTCTGCTTTTCTTGTAAAGCCGGATTAGAGGTGAATCAAGTGATTCAAGCTGTTTTGAATATTCAATTTTATCTTTACCGGCAGAAATTTCCATCTGCTCCTTCAACGCCTTTCTTTCCTGTTTCAGCTCCTCTTTCACTTCACCGATATCGGCACGATGTCCATACCGTATTCCGTCGTAACGGGCAAGGTTACTGGATGCTTCGGCAGTAGCCAGAATATAATAAGTAGCAATTCCGTATTTCATATGTGGCAGATGGATGGGCACCAGCTCAGCACCACGCTCTTTCAATTCATTCAATTTAACTTGAATGCCATGACGGATTTCGCCATCAAGTCCTTCGCCAAAATATTCTTCGGGGACACCAATGCGAATACCGGAGTCGGGATTTTGTACCGATTGGTGAAAATCAGGTACCGCCCTGCTCGATGATGTGTTGTCACGTTCATCGGATCCGGCTATAACCTGCAATATAGCTGCAGCATCTTTCACGCTGTTGGCGAGCGGACCTATGCAATCAAAAGATGAAGCAAATGCTACCAATCCGTGACGGGATACACGTCCGTAGGTAGGCTTTAATCCGACCACACCACAGTAAGAAGCGGGCTGTCGGATAGAACCGCCTGTATCGGAGCCCAATGCGGCTGTACAAAAATTGGCAGCAACTGCGGCCGCACTGCCGCCGGATGATCCGCCCGTAACCTTTGATGTATCATTGGGATTTTTGGCAGGACCGTAAATAGTGTTTTCATTAGAAGAGCCCATCGCAAATTCGTCCATGTTCAACCGGCCCAGGAGAATAGCATCTTCCTTAATCAAACGATTAACAACTGTGGCGTTATAAACGCTTTCAAATCCGGATAAGATATTGGAAGCACAGGTTGTTTGTTTACCTTTTTCACAAATAAGATCTTTAATTCCTATAACCAATCCGGCAAGCTGACCTGCTTCTCCCTGTTTAATTTTTTTCTGAACCTCCTCAGCACGCTTTAATGCGGCATCTTTATCGAGAGAGACGACCGCATTGATTTCATTGTTCTTCTCATCGATCTGTTCGAGGTAATGAGTAACAACCTCGGTTAATGTTAATTCCTTGTCCTCGATCGACTGTCGAACTTCGCTTATGTCTGTAAAACGCAATGATATATACTTTTAATTGGTATTCTACTTCTTTTCTTCCTTCAATTCTTCCTTCTTTTCGGTTTTTTCAGTGCCGTATCCTTCCTTTTCGCCTTTCTCAAGCTCCTTTTTGATTTCATCGGAGGCTTTTCGAAACTCGTTTATACCTTGCCCGATTCCCCGTGCAAGTTCGGGAATACGTTTAGCACCGAAGAAAAGAAGTATGACCATAAGAATTATAATAATCTCCATTCCGCCAAAACTACCAAACATATAATAATCCTCTTTATATTGGGTTTATATTTAAGAATATCTAAGATAAGAATTATTTTATTCACCTTTCAGTTATAGATTTAAAAAATAAATACACATTTATTAAAAAATAACTTGAATTTTAGGTTACAAACCTTTTTATAACGAGCTAAGTATTATTATTTAAACAACAAAAGACAATAACCAATTATTTATGATCTGGACTGTTGAATTAGCTGCGGCACTAGACGAAGCGCCATTTCCCGCAACCCGAGAAGAACTTATCGAGTGGGCCGAACGTAACGGTCTTCCTCAACAGGTAATAGATAACCTCTATGAACTCGATGAAATAGAAGAGGGTGAAGATATGGTCTATGAAGGGATTGAAGATATTTGGCCCGATTATATTCGAAAAGAAGATTTCTTCCATAACGAGGAAGATGAAGGGTTTGATTACGATGACGTTTAACTTATATCTTATTTAGGTCTTTAAACGGTTGCCCCGTATGAGCGGGACAACCGTTTTTTTTGAAAAAAGTCTTAATCGCCGTCTACTCATTTGAAAATAATATCAATTCGCGCTGTACTTTTTTTATTTGGTGCTTTATTTGCCCTTTTTCCATTAAGTGGCATAGCTCAAAATACTGTATCTGCATCAGACACCACTGATAAGGTTGTTCGCACTGTAAGATTCGTTGGAAACGATAATGTAAAAAATAATACCCTTGAAGCTCTTATCCGCACTCAAACAAACCGTGAATTCCTGGGTATTCCCCGCTTTACTCCATGGTATTTTTTATGGCAGTTAAGCCCCTCTCTGGGAGAACCACCCTCTCTTCTGAACAGACAGACTGTGGCAACGGATGTTGAGCGCATTCAGCGTTATTACGAAACAATAGGCTATCTTGAAGCCACAGTAGATACCAATATTGTAGAATTTAAAGAAAACCGGGTCGAAGTTTCTTTCCTTATTGATGAGGGTCCCGCTTTTTCTATTCAGAGTGTGGCATACTCAGGAATGCCTGAGTTTGAGGATCCGCAGCTTGTTTCAAACTTTTATCAAGACGGCGTGCTGACCCGTGAGCAGATTGACGACACCACTTATCATGTAAACAGGCAATATTCAGAAGAGCAACTGAGTAATGAACGGAACCGGATTATTACATTTCTCAAAAATAATGGACATGCAGCTGCTCAGAGAGATTCAGTTAATGTCCTGATGAAGCGTAATTCCGAGGACAAGCATAAGCTGGATGCACTTTTTGTTATAGAATCCGGAAAAAAATATACGTTCGGCGATCTTTACATCAGCCTGGCCGGCCCGGATGATAATGTAAATTATGAAGAAAGTGATACCCTCAGAGGTGGTGAATATACAGCCGGAGGGAAATCTATATATCTGCATAAAGAAAAAGAGGCACAGTCGAAGTTTAGCCTGTTATCTGAACAGGTACTTTTTAAGCCGGGTGCCACCTTCGACAATTCATTGTATGTTCGTACAGTAAACGAATTTCAAAACCTTGGCATGCTGGCGATTCGACAATTCGGTTTAAGTGAAGATGGTTCACAACCTGATTACAGCAGAGAATCCATACCGGTCATATTTTCGCTGCAAACACTGCCCAAGCATTCCATCAATCTCAATTTTTACGGATTAAAGCGGTATGGTTTCGGATCCGGTGCAGGACTGACCTATACTAATAATAATCTGTTCGGCAGTGCCGAAAATTTGCAACTCAGTCTTAACGGAAGTTTTGAATATGTACGGTCAGAAACAATCCGGGACATCGGTTCAACAGAGTCAGAGCAGTCATTCAGCAGCCAGTTTTTCCGCAGTTTTGAATCCAGGATTGATTATTCGCTTCCCCGACTCATATTTCCACTTGCAGCTCTTGATGACCGGCTCTACTTTTCAAATGCACGTACCCGATATTCGCTGTCTTTCAGCAGGTCAAATCAGCTGCTCTTTGATATCAATTCTGATATCCGCTTCAATCTTCGCTACGAGGTATTACATAATGATCGTTTTTCCAGTTTCCTGGACCTTGTTGAACTTGATCTGCTGGACACTGATCCCTCACAGCAATTCCGCGAATCATTGCGGGAAGAATTCGGTGAAGATTCCTTTGAATTCCAGCGTATCCTGGAAGATTTTCGTCCACAGGTATCTTCTATTCTGCGCTATACTTTTCGCAGCCGGCGCACAGATCTCATAAAAAGAGACCACGGTTATTTCAGCGAGTATACAATGGCTATGGGAGGCAATGTTCCCTACCTGATTGACCGCTATATCGTGACACCAAACACCCTGGAAGGAAACCTGCCGCCGCTGTTTCCCACCAGTCAGAACAGCCTTGCTTACAGCCGCTTTTTGAAAGGAACCGCAGATTACCGTCGCTATATACCTATATCGAGCGACGCCGTATTTGCCTACAGAGGTTTTATGGGGCTTGCCCTGCCCTATGGTCAGAGTAATTCTATTCCCCTCAACCAAAGGTTTTTTGCCGGCGGAAGTAACGATATCCGTGGTTGGGATATTTACAGCCTGGGACCGGGTTCAATCCCTCTTGAAGAAGTAACGATCAACGGGGGGGAAATCAAACTTTTGGCACAAGCCGAAGTTCGACAAAATATTATAGGGAACTTTCTTTCGGCCGATTGGATCGGTGCCTGGTTTAATGATGCAGGAAATATTTGGTACGGACCAAGAACGGAATTTCCGGCGCGAACAGATAATGGTGATCCTATTCCGCCGACACAGCGACAGCGGGTAATTGATGATGGAAAATTTAAGTTCGACAGATTCCATAAACAGATTGCCGTCGGTTCAGGGTTGGGACTTCGAATAGACTGGGATTATGTCATCGTTCGTTTTGACTTTGCTTTTCGGGTACATGACTTGCAGAAAGGTTGGTTTCAGGATAAGAAAATGTATTTCAGTTTCGGAATCGGCCACTCTTTTTAGCAAATCTCTTATATTATTTTCATTTTCTTTATCAAGATCTCACGTTATTTTAAGTCTGTTACATTTTAGGTCTAGAAGACAAAAGTTAATAAACGGATCAGATTATGATGAACTTAAACCAGTTTAAGAAAATCAGGGATAAGAGTGATATTATTTTTAAGTCCAGATTTTTGAAAAAAATGACAATGTTGGAGCGGACAGAATTTCTGCAGTATTGCCATTATCGAAAATATAATGAAGAGGAATTTATTTATTACCAGGGAGATCCCGGAACGGGTATGTATTTCATTGAAGAAGGAAAGGTACAATTAATAGCAGATCCCGAGCCCGGAACTGAGGGCGAAACCCAGAGTTACCAAATTGAAGCTCCGGAAAGTTTCGGCTCCCTCTCCATCGGGTATGAACTACGGAGAATATATTCTGTAAAATGCCTGACCGATTGTACATTGTTGGGCTTTTTTAAACCCGATTTCGAAACACTGAAAAACCGCCACCCCTCCATTGCGGTAAAATTCATGGAGACGCTGGCTATGATTGCCATGAAACAGCTCGAGCTGGTTACAAACGAACTCAAAAAAAACGGAAATTTTCATAAGGCCTTCTCTCTTCAATTTGAAACTTATTTTGACGATATAGAAGGATCTTTTTAATCAGCTGGTATGCGGGAGCGGAGCACCCTTGTAGCTTCTTAATTATTGTCTAACTCCATTTAGATCTGTGGCTGGTTACCAATAACCACTATACTAATTAACTAATAACTACACTCGAGTGTATGGCGTTAAAAAAAGGCGACGAAATTGAATTGACAATAGATTCGGCTGCCTTTAAGGGCAAAGGAATAGGCAAAGTTGACGGACTGGCGGTTTTCGTGCCCAATACAGCACCGGGCGACCTCGTTAAAACACGCATCATCAAAAAAAAGAAGAGTTACCGGGAAGGTAAACTGTTGGAAGTTGTTGAGTCGGGTCCTGAACGAATCGAACCGAAATGCCGGCATGCCCGTAATTGCGGAGGGTGCAGCTGGCAGCACGTAACATACGAAGAGCAGTTTCGGTTTAAACGGGACCAGGTACGCGACCACATGCACCGTATCGGCGGTCTTACAGCTCTAGAGGTAAACGACACCATCGGCTGCGATGACATCTTCTATTATCGCAATAAAATGGAGTATTCGATCGGCCACAAACGCTGGCTGAGCCGCGAAGAGATCAACCGTGATGAATATGTCAGTGACCGATGCTTTGCAGCCGGATTACATGCCCCTGGACGTTTTGACAAGATTCTGAACCTTCAGGAGTGCCATCTTCAAGATCCGGTATCCTATAAGATCCTGGATTTTGTTCGAAACTGGTGCATAGAACATGATGTGGAACCGTATAATACCATCGACCATGAAGGCTTTATGCGTAATGTCGTTATCCGGAATGCGTATCATACGGATGATCTGATGGTAAACCTTGTTACCAATGCCGATGATCCATCCGTGATGAAACCACTTTCGAATGCACTGCAGGATACGTTCCCGGAAATCACCACAATTATAAATAATATTAACGATGAGCGCTCACCGACCGCAGTGGGTCGCTATGAAAATGTACTTTACGGGCCGGGTTATATTACCGATCATATCGGCCCCTTTCATTTCAATATCGATGCGAACGCTTTCTTTCAGACAAATACGCAACAGGCCGAACGGCTGTACGAAGTGGCACGGGATTTTGCAGAAATTAAGTCCGGTGAAACCGTTTTTGACCTTTACTGTGGTGTGGGTACGTTAACCCTGTTCCTAAGTAAAAATGCCAAACAGATTGTTGGGATTGAGCTGGAACCAGTAACGGTACAAAATGCCAGGAAAAATGCAGAAGAAAATAATGTCGATAATGTAGCTTTTGTAGAAGGCGACATGCAGGAAGTCTTTAATGAAGATATTACCAACAAATATGGAACTCCCGATTGCCTGATTACCGATCCTCCCCGTGCAGGCATGCATCCGGATGTCGTTGAGCGCCTCAAAGAACTGGAAGTGCCAAGAATTGTATATGTCAGCTGTAACAGCTCGACCATGGCACGCGACCTGAAAGAGTTAAGCGAGGTCTATGATATCCTGGAGGTACAACCCGTAGATATGTTTCCGCAGACTTATCATATCGAAACAGTAGCCAACCTGCGCCTGAAAGACTAATAGAACGCTGATGAAACGGATAGAGCGGATAAAAACGGATTTGTTTTTATAAAACAGTATTTCTGTCGCTAAATACGCGTATAACCCAGCTGCTGTCCTTCAGGAAACCCGGTGCAGAATGTGAAATATTTTATTTACCCACTTTGATTTTTAGTTCAATCAGAACTTCGTCTTCTATTTCTCCATATTGTCCAACCCCACAGGATCAGAAATCCCACGCCCAGTAAGGCGGCAATAGGACGATTGAAAAAGGGCATTATTATACCTTCCGATCCGGTCAGAGTTTGAATGAACCGTTCTTCGAGGGGAGAACCCAGAATAATGCCCAATACCACCGGGCCCAGAGGTATGGCATATCGCTCCAGGATAAAGCCTAACAGTCCCATTACCAGCATGATAATTACATCAAAATAACTACCCTGAATAGCATACGATCCAATGATACAAAACAGCAGGATCAGCGGGAGCAGGATCCTCTGAGGAACCTTAATAACATAACGTCCCGCCTTGATGGCAAAATAGCCTACAATCAGCAAAGCAAACGTAGCCATGATGAAAGCTATATAAATGCTGTATACCAATACCGGCTGATTCTCAAATATTCCGGGACCGGGATCCAGGTTCTTCATAAGAAGCACTCCAATCATAATAGCTGTTATTGAATCTCCCGGAATACCAAATACCAAAGCCGGTATCCACGTTCCCGCCAGAGCGGAGTTATTAGCTGTAGAAGCATCAGCAAGGCCTTCCAGTGACCCTTTCCCATATTGCTCCGGGTGATCACTGGCATTTTTGGATGCTGCCAGAGATACCCACGAAGCCATATCCGCTCCGGCACCGGGAAGCATTCCTATCAGGGATCCAATAATCCCTGATCGAAAAAAGGCACGTTTTCTACTCCTGATCAACTTAAAAGGTGCTTTGAAAACGGATGAAATCGGATTGAAGACTTTTCTTTTTAAATAACCCTCACTTTTCCGGTCGTTCTTTTCCTCGTCAGGCACTGCAGAATTACGGTTATCACCGAGACTAATGGCATTACGCAATACCTCGGAAAGACCAAACAGGCCAATCATGGCAGGAATAAAACTAATTCCCTGGTAGAGTTGCGGCATTCCAAAAGTGAAACGCGCTTCAGCATGTACAGCACTAAGTCCTACCAAAGCAAGCAAAATGCCGATCAGTAAACCAAGCAACGACTTTAATAACGGACCGCGGGACACCACTACTGCTGAGCTGAGACCTAAAAGATATAACCAGAAATATTCAGCTACGCTGAACATGGCGGCAATTTTTGCCAGTTGACCACCCAAAAGAATTAGTATAACCGCCCCGAATAATCCACCCATCACACTTCCCGTCAGGGTCATACCAAGCGGTGTTTCAGTATCTCCCCGTCTAGTAAATGCGTAAGCATCATCTACATAAGCAGCAGAAGCAGGAGTCCCCGGTATACGTAAAAGCGTCGTAGGTATGTCGCCGGCAAAAATTGCACAAGCCGCCATCGTTGCTATACCTGCCAGGGCCGGAACCGGATCCATCCAATAGGTAATTGGAACAAATAGCGCTACTGCCATGGTTGCTGTCAGGCCGGGAATGGCTCCCATAAAAACCCCATACACAGCCGAGAGCAATATCACCATCCATATGGCAGGTGAGAATACAACCAGTTGTATAGCTTCCAGTATTGCTTCGATCATAATTTTTAAATTACCATCCTAAGAAACCCCATGGCAAAGGAACCCGCAGGTATACTGCAAACACATGATAGGTCAGGGGTACTGTAATTAATGTTACCAGCAGGGCCGTTTTCCAGTAAACGTTAAACCTCCAGAAAAGGAGAGCCATTACTAAAATGGCTGTAGGTATAAAACCGGCATATTCAGCCAAAAGCAGATAAAAGATAACCGAACACACCACCAAAGCCATACGGCTGTAATCTTTAGCTGTAATATCATAAGCCTCCTCTGTAAGCTGCAGGTTACCGGAAAAAGTCAGTACCAGAATAGTAAGTGCCATTAAGCCCAGAATGATATAGGGAAACAACATCGGACCATAACGTTGAGATACTACAGATTGAAAAGCCTCACTGTTGAAGATTTTACCATAACTTTGATTCTCTTCTTCCAGAAAGCGGTGAAATTCTTCAGCGGATTCGCTGCTACCCCCAAAGCCGGAATTTTCCAAAAAATTCTGATATTCTTCACTTTGGACAATCGTCTCTATTGCCTTCAGCAATTTTTCATATAGTTCGTCCGGAATTTCCGGAGGTACAGCCAGGGCGCGCCATGTCTGGCTGGACCAGTCATATCCCTGTTCTTTAAAACTGGGTATCTCCGGGTGCTCGGGCAATCTTTCGTCCGCCATAACCCCGAGGCTGCGAATTTCACCTGCATCATACAGCGACCGGGCTTCCGGAAAGCTGCAGACAACTATATCCACCCCTCCGGCTACCAGTTCCTGCAGGGAAGGTGCTGAACCATTGATGGAAATCCAGGTAACGGCGTCAGCCGGAAATCCCGCCTCTAATAACCAACCTGCCAGGCTTACGTGCCACACGCCGCCAAAAGCTGTACCTGAAGCCTGTAACAAACCTGGATTTTCCCGAATGGCTTCCTCTAACTCTTGCAGGTTGTCCCAGGGAGCGTCTTTACGCACGAACAAAGCAGCGTTATCCTGGTTGACTTTTACCAGCGGTTGATAATCCTCGTAGGTAATATTTGTCAGCCCGCGCCAGTGAAGCATATTAAGTTCGGCCGTAATCATGGTCACGTTGTATCCGTCCGGTCTGGCTAAAGCTCCCCTTGTATGACCTGTTACTCCTCCTCCCCCCGTAACATTGATTACATTTACAGGTACTCCTGTCTCCCGTTCCATTTGCGACGCAATTTGCCTTGCGACACGATCTGTACCTCCACCGGCAGACCAGGGACAAATTAAAAAGATGGGCCGATCCGGATAGGAAGCTTCCTGGCTGCATCCCTGCAGAAAAAACAAAGCCACTATAAAGAGCAGCGATTTATTCATATTTATCTTATGAGGTACCCATTAAAAATCTTTGTGTCTGATAAACACAGCTTAATTGCTCCGTTTATACTATCTAAAAATCATCATTTAATCACGGTCAATATTAAGTCCTGTTCTAGCATATAGGAAGGTAAAGTGAGAGTGCCAACAACAGAACGCCGTAATTCCAGCATCTCTCCATCATCATTTTCATATCCGTATCCGTGGGTATCGAATACGATAGCCTGTCCTTCATGTTCGCCGAGATATAACTGACTGTGCCCGCTGTTGCTTGTCTGAAAGGTTATGAAAGGTTCATTTGCAAAGATGGTTTTGTATTTGGTTTCTTC
This sequence comes from uncultured Balneolaceae bacterium, assembly GCA_964590495.1. Lineage (GTDB taxonomy): Bacteria > Bacteroidota > Rhodothermia > Balneolales > Balneolaceae > CAZPWQ01. The sequence goes on from CAZPWQ010000032.1 coordinate 10,445, forward strand.
ATCCAGCTCCGAAGAAATAATCTCCGTATTGGTATTGAAATGAGATAAAAACACACCATTGGATGGCATTTCAAATCCGAACGTACTGAAAATATCCCTCAAAATAGTTGCGTGATTCCGGCCGAACCATCCCCCCGTCCAATCATAAATCGTATCCAGCAGCTTAAATACCTGTACGACAACATTTCTGCGGGTATAGGATAAGTAGCCAAGGTTGACATCTGCATCCGGCGCCAGCCAGGCTTCCTGTACTGAAAATTCACCGTTTACCTGACGCACCGGCACCTTTATTTGCCTGGGATTGTCGCTATCCGCCAGCGGAAGGCGATCTCCCATTCTCATCCAGCCCGAAACATAGGTTGCGTTTGAATCGGAATAGAAGGGCACTCTGTCACCGGTAGTGACGATGAAATCTCCGGCTCCGGCGAAACTTTCTATTTCAGATCCAGAGCCTGTCGCTATGTTTTCGGACCCGATCCAGCCGTATCCTCTTTCGGAAAGCACAAAAAGGAAAGCGCCTGTTTTTGAAACATGCAGAATCCGGACAGGGCTCCCGATCGGAACGATATCAAGATTCCAAAGGTCCCAGCGTGTTTTGCCTGTCTGACTGAGACCGACGTATTCGGGACGAATGGACGGAACAACGCGCAGGCGGCTGTTTTTTGCGGTAATGCCCGGCTGTGTAGCTATATTGTCGGAGATTGAATCATGAGCCATTTCATCTACCATGGTATCGACCTCACTATCCGAATATCGTACTCCCAACCTGTTTCCGTACGAGCGCCTTCGCAAATTCTGAATCTGCCTGTCGACAATATCACGGACGACAGCAGATATTTCAGCCGGAGTCATAGAACCAAGATCCGGCTCAGTCGTAACCAGACCCGGCGAAAACCTCAACTGCCGGCTAATATGCTGAACAATACTACTGTCAAGCCCGGTGAATACTGTCATTTTCTGACGGTAGTTCCTGTTCATACGCTCTATCTGAGCCGGCGTCATAACCACTTGGTCAGGATGCTCCATCTTGTCGGTCCAGTATGAGACTGTGCGCATTTCCGGTAATGTCCCTGGCACAACATCGGGGGCTCGCAGATAAAGATCAGGGCTGTTCTGGCCCCTTACTTCTTCGCAATACCACGTGAATAACAGTAAAATTACGAATAAACCAGCTCCCGTTCTTATGCTCATCATCGTATTATAAACTCTCATATGGCTTATTTACTTAATGTTACCGGAGATTCAGATGATTGCAGAAGGTTCAGAAACAGCTTTTTGGCTACAACGGAAGAGGCCTCATCTTTTTCCAGGTTTTCCGGAAATGATAAAGTCGAGAGAATAACATCACCCTGACCTACCTGCACAGATGAAAGAGCGGACAAAATCCGTTTCGAGCCCTGATGGCCGAGGGCTACTATCAATTCCGTACCCCAATCATGCAGATCTATACCGCCGACCTGTCCGTTCCTGCCTGAGGGCCAGGTTTTGTAGAAGCATTGATACTCCCAGCTCATCCCTTCTCCCTGTGGAAGCCCTTCCAGATATGAACTCTGACCGACAAACAGGCGTCCACCCCCGTTCCATCGCTCGATTTCCTCTCCCTGGAAAACCGCCGGACGGTTCTGCAGTACCTCGTTGACCTTAGACGCAAAGTTATCAGCATTTTGAAGCACGATCAGCTTTGTTCCATTTTTAACACGTTCCATCATATTTTCTACAATGCCTTCCTCCAGTTCTTCGAATTTGTGATTGCCAGCTATAATGACGTCGACACTATCCATTTCAGAACTGAAATTGCCGGCATTAATATCGCGGGCTTTCTTCAGGAAATTTTTAACAATATTGTCCTGCTCTATGACGGCATAGCTGCCGGAAAGGGCCGGACCTTCGCTGATGTCCACGGCAAATACATCATCAAATCCCGATGCTTTTTCACTTCCCCCAGTGGTAAGCGAGGCGGTCAGTTTATAGTAGCCCGGTTGATCTGCTTCAGGGAGCCTGATATTTTCGACCAGGAGTTCTCCGTACTCTTCGCCCCCTGTGACATCAACCTGGTAATCTTCACTGAAGATGGTATTCCCGTCTGGGCCGGCGTATGTCACCGACAGAGTATGCCGGCCGTTAAGATCCTCCTCGTTGACGATAAAAAAGTCTGCAACCGGTGTTGTTCCTGTTGGTAACACTTTGTTCCGGAGTTTGACAGCCACATAAAGAGGTTGCGTATAATGGCTGATAATTTTGGTATCGGACGTGGGATTGCGGTACATGTCGACCACATCCGTCCTGGTGGAAGCGGATCCCCAGCCGTTCATATTGTAACCGTCGGCGACATTACTTATCAGTACGTTTTCAATATTTCTGCCCTGAAAATAATGCAGATTACGGCCCAGGCTCATGGTCAGGCTGTCTACATTGTGATAAGACTCCCGGAAACCTGTTTTGTCCAGAAATTCATCATAATGATTAAACCAATCCACATGTTCCATTTCACGGAAACCAGTCACGCCCGTGATATCCAGTTCTTCCTTGATCTTCTGCAGGCGGACCATGGTACCGAAAGCTCCCTCTTCGCCCCAGAAGATAATCTCACTCTCGTCCAGATGGTACAGGGAGTCTTCGGGCTGAGGTACACGGGGAGCCCCAACATTACCGCGCAGATAGTTTTGAGGGTTGTTATAGTTTTCATCTACATATCCCGAGTACGAAAACCAGTGATGCTGGTCGAACCAGCCGCTGTAATACAGTGTGTCGTCGAAAGGAAGCATATGCAGCTTATAGGGATCTTTTTCCAATCGCTCATAATACTCGATATCCCTGTTCCGATCACTATTGTAGGTTATGATACGCGAAGGATCCAGCTCATGGACCATTTTGACATTGGCCACATCATCTTCATCGGGGGGGTTTGTGGCTTCGTTTTTCAGATTGTAAATGATCATTGATGGAAACGACCGGTCACGAATAACCATTCGTCTCAGTTTTTCCCTTCGCCACTCTCTTGCCTTGTCATCCGGTCCGTCGATATTGTCACGGCGATTGGGCGTAATGCGGTAGCCACCCGGTTCCTCATACGTCATCAGTCCGGCCGTATCGGAATATTCCATGACCGGTGGCTGACCAATGGCACGATGCAGCAGCATCATATTCAGGCCGAGCTCTTCAAGCATATCTTTATCACGTCTGGCCATTTCAGGTGTGGCAAAAATTCCGTTCACAGGCCAAAAGCCCCGCGTCATGGCAGCTTTGAGGATGACCCGCTCCCCATTCAGATAAAATCGCCTGTCCCCATTTTTTTCGCCGACATCGAACCAGCGAAATCCGAACCGCCGGCTGTCCGTATCCTGTATTTGGCCGTTTTGGCCGGTGAATTCAGCTGTGGCTTGATATAGGGCAGTCTCTTTTTCTTTCAGCCCCTTGTATCCGGCCAGCTTCCACAACTTTGCTTCAGGTACATGGGCCGAAAATGAGACCGTCTCCGTGCCGGGACTCACATCCGCAGAAACTGTCTGCTCCCAAACCACAGCGTCCGGATCTTCATATTCATGCAAGGCCAACGACACATCACCGCTATGCCGGGATCCGGCATGGTTCTCAATCGTTACAAAAACCTCTACACTTTTGGGGTCCGGCTGATTCTGCACATAGATATCGGTAATCCGGACTTCATCTGTTGCTACGAGAGTAACCGGACCTGTAATGCCGCCAAAGCCATGTACCGCAGGCACCAGGTTTTCTCCCCAGCGCATCAGAATATTGTCATTCCATGAAAAATTACCCACCGGATCTGTGATTCTGACGTCCAGCTGGTTCTCTTCTCCGAAAACAACAGCATCGGTAGCGTCGACTTCGAATGGAACATTTCCAATAACATCGTATCCCACCAGCTGACCGTTTACAAACACTTCGGCACGCAGGTTCACCTGGTTAAAATCCAGCAAAATACGTTTGCCTTTTAGCTCCGGATCCAGGGTAAATATCCTGCTCCACCACGAAACGCCCACGTAATCACCGCCGGTATTGGGTATAATGCCTCCGATCTCTCCCCAGTAATGTTCCTCGACCGTGCCGGGAACGCTGACGATCTTGTCTGATGCCGTACCATTATGCAGGGCTTCCCAGCCGGCGGTGGGTGGATTTACCGGCAGGCTCGAAACATCAACAGGTGGGAGATGAGCCTCATCATCGGCCCATACCGCTGCATGATCAAGCCACAGGCTCCACCCTTCCCCTGACAATTCAATTTCCGTTCTTCCCGGTTGTGCCAGTGCAACACCTGACCAGAAAATTAAAATCGTTAAAATCGAAGTAATACTTTTACTATTCATAGCTGTGTATATTGTTAACTATTAATGCCAACTGTGGTTATAATCCCGGTACAAGGCCTAATGCTTTTTGGTCATTCTCTCTCGAAGTGGGTTGTTGTTCTGGCTCTGTCCCTCCACTTCGCAGTCTTTCCGAGCCAATTTCCAGCCTGAAGTCGATAAATCTCATTCGCTTCATATTTGGCTGCTTATCCAGAGTGGATGAGATCCTTCGGCTCCATTCTCCCGACGGCTGTCGGGATCATTCCGCTCAGGATGACACCATAGTGTGGCTGTGAATGAGACTCGACAGCCCTGCATGCCCGTCAGGAGTATCCCTACCTGCTTATATACATTCCTCTTATCCCCTGCCACACAAACTGTTATATATTTCACCTTACACACCTCTGACATTGGTCCGGATGCTGTATACCTTGTCATAGCTGGTGATGTACAGGGTCTGCATATCTTCACCTCCGAAGGTGCAATTAACGGGGTAAGTGGGTGTATTAACCATCCCGATATACTCACCATCAGAATTGAAAATCTGAACTCCGGCATACGTCGCCACATAGAGGTTCCCTTGTTCATCCACGGCCATTCCGTCGGCGCCCGAAGATCTGCCTTTCCTGTCGAGTACATCTCCGGTCAGGCGCAGCTGGGCAAATTTTTGCCCATTGGAGATGGTGCCGTCGTCATTTACATCATAGCTCCAGACAAAATGATCTTTATCGCTGTCTACATCCCACCAGCTCTCGTTGTCGTAGGTGTTATTGATGTACAGCGTTTGTCCGTCGGGACTTAAAATAATTCCATTGGGCATGGCAAAATCATCGTGAGGAAGCAACCTTGCCACTTCACCCTCTGGGCTGAGATAATACACCGAGCGCCCCGGCTGATTTTTTTCTTCATCGGGTGTGAATTGCGGATCCGTAAAATAAATACCACCCTCGGCATCCATCACTATATCATTCGGACCATCGAGCGAAGTTCCGTTATAACTATCAGCCATCATTTCTTCTACATCTCCGTTCGTATTCATCCTGAGAACCCGGTGTCCGAACATGTCGGCGACAATGAGATTACCTTCACCGTCGGGTATGATCCCGTTCGTCTGCATTTCTCCCTGAGTGATATTCCGGTAACTTCCGTCCGGATCCATTTCAACAAGGGAACTCCGTCCGGGATCTCCATTCCATTCTGCATCGAAATACATATTCGAGAAATAAAGCTTCCCATTTATCCAGGCAGGTCCCTCGGTAAAATAGAGCTGCGGGCCCGCCCCCGATGAACCGTCGATTACCGTCTCCACCTGCGCATCTTCGGGGATGATGGCATGGTATCGCGACAGCATCTCCTCCATAGCTTCCGTATAGTCGGTCCGCGGCGGGAAAAATACGTCCAGGGCATCCGACCCATAGGGTCCGAGCTTTCCACCGTGTACCATCGGTGCCGGCAGAGCCACGATGTCTCCCGCTCTCATACGTACGGTATCGGCAAGAATATACTCATCAATGTAGCCCCTAAGCCCGATCATGACCTGCTCCTCCGGGTGCAGGTGATAGGCAAATTCTATACCCGGATCCATTCTCAAAAAGCTCATCTGTAGTCCATGGCCGTTAATAAGCCGGGCATTGGCGCCCGGCACGAGCTCGGTAAACTGGAAATCGTACAGATCGTATACCCGGTTCGCCTCCACACTGGGATCGATAGGAAATTCTGTAATATCGATGTCCGCTCCGGTAATCAGGGACCCATATTTCTCGAGATAAAACTCCGGAACCGGTGCATACACCATCAGCAGCCGTGCACCTTCCTCCCCGGCGCGGACGGCGGTTTCAGCTCCTTCCTGCAGGTAAACGAATTCTTTTCGTGTTGTAGCTCCGTGAACCCCATCGGGAGCCTCCCGCTGTATAGCCCTCAGAGTGGCGTAGTCTCCGTTGATCCGCTCCTGCACATCTCCTTTCCATACAAACAGAAATCGTTCTCCGGGAATAGTCCTTTCAGGGAGTGTTGCACCGGGTTCCAGGCTAACGAAACTCATCAGATTACCCTTTCCCCAATATGCTTTGGCCGTAGCCCCGTCGGCCAATTCAATCGAAGGCAGCGCTGTAATGTTTACCACTTCACCGGATCCGACATTTGACAAAACATTTGTTTCCGGTATATCTGAGCGCGTGCGTACTGCCACATCGTTTTCGGCGATCAGCTTTTCATTTAAATTATTCCACAAAGGTGATTCGCCCGAACTGCTTTGATTGTTATTCTGAGAACAGGCCATACATCCCAAAAGTACAGCACTAAAAAGAATAGTTCGTGACAGCGTCAATAGATTTAGTTCCTTCTTCATATAAAAATAATTACCTGTTTTAGTTGAGTTAATGTAATTCAGATTATTGAATTCGATAAATTTTAGCGCCTGAATTAGTAAAATTGAGTTATAGTTATTTGTCCGACTCCTTAACGGTAAGCCCCAAGTTGTTCTAGTGTGGTAACATAATACGTTAAATAGCCTTATCATCATTATGGACGGTCATCCCCCTTAATGAGGCTGTCCAAAAAATCATTTGTTGTTTTCGAGGAGACCTCCAAGGTTTCTGAAACCTTGGAGGTCTATACCTAAATAATTTAAGTTTTCAAAAAGAAAAAAAGGCTTTTTGGGCAGCCTCACATTGGTGCCGCTATTGGATATTGACCCATTCATTATATATTTAATTTTTTTAATACCGGTAACACCAAGCTTCAGAAATTATGCGGATAGAAAAATCGCCTTCTTCCGTAAATTTTTTCAGTAGTATTAAACCTATCATTCAGTTGAAGATGATCCCGTGATATATTATGTACCCTTTGTTTGGAGCCCGATTTAATTCTTTTTTTACCTGTTATCAATAAGATGACAATCGAAAAAACCCTTACCCCGTAATTTTTTTGCGTATTTGCGTTATCACACCGGTTTTTCTATTTCAGAGTACTCAGAAATTCGAGCAGGTCGCGCAGTTCGGTCCTGGTCAGCACTTGTCCGGTCGCCGGCATGGCCGAGGGTGGATCGATATTCCGGCGGAAAATTACCCAGAAAACAGATATCAGTTCCCGTCTGTTCTGCTCACGGGGTGGGTAAACTCATGGAACGCGTCCAGCACGGGAAGCGCATTGCCGTCATCGTCAAAATAGCCGCGGTCTCTCAGGCCTCCCATCGTCGCCGGCTCCCACCACATGATTCCTTTTCCACGGTTGTCGGGAAGGCTTAACACCACATGATTTGCCCGTTGCAGAAATTCTTTCTGCCCCTCGGGTGTTTCCGGGAAAGGCGGCTCTGCCTCGCTGAAATAATTGCTTTGTCTCCAGTAGAAACCGGTCTCCACCAGGATGACATCTTTCTCATACTCATTGGCGGCAAACGTCAGGTTTTGGCGAAGATTTAACAACGTGCCGTGCGACCATGGATAGAACGAGAAACCCATGACGTCATACGGGATCTCATGTTTTTCGATATTATCAAAAAAGGCTTTTGTACTCTGAATATTGCCGCCGTCGTCTATATGGATCATGATTTCCGGGCGTTTGTGATTCCCGCGACCCGCATCCACTCCATTGACGCCGGCATAGATCAGTTCCGCCAGCTGATCCTTGTTTTCCGGGAACCGGCCGTTGGGCCACAACATCCCATTACCGATTTCATTGCCGATCTGTACCATGTCGGGAAGTACGCCCGCCTCGCGCATGCGGGTGATCACATCGCGGTTGTACTCATACAACGCCGTCACCATCTCCTCCTGGCTCATCCCTTCCCATGCGGCGGGCGGCCATTGTTGATGCGGGTCGGCCCAGGAATCGGAGTAGTGCGGGCAGAGCAGGATCTTGAACCCGAGCTCCTTCGCCTCCTGTGCCAACTCTATGGTATACTCCAGATCGTTGGTCGAACGGTCGGGAGAATGCCACAGCCGGAGCCGGATCCAGTTGTACCCGTTGTCCCGGAAAATTTCCAGGCCCGGTTTGGCCTCGCCGTTATCGCTGAATACCAGCCCGTTTTCATCCTCAATCTGTTTCAGGAAAGAGAGATCGGCCCCGAACGCATAATCCTGCTGATGCATTTCGGGGGGTAATTCCTGGGCCATAAGTCCCATATTAGGACCCCATAACAAACCAAAGGAAAAAAATAAGATCAAATTCCAGTTCAATATTTTCATGTTTAGTATTTGCTTAATTAATAAGATGCTATTGTAGAAAAACTTACCGACTACCCTAAATAAAAAATTGATTCCCACATATTTTTATCTTTATGGCAGAGAAAATGCTATAAACCAGCCTCCAGGCTTGGTTCGGAATCGTACTCCTCCGGCAGCGATGGCTACATATTGCTTGCCGTCAACTGAATAGGTGATGGGAGTTGCATATGCTCCCGCCGGCAATTGGTACTCCCAGACCACTTCTCCCGTGTTTGTATTAAAAGCACGGAATTTTTCGTCTTTGGTAGCACCGATAAATAAGAGTCCACCAGCCGTTACCACAGGGCCGCCGGTATTTTCAGTTCCCGTTAAAGGAATCCCTTTTTCAGTTAATTCTTCATGTTCACCCAAGGGTACACGCCATACATATTCACCCGTATTCAGATTAATCGCATTAAGTGTGCCCCACGGGGGCCTGATACCCGGATAACCGTTCTGATCTCTCAGCCGCCCGCCACCTCTTCTTATATAAGGTGATTGATAGGGAAACTCACGATTTACTGAACCAATAGAAAAGTTTGCTTCACGCTGATGGTCTCCTCCGCCACTTTCCGGATCGAGCAAAAATTCGACAATAGCATCGAGTTCCTCGTCAGAAATCTGTTGGAACGACGGCATCCGCCCTTTTCCAGACCTTATGATTTCTTCTATCTCATCAATCGTGAGTTTGTCCTCAATATCAATGAGACCCACAACATCACCGGCCCCTCCCGACCGATCGGCACCATGGCAGGCCGCGCAGTTTTTTATATAGAGATCATTTCCATACGAAACGCTTTTCTCAATTGTGGAAGCCACATCCGTCATCTTGACAATCCACGGAGTTTCATTCGAATTCTGATAAAGAATTCCTTCCGGGTCCGCGGCGCTGCCACCCCATTCGGCTCCCCCGCTGATACCGAATACCATCGTACCCTCTTCGCTGGGAGGAATATGCTTCTCACCATATTTGATACCTGACAAACGTTCTTTGATATGAGCATAAGCCTCCGGGAACATAGTTGAGTCCGGGAAATCATCTTCCGTATAGATTTGCCGGGCAAACGGCTCCGGTTTGAGCGGGAATTTTTGCGTTGGCCAGGGATCTTCCCCCGGCAGGGCCTCGGTGGGAACGGAACGCTCTTCCACGGGAAACAGGGATTCCCCGGTGTCCCGGTCAAGTACAAAGATTAAACCGTCTTTGGTCGTTTGTACGACGGCATCAACCATCTCCCCGTCGTGTTCCACCGATAGCAAATTTGGCGGATTCGGAGGATCCCAGTCCCAAAGATCGTGATGGACAAGTTGATTATACCATACTAATTCGCCGGTTTCGGCATCCAAAGCGAGGACACAGTTGGCAAACAGATTTTTGCCGGCGCGGTCTCCTCCATAAAAATTCGGTGATGGTGCTCCTGTTCCCAGATAAACCACGCCCCGCTCTTCGTCCAGGGCCATCCCCGCCCAGTTGTTGGCGCCTCCTATATTTTTGTAAGCCCCCTCCTCCCAGGTATCGTATCCGAATTCACCCGGCTGGGGAATGGTATTAAATTTCCATACCAGTTCCCCCGTGTGAATATCAAATCCACGAATATGACCCGGCAGTGCATCGCCGGCTTCTGATACAGTGGACCCCATAATAACAATGTCTTTGTAGATGACTCCCGGCGTAGTTGCCGTTACCGCAAGCTCATTTGCATCATAATGTTCACTTTCCAGCCCGGTATGCAGATCCACTTTCCCCCCTTCACCAAAAGATTCGATTGGCTCTCCGGTTATCGCGTCCACGGAGTGAAGATAGATACCTGCTGCATACAAAATGCGCTTTTCTTCTCCATCCTCCCAAAACATGACGCCACGGTTTGAACTATTGTATCCCTGGAAAGTCGCGGAAGGATTGTATTTCCATAATTCCTCTCCGGTAGCGGCATCCAGGGCAAATAATTCAAGTTTGGGGGTGGTTCCGTAAAAAATACCATCAATCACAACAGGCTGGTTTTGAATCTGCCGGGGCCAACCGGTAGTGTCTCTGTTTTCGGCTGCGTTATATTGCCAAACAACATCCAGATCCTTGACATTATCCAGGTTAATCTGGGTTAAAGGTGAATATCTATTACCGGCATAATTTCCGCCATAGTAAGGCCAGTCTTCACCCGCTTGCCGTGGTGATCTGTCAGTACAGCTTATCCCACCGATACAAAGAAGCCCAATAAAGAGTATTATCCTATTTTTCATCCCTGGTAAATAATAGTTGGCAAGTTTACCGAAAAAGTGGACGGCCTGGTAATATCGCCTTTCGTTAAGCCGGCTTTGATAACCGTAACATCATCCCGTAAATCAGCCATGGTTTTAAACCGCATTTCTCACCAAGCCCCGAAGGATCGGGGTTCGTCAGCAAAGCGAAGATATCCCGATACTGTTATCAATAATATGGCAACTGAAAAAAGCCTTACCCCGTATTTTTTTTAGTATTTGGGTTATCACACTGGTTTTTTATTTCAGAGTACTCAAAAATTCGAGCAGCTCGCGCAGCTCGCTCCGGTTCAGCACCTGCCCCCCCAGTGGCATGGCCGAGGGTGCTCGGCTATTTCGGACTTCCATTTTTATGACAACTTATCTTTCAACGACAATTTCATACCACGTAGTTGTCTTCCCTCCTATCGGAAACCTCCATTCTGATCCGTCGGATTCGGCCTGTTCCGGTTCTCCCATCCACCGGCCGCTTCCGTCAAGAGCATATACATTTATGGATGTAGCTCCCTCGAGTCCCTGCAAGGTGACTTCCCCGCTGACTACCTCAATGCGGGAGGGCGATTCGCCGCGTTCGGTGATGCGCATCCCGGCTTCATCCCAGACTGTTCCGGTGTTTTCGGCCCGGGCCCCTGCCACCAAAAGCAGCCGGGAAGCTTGAGCAATAGCCGTAGTGTCCTCGTCCAGTGAAGACAGGGTGATCGAGCTAAATTCATTGTCCACATTAACCGAAAGATTCTTCACCGGAACCTCATAATCCTCTAAAAAGCCGATCAACCCCTGAGATCTTGGAGTGTTGATCGTGACCAGTCCACCTTTTTCTCCCTCCGGCAAATACCAGGCCAGCTCGCCGGTATCCGAAACAATGGGATTCTGCTGCTCCATTCGCTGCTGCCGGGTTGGCGGTCCATCAAAAGCACCGATCCGCACCTTGTGTTTCAGCACCAGCAAATTGTCAAATTCAGGGGTATAATAGGGGCGTTCCTCATCCGGGCGTACCATTGTGGCCTGAAGCTGTTCTCTGGTGTAGCTGCGCTCCAGGGTCTGGTTTGCGCTGCTGACATCTCCCCGACCATACATCAGAGCGCCCGCGGTCATCTGGGGCATCTTCACCGGGTGATGGGAGATATCAAAGGAATCACCGATGAGAGGCGCATAGTCCCGGCTCTCCTTGGGTTCAAACGTATACATCATAATCCCCGACCAGTCCTGCAGACTGCCATAGGCAGCCAGTACCGGAATCCCCTCGCTGTCGTAAAAGTTCGGTGAGGGATTGTTTGTTTCCGGAATGGTGTAGGGCTTGCCGGCCACGGCAGTGCGGGAAAGGCGCATGATATTTGAAAATCCGGGATCATTCACCATGGGCGTGTTTACATCCCCATCCACATTGGGATGTTGCCAATACATATGGCCGCCGAGAAAATCCATGGTCGAGTTGGACCAGGCAAGCGGATATGCTCCTCCTCTCTCATGCATAAAATCAGCCGTCCCATACAGCAGGGATTTCAGCCCCAACTTATTCCTGAGATAGCTTTTCATCTCCTCATAATAGCTGCGCTCCACGTGCATATAAAAATCCCACGTAGCATGAAACAACTCCCCCGGATCCTGCCAGGAGGTCACCTCCGATTTTCTGAGGCGGGGAATGGGCTCGTTTTCCGACACTCCCGCCTCGCTGCGTAACTGTGCTATTTCACTTGCGTTGTAATGCTCCTGTAGATATTGATTGAACAGCTCCGTCAGCATCCCGGAGTAATACGGAGTTATAGGCTTGAAATTCGGATCCCGTACCGGCTCTTCGGGGGGATACAGGGATCCGCGATGCCAGCCGTCGGAAAAGGTATTCTCATTGAGCAGCTCAAACATGGCCACGGCGGGTTCATCCTTATACTGGACGCCGGTGTAGGGGTTGGTATGGGTAAGCCACTTCTCAGCCAGCTCTTTCTGGAGGCGGATCAGCTGCGGATCAAAATAGGTGGTATACTTGGCCCACCCGACATCTTCGTAGTCGGCCACATCGTCGCCCTCTTTATAAGTGCGGCCCACGACGAGAACAAGGTCCGTATAGATGCCATGTTGCTTGAGCTGGTACATCCAATAATCAAACTTGTCAAGCTGCTCGGGATCAAAATGCTGTGTATCGTTGCGATCTGCATCAATCAATCCCCGCGGAGTTTGGAAATCCAGGAATGTCGTCCGTACAATATTGATACCGTGTCGGGCCAGAGCGGAAGCCCAAACCTCAGCATTTTCTTTGCTCGGAATCTGTGTCGACCCACGCGACCAGTCAGATATATTTACTCCCCAGAACTGAATTGGCTCTCCATCGGGGGTATAAAAATACTCTCCATCAGCCGTGACATAACCATCTTTCCCGGCGGGGGCATCCAGCAGAAATGAGACATCAATTCGTGAATCATCTGCATTCCAATAATTTATCGTATAGGGTTCCAACTCCATTTGACCTTGGCTTGTCTGATCGCATCCCTGCATAAATGAAAGACCCAGAAACCAGAGTGCCAGACCTGCCAGTGAACATCCGCCGGCCATACGATTTACCTTAAAATGATTGATATACTTCTTATTCATTTTTCCGATTTAATTTATTTAAGTTTTCAAAGCTGACTCGGCCCCGACATGTTCGGGGCTGCCTCCAGTACGTGTTCCATCTCATCTCGTATTTTGTACCACTGGTTCAAGGAGTATTTAACAGGTTAACAAAGAGTTTTTTTGCTACGGCGGCGTCCGGACGATCATCCACGAGGTTTGAAACTATATCCAGAGTTGAGAGAATTATGGCACCTTGTCCCAAAGGCAATTCACAGAGTGCAATTCCTATCGTGCCGGTATTGGTCGGGCCAACGCCTACAATAGTTTCCAATCCTTCCGGAGAAATGGGAAGGCCTTCTCCGCGATCCCGATAAAAAACCTGGTACTCCCAGCTCATTGCCGCAGCCTGGGGAAGTCCCTGAAACAAAGAATTCCTCCCTATAAATTGTCTTCCATAGAGATTCCGGTTTCTTCTTTCTGAACGGTGTTCCAATTCCGGAATTTTTTTAACAGGAAGAGTAGTGATCCATGAGTTCGCATTTTCCAGAATTATCAGCCTGGTTCCTTGCTTAACCATATCTAACAGGTGCGAAGTGTCAATCATGCTGTCATCGTACATTCCCAAGACAATGACTGATGGTCTTGGTCCCTGGGAATTGAAAGCCGGAAGGGTCATACCATAGGTAGTCTGCAGGAAAGAATTTATTGTGCCGGAAGTATCAATAAGTGCCACATCTTCCCCCTCAATAGCTGGCGGCTCATGATAATCAGCTACAAACAGCTCATCAGATCCCTCTGCCTTTACCAGGCCATCACTACGGGTTAACGTGGCATTCAGTTTATAATAACCGTTCTGATCTGCTTTGGGCATCTTTATACCTTCGGTTAGAAGCTGGCCGAATTCTTCTCCTCCTATAACCTGGGTTTCGACGGTGTTGGTAAATATTTCACTTCCGTCGGGAGCAGTCAGGGTTAGGTTAAGTTCATGGTGGCCTTGAAGGTTCTTTTCATTAATAAGAAAAATGTCTGCAACGGGAGAAGTACCTGCGGGAACTACCTTGTTTCTCAATTTGACGGCAACATATAGTGGTTGTGCATAGTACGGTAATATGGTAGGATCTGCAGTGGAATGACGGTATGTATCCACTATATCGGTGTTGGTAGACGCCCCTGCCCAGCCATTGAGCACATAGGCATCTGCTATATTCATCATACGCACATTTTCAATTATTCTTCCATGGAAATAGTGAAGGTTATGTCCCATCTTCATGGTAAGATCTTCAACAGTGGGAAATGCATCTCTCATTTGTGCTTCATCGAGAAACCTGTCGTAGGATTCATACCAGTTAAGATACCTTTTATCCATCCACCCGTCTGCTCCAATGCTATCAAGATCTTCTTTTATTCTTGCGAGGTTAAGTTGAGTTCCGAAAGCTCCTTCTTCACCCAGAAAGTAAACCTGGTCTTTTGGTACAACATTACCCGGTTCACCGAGAGTGTATCTGTCCGGATCAAGTACATAGCGGGCATAATAATTTGGGTTATTATAATATTCGTCAACATATCCCTGCTGAGCTGCAAAGTGATAAGGATCGTACCAGCCGTGATAATAATGCGTAGAATCAAAAGGAAGCATATGAAGCTGGAACGGATCATCTTTCGTAATGGAATCCCTGGGGGGCTGAATACAGTTAAAGGTAACGATTCGTGAAGGATCCAATCTGTGAACCATATCGATATTTTCGTAGTCCCATTTAATCGGTTCATTGTAGGACCAGTCATCCAGATTCCAATTGGTCAGTGAAGGCCTAGAACGATCTCTTATGACCATTCTCCGCAATTTTTCCTTCCGCAATTTCTGGGAAAGCTCTGTTGGCGGATAAGGAAGGCTCTGATATCCCCCCGGTTCCTCGTAAATTAAAATCCCTTTCTCATCGGCCAGATCCATTGAAGCGGGCTGCCCAATGGCACGATGATACATGATCATATTATAACCGAGATCAATTACCTGTTGTATGTCGCGTTCGGCCATACCTTCAATCGGGAACATCCCCATTTTTGGCCAAAAGCCCCGGGTCATTGCCGCAAGAAGAAAGACCCGCTCATCGTTTAAATAAAGTCGTTTGTCCCCATCCTTTTCCCCAATATCAAACCACCGGAATCCAAAACGTTGGCTTGCAGAATCCCGGATTCTGTTATTATTGCTGCGGAAAGCCGCAGTAGCTCCGTAAAGAGTTGCAGCATTTTCTTTATTTTCGCCCTGGTAACCTATAAGCTCCCATAATTTTGCATCAGGTACATTAGCTGTAAATTCATACACTCCCGAGTCGGATGGAAGGATATCGGCAGGAACAGATTGGTTCCATAATACCGCCTCCGGATTCCCGTACTCATGAATTGCGAGCGATAGGTTTCCTCTTTGTCTTGAACCAGTTTCATTTTCAAGAGTCACAAATACTTTTACAGTTTTCGGATCGGGCTGATTTTGAATATAGATATCATCAACATAAACTTCATCAGTAGCATATAGTGAAACGTCACCTGTGATCCCTCCAAAACCATGTACCGAGGGGACTTTTTTGCCGCCCCAATCAATAGCTCTTGTATCATCCCAAGAGAAGGTGCCTCCGATATCAGTAATACGGATATCCAGATTGTTTGAACCGCCATAGTTTACCGCATCAGAAATATCTACTTCAAACGGAGTGTTTCCTATGATGTCGTATCCGACCAGTTTCTGATTTACAAATACTTCCGCCCGAATATTGACTGATTGAAAGGCAAGCATCAGTCTCTTCCCTTCGAGTTCCGACGGGATCTCAAATGTTCTGCTCCACCATGAAACTCCGAGATAGTCACCGGACATTTCCCCTGTTGAATCCGTCTCGCTCCAGAAATAGCCTTCTACTGTGCCGGGTACGGATACGCTCTTTTTAGTCGACTCAGAAAAATTATCCCAGCCACCCGTAGGCGGGTTGACGGGGACCGCATCCAAATCTACCGGAGGGAGATATAACTCATCGTTCTCCCATTCTGCGTTTTTGTCCAGGTATAATTCCCATCCGGGGCCTGAAAGATCCTGTTCCCACCTGGATGATTGACCCGAAGCAAGTAAAGGCAAAATAAAGAGCAGTAAAAAACAGGTATATTGGGTTATCCTGATCAAAGAAAACGAATTATTACCAGGTTTTTTTATCGTTTTTAGAGTCATTTTCATCCCGCGTATTCGTTAAGATTTTAAAACGAGTATTAACCTATTTAATATCCCTTTCATCCTTAAAAGCCTTATTAAGGTAGTTTAGATTACTATAAAATCAGGGCATGGATCCTTCTATTTGGTTTTTTTCCAATTATGAAAACCAGATCCCTATTTGCAGAGCATACTAAATGCACAAAATGGAGATCATTCTTTTACATTTGCTACGGTCTTACAAAACGGGTATAAACACTATCACTATATCCGTCCTCAATAATAACCGGAGGCTTCATATAGTTGCCAAGTCCCAAATGCCGGTAGTTCCATTCATTGTTAATATGCATCCATACTCCGGACGCTGTATCCGATCCCACCAACTCTAGTCGAACGGCTTCGGTACCATCAGACAAAGCCCGGACGCCGACACCTTCGGGAGTTAAAGCCGTTGCCTCATAAATATTCTCTTTCATGCTTCGGAAGTCATTGGTTCCCCGGTTTCCCGGGTCGTCAGGTCCAAACAGATCGAAATCTTTTTCATCCAGACTCCACGGCCAACCAGGTTCAATTCCCACTTGTTTCTCATTTTCCGTTGTACGGGGAGCGACTCCTTCATTTCGGCCAATATGAGTCTCCGGGTAGGCCGACCAAAGGCCATCGCGCTCCCATCTTAGCGAATTAATGTTGTCATCCAACAGAAAGCGTACACCGACTTCTTCATATCCCCCGGCATTGGTATTATTCCAGGGAACAAACTTGGTCTCGGGAGCTTCCAGGGGGAATTTATGAATCTGATACCGCGTGTTGATCAATCCCTCTCCATCAATTCGAACCTCAAGGGTGGTTTCAACAGTGACAGGTTCTCTGGCCGGAATATCCTCATCATCTTCGTCAAAACCGCGCGGGATTTCAGGTCTGGCCTGATACGTTCCGTCGATGGTTATCACAGCTTCATTATCTTCGACCGATGTTCCAATGTCAGAAAGTGACCAGTTGCTCAAATCAGCCCCGATAATATTTAGATAAGGGCCGTCTGTAATAAGACTGGTTCCTCCAAAAGTGCCAGAAGTTATTAATCCACTTTGCTTACTGAAGGTTATATTGAAGTCCTCTCCTGCAATCATAATACGTTGCCCATCTTCGCTAACCTCAGGTGCCAGACCTGCCGGTGAAGGCAGCGAACGAGGCTCAGGGTCTACCGGTATATTATATTCATCTATCAGTCTGTTATCCCGGGGATGATGTATTGTAATATTTACGATATCTTCCGGGCGTAACTCGTCAAACGGAACCTGTATATTACCTGCTCCATGTGGTGGAACATCAGGTCCCTGAGTGGTTTCTGTTCTCTCTCCAACCGTCCAGGTAAATGTAGTCTCATTCAAATTTGTATGATCAAACCAGTTTTTAACAGGCACTACCAAAGCATCGGCATCACCAAGGTTTATCTGTTCCACGTCGACACGTACCGGCGAAAATGCTTTCTTGGTCGACCAGTACTCGGGCTTGGCTCTGCGCCACTTATCGAGTAAACCCCATGGAAAGACGTTGGTATGACTCAGGGGATGGTCGATTCCTGCAAAAATTGCACCTCCGAGTGACCCTGGGGTTGTAAACATCTTCTCCCAGAATATCTTAATGGTTCGTCCCCAAAAGTTGCGTACGTTGGGGTCCCGCCGCATTTCCTCGTAATTGTAAGAGGCCGGATGGGCAAATTCGTCAGCCAAAACGGGCATCGGCGGAATTTCACGATTGAGCTCTCCCCCGTTGAATACGGCCACGCCCGGTTCGCCCAGATCATCATCATACGACGGATAGTGATAGCTGAAGATTTCATAGGGCAGCGGGTCACTTGGCGTTACTCTATGTGACCAGCTGTACATTACAGGACGGCTGCTATCTTCCGCATGCACATAGTGTGACATTTTTTTGATGTTAAATCCATAGCCTGTTTCATTTGCGAGCATCCAAATAATAATACTCGGATGATTCCGGGCCTGTTCAACCGTTTCAGCAGTCTGATTCAGGTATTCGGGGAGCAGGAATTCATTGTCTGAAGTTGCGGCAGCAAAGGTAACCGGCATCTCTCCCATGATATACATCCCGATGCTATCGGCCGCTGCCAGGAAGTCTTCCGTCGCGATATAACAAGACGGACGTATCATATTATGATTGGCATTTTTGTAGAGCCTTATGTCACGGATGGCATCTTCAGCAGAAAGCGATTTGCCGTCAAGTGCATCGCCGTCGAACTGGCCCGATCCCCTCAGCTTGACTTCGTTGCCGTTGACCAGCAGTTTCCTTCCGTCGACATTGACTTCCCGGAATCCAATTTTTTCAACAATGGTCTCCCGGATCTTCCCGTCGACTTCCAAACGAGCTTCCAGGGTATAAAGATTGGGATGTTCAGCAGTCCATTTTACAGGATTTGCTACCGGTATTCCGATTATCTGTTCTGGTTGTTTACTTGTTAACTTCATAGAAACCGGATCCAGAGTCACCTGATTTCCCTCCGGATCCAGGAGCGTAAAATTAATATTAGCGGTGTCCGATGCTGCGGAAAATTCTGCACCAAGCCATAGTTTTAGGGTCGCATCACGGTATTGCTCGTCAAGATCGGTCTCGATATTCAATCTTGTTATATGAGTCTCCGGTACAGCTACCAGCTCCACATCCCGTATTATTCCTCCTCTATAGGTATTCGTTGAGGTACTGCGTCTGGGCTCACGTACTGCCACGGTAATCCAGGCTTCCTGACCGGGGCTGACATGTTCGGTTATATCCGGATTCCAGATAGTAAATCCACCATGATGCTCTCCCACCTTTTCTGCATTTACCCATGCTTCAGCCGTTCCTGTAACCCCCTCAAATCGAAGTTTGATCTTTTTGCCGGTGAATTCGGAGGGAATTTGTATTCTTGTTTTATATACATAGTGATATTCACCGGGCTCCAATTGACGATACGGATTTAGACCTTCAACATGAAAACTGGCTTCAGCAGGTACTTTGATATCATTCCAGGATGAGGGATTGACCTCGTTTCTCCAAAAATCCTCCGGCGGATCAGAGGTAAACTTCCACTGGCCGTTAAGCGAAATAACAGGCTCATCTGTATCCACAAGTTGGGCAGGAAGAGGTACAATTTCAGGTCGCGGCCAAACGTCATTTAATGGGATCTGTACATTTTGCTCCTGTTCTTCCTGGCAACTGACCAGTGTCAAAAGGATTACTATGATTGGAAGAATAGAGGGAATCCTGATTATATCTTTCATTGTTTGATCTCCGATTAGGAATTAACTTTTTGGAACAGATTTTCCCATTGAATTGAAAGAATGGTTAGTTATATAGCGATTTGATCTGCTCTGTATTGACTTCAACCTCAGGATCAAATTCGTCACTATTCATATAGTTCAACAGACTATGGTACAGCTGGCGTGCAGCCAGCCTGTTATCAAGATCATTTTCGAAATCAATGGAGGTGACCATCAATTTCCCTTCGCCCGCTTTCGCCTCAAACATCAACCCCAGTTTCCTTGCTTCAAACCAGGTATCTATCATCTGGATTTTTGGTTTGAGCCCGGCAGGAAAATCGTTCAGGATCATGGGATGGACGTCATTTACGATATCCCACCATTGCCAGTTGGTATGATATTCTGTAGGAAATGAGTGAAACAGCGGGTCAGTCGGCTCTACCAGGACTCCCATGGTATGCGGAGCCTGTCCGCTCGTCCACGCTGTATTCCAAAAAATGGTAGAGAATCCGGCAACAACCTCTTTGCCACTGCCCTCTTTGAGCTTGTCATTGAGTTGCAAGAGTACCCTGGCGCCATCGTTCAGTTTACGTTCAATATCAGGAGTCAGCGTTTTTGTAATAATAATATCGGCGGATGGTTTCGTATCCACACTTTCCGGATAGACCCAGAAGTCCCAGTCATTCTCTCCCAGCTCACCGACGGTGACATTCAGATTCAGCTTTTGCGGTTCTTCAAACGAAGCCAGGTCCAGCATGGCTCTGCCTGCTTCAATATTATTACCGATGGGAAGATCTACGCGCTTCTCACCCGAAGCCAAAACCTTATTGTGGTTATCTTTGGTAATTATCCAGCGAACCGGAACGTCCTTTTGCTCCTGTTCGGTGAAATGGGCAATCTCAAGATCGGCTGTAAATGTCTCGGTATTCGACAATATCCGTT
>CAZPWQ010000033.1:0-15407 GCA_964590495.1 uncultured Balneolaceae bacterium
GTTACCCCTGCCGATGGTAAAAGTGAGACCATGTCCCTCCAAACCATCTTTATCAGTTTTAAATATTACATAAGCTGCGGAATAATCAGGATCGGGATTCATGGCATCCGATCCATCCAGATCACGACTGGTGGGAAAACGAATATCTTTAACTTCGAAGTCAGTAATTCTTGTGCTCATATTTAATATGTTGATTAAAGAAAACTCTTTATTTTATTAAAATTTGTTATCCAGTTCCGAACCTTTCGGGGTTGGATTCGTAAGCTGAATTTTAGTTAATAGTTTTAATCCAGTGTCTTGTTGTTCATTTTTTCAATGAAGAAAAAACGAACCAAAAAATTCACCGGCTGATGAATCCTTGTCGGCGGCATCGGTCGGCACGCGGGATAATTTCAAAGGTCCTTCACGTTCAACAATTGCTTCTGATATCTCACCGGTGTGAAATTATCCACCTCGCGCACCTCCCTACGCCTGTTCCCTCCAACGATTCAATGGCCGGAGAGATTGAGGCCATATCATGTTCTGTTAACTCAGTCTTAACAAAATATATGTCATCCTGCTACAGGCGATCAATAAATCATCTCATTCAAAAAAATCTTATAATACCGTAAATTCCCGCCAAAATAATAGCTATTATACTTGCCCACAAGGCAGCATCATATAATTTTCCCGGTTTTAAATTAATATCCAACCGGACGTACCGGAAATGAATGGCTGCAAATACCACGACGAGCAGCAGGATTGAAGTAAAAAAACCTCCGATGATCACCATGGTTACCGGTAGCTGTAAAAAGAGAAAAAGCGCAGCCCAAATAGCTGGAAATATCCATGCAAGAATTGCTATGGTTCTCCTTCGTTCTTCCATATCGTAAAAATCGAATAACCCCAATTGACCGAAAGCATCGGCAAAAATGCGGGTCCAGCTAGCAAGGGCAGAAAAAAGAGTAGAAAACAAAACCACTCCCGCACATATTAAAAACACATTTCTGGCTCCACTTCCTATCGTATTGGTATACATCCCGGAAAGAGTCTCGATCATTTGATACCCCTCGGGTATCCGGTTTTGCGTGTGCAGGACGGCCGCCCCCAGCAGGTAAAACGCGGCTGTCACCAGGGTATAGACTACCATCGACAAAATTGCATCCCAGTACATAACCCGAATCCAGCCTTTAGCGCGATAATTCCATTCGGGAGTATCGACTACCGGACCGGTATAGGCGGCATACCCTTTTTCAAGGCACCAATAATTATAGTACATGATTTCATCTCCGCCCACACCGGTTATCCCGAAGGCAGCGATTGCCACACCCGCCATTGCTGCCGGCAGATTGAATTCGAGTCCTGTTAAAATATCCTGCCACGTAAATGCATATTCTGTAAATTGCAGAAAGTATACCGACAGGAAAGTAAATAAAGTGAAGAATGCTATCATCACCAGTGAAAATCGCTCAACAAAACGGTAATATCCTCTGAATACGAGTAAAGCCGCTGTTATAGTTGTTATTAGTGTCCAGACGGTAATACTGAGGGAGGGGAAAATTATGTTCAGCGTGATTGCTACACCGCCGATAATACCACCAACCTGCAACAGCTTGAAGAGCTGAATAAACAGCCAAAACCAGATTGACCAGCTCGTACCTCTGAATTTCCAGCCGGGCAGCTTGTTAAAAGCGCTCATTACTGTTTCGCCGGTACTTATGGCATGTTTCCCGAATTCCAGCTGAATAGTGACTTTCACCAGACAGCTTAAAAGGATAACCCAAAAGGTGACGAAACCCGCCCTGGCGCCCAATGTCGTCGTAGCTATCAATTCTCCCGATCCTACGATGGCGGCAGACAGGATAAATCCCGGGCCCAAATGCCGGATGGTATCCCAAAAAGAAGTGGGCGGTTCTTTGATCCCCCTTTCGGTTAAGACATAGGGATTCTCCGGGCGTTGATTTTTCATCTCCATAATTTATCACTTTAGCTCTTATTGCCCGAACTAATAAATTACTTACTCAATCTCTTCACCTTCTACTTTGAAAACCCATGCAGGACTGAACTTCTCATCATTTCGGACTTCGGGTGGTAAAGTAATTGTTACCCCTTCTCCATCTTCAAAACTCCATTCCAAGGGAGTATTATGACCCAGCAGGTAAATATCGGATCCTTCTTCCGGCTCGAGGTAGCTGAAATTAATCGATTCACCGGGTTCCTCCAGTGAAATACCGTAATAAACAGGTTCTCCTTTCTTTTTAGTATAGCGTATTGACTCACCCTGTCTCAAATTATTCTGAAGTCGTTCAGTATTATAAATAGCTTCACTATTCACATCCATCCAGTCTCCCATTTTCGCCAGTCTTTCCACGCTGGCATCCGGGATGAGTCCTTCAGCGGTCGGACCAACATTGAGCAGGTAGTTTCCACCTTTCGCAGCAATGTCAGCCAGATTATAGATCAGGTTTTCAGATGACTTCCAGTTGTCATCCTGCTTTTTAAAGCCCCAGGTATCGTTCATGGTCATACACGCCTCCCAGTCGAATTCGCTGGTGCTTTCCAATATCTCCTGCTCCGGCGTACCGAAATCTCCGACATAGTCTTCATCACCTTTATTCATACCCTGCATTCCAGCACGACCTACATCCACACGGTTATTGATAATCAGGTCCGGCTTCATCTGGCGCAGCCACGTATACATTTCTACGCCATGTTCGTGCTTCCACTCAGGAATCCACTCGCCGTCAAACCAAAGAACTGCCGGATCATACTTTTCCACCAGCTCTTTCACCTGCGGCTTCAGATAATTCTCCACGTACCGTTCAAAATCAGGATTGCTCTTTTCATCGGTATTGTAATCGGGATAATGCGGAGCCTGTGCATCCGGATGATGCCAGTCCATAATAGAATAGTAGAATCCCAGTTTAATACCATGTTTGTCAGAGGCTTCCTTCAGTTCCGCCAGCAGATCTTTTTGAACGGGGGCAAAATCAACTGCATCATAATCACTTACCTCCGAATCCCAGAGTCCGAATCCGTCGTGATGTTTAGACGTGATGATGATGTATTTCATTCCCGCATCTTTTGCTATTTTCACCCACTGTTCCGCATCATATCTGACAGGGTTAAACTGCCGGGCAAACTCTTCATACTCCTCAACCGGGATTTCGGCTCTTTCCATTATCCACTCCCCGATCCCGTCAATCTTCTGCCCCTTATATTCCCCGGCCGGAACGGCATACGGACCCCAGTGAATAAACATCCCGAATGTATCATCCCGCCACCATTCCATCCGGGCATCAAAATCTTCTTGTGATTCGTTGAGGATCTCCTCTTTTGTCAGTTTATCATCTTCCGGCGATTCTTTTTTCTCACAACTGACAATTGCAAATAACAGGATCATCGACAAAAACAGGATATGTATTAGCTTCATCGTCGTATGGTTTTAATTATTAAAATAATTGCCAATGCATCCAACCACCCCTTAATCCCCTCCTTCATAAGGAGGGGAAATATTTTAAAATCCTCACACCTTAGAAGTTAAATTTATCATTGAAACTTAGCACTAAGATTCTCCCCTTATGAAGGGGAGATACAGAGGGGTTGGACGGGTGACTACCCAATCAAACCCGGATTTTACAGTTCTAGTTAATAAGTAATGAACCCAAACTTAAAATACGTTTATAGTTTATAAAACCTTTTAGCATTTCCCCCCATAATTAATTGTTGTTCTTCTTTCGCAAGCGGCTCTATGTATTCCTCCAGAAGCTGTACAACCTCTTCATATCCTGCTGCCAGCTTACAAACCGGCCAGTCTGAACCGAACATAAGTCTGTCAATTCCGAAGGCGTCAAACACTACATCCAGGTATGGCTTAAAATCATCGGGATTCCAGTTTTTCCAGTCGGCTTCGGTTACCATACCGGAGACTTTGCAGTACATTAGGGGATGTTGGGCCAGCTCCCTCATCCCTTCTTCCCAGTCGCCTGTTTTCTGCTTCTCAATTTCCGGCTTGGCTATATGATCCACAACAAATTTCTGATCCGGGAATTTGGAGGCAAACTCCACGGCAACCGGAAGATGCCTTGCATAGATTAATATATCATAAGGCATATTATAGTTACCCAGTATGCCAATCCCTTTCAAAAAATCCGGCTGAAGCAGAAATCTGTCATCCGGCTCATCCTGTACGATGTGCCGCAAGCCTTTGAAAGCGTCATGCTGCACAAATTGGCCCAGTTTCTCACTAAGATCATTTGCCCGGATATCCAGCCAACCCACTACACCAGCAATAAAGCTATATTCCTCTGCCAGCGAAAGCAGGAACTGTGTCTCTTCTACCGTCTGGTCGGCCTGAACTACTACGCAACCATCTATACCGACTCTCCCCATTTCTGTTTCCAGATTCGGGGGCATAAAATTCCTTTTCAATACCTTCATCCGGTCTGATATCCAAGCATGTTTACCGGGATCATATTGCCAGAAATGCTGGTGTGAATCGATCTTTTTCATAGGAATTTCTCTGTTATGGAAACCAGGTAAATATCTATCCTGCTTTGAGAAAACCGTTAAAACGGTGATGTCTGTGTAGTTTGGTTAACACCGGGATGAATCCCGGTGTTAACGGTAGATTAATTACAACTAGGCTCCGCGAAATGGATGCGGGTCGAGCGACGTCAGGTCCTCGATACGTACCGGTTCTCCGGATTCGATGCTCTTGCGGGCGGCTATACCGATCAATATCGACATCGCCCCGTCACGGCTGCCGGCAGCATGCTCGAGCGGGTCCTCCATCGACGGGTTGCGCAGGATCTGGTCCTGCAGGCGCACATCACCCCCGCCGTGGCCGCCGCTTTCCTGGAACACCTTGATCTGCTCATGCTCGGCGGCAAAGTTATCCATCACCATAATCTCTTCGTAGTCGGTGGCTTCCTCGCGCTCCTCCTGTGACATCTCCTGCTCGTGGAGCTCCGCCTGGTTGACCTTGTCCTCTTTCCTCCACGGAATCCCGTGCCAGGCATCAATCCGCCCATCAAAACCGTTAAAGGCGATCTTCATCCCCTCATACGGGGAGTAGGTCGTAAGGGAGTACGTCACCTGCACGTCATTGGCATATTGGATCTGCACAGACATCTTATCGTAAATATCAATCTCATCCCGCCACAGGCAGTTGTCGCGGATATACCCGTCGTGGTGCTCATGGTTAACATACAGGTCAACATCCCGCTGGCTGCGGGTAATATCCCAGTGGAACTTACAAGTGTCCTTGTACTGGCAGTCGCGGCAGTTGTTGCCCCGGAAGTCGTTATTGCTTCCGTAGTGCTCGAGGGCGCCCTCGGCATACACTTCCACTGGATCCGAATCCAGCCACCAGTTCAGCAGGTCGAAGTGGTGGGTCGCCTTATGGACCAGCAGCGTGCCGCCTTTGTCGCGCAGCCCGTGCCAGCGCCGAAAGTACGAGGCCCCGTGGTAGACGTTCAGGTACCAGTGGAAGTCAACGGAGGTGATATCACCCACACGCTTGTCGGTCAGCATCTCTTTGAGCTTGGTGTGGTGCGGACTGTAGCGGTAGTTGAACCCTACGATCAGCTGCCCTTCGGAGGCCGCCTCGGCGTCCAGGATCGCCTGGCACTTTTCCTCGTCGGTGGTCATCGGCTTCTCGGTGAGCACGTCGATATTGGCTTTAAGGCCTTTGATAATAAATTCATGATGGGTCGAATCCACCGTCGTGACGATCAGCATATCGGGATCGGTCTCCTCCATCATCTGATCAAAATTGGTAAAGGTCGGACAATCGGCTCCGATATAATTCTTGCCGTATTCCAGCCTCCCAGGGTTAATATCGCACAGCCCGACAAATTCGGTGATATCGCCGTAGCGTTTTCTTACGGTACGCCCCCAGAAGGAGGTGCCGCGGATTCCCGTACCGACCAGTGCTATCTTTTTCTTCTGCCTGGGTCTGCCCCGGCTGCCGAATGCACCCACCGGATTTGCCAGCATCGTTCCGGCCATAGCCCCTGTTGTCGTTCGAATGAAGTCTTTGCGGGTAAATTCTTTTCCTGTCATAACTCTGCCTTTATTATTATTAAAGTTATTTGCGAAACTTTTTACTGCAATCTCATTCCGACTGCCACCTGAATCTTTTATTAGATACTAATTTCATAACTTATTTGCGTAATTATTCTTCTGCTGCAGTAAATAGTTTTCCAAAACTAATTCATTACGTCATCTATTTAGCAATCCTCTGCTCTTCATCCATCGCTCGCATAACGTCGTCCATTGGAAAAGTTCCGGGTCATCCGGAGCCAAACCAAACCCATGAGGTCCGTCTTCAAACAGGTGCATTTCTGCAGGGATATCATATTCCTGCAGGGCCATGTAAAATTGAACACTGTTTTGAACAGGAACTCCGATATCATTAGAACCGTGTACAATAAATGCCGGCGGAGTTTTATCCGTGACTTGTTTTTCATTCGACAGTAATTCCACAAGTTCGGGATCGGGATTTTCTCCCAACAGGTGATGGCGGGATCCCTGGTGCGTATAATCTGACTGCATGGTGATGACCGGATATATCAGGACCATGAAATCAGGACGGGAACTCTGTTGATCAACAGGATCTTCAGCATTTGGTTTATCTTCCCCAAAATGGGTGCCGGTTGTAGAAGCAAGATGCCCGCCTGCCGAGAAACCGAGAATGCCAATTTTTTCGGTATCCAATCCCCAACTTTCAGCTTTAGACCGGACCAGGCGAATAGCCCGCTGAGCATCCCCGAGCTGAACCGGGTGATGATATCGCTCTCCAAGCCGGTATTTTACTACAAAAGCCGCCACACCCAGGCTATTTAACCAACGCGCCACCTGGTGTCCTTCATGATCCATGGCAAGATGGCTGTATCCGCCGCCCGGAAATACCACCACCCCGGTGCCGGTTGATTTCTTTTTTTCGGGCAAAAAAACCGTTACTGTGGGCTGATCCTTATCAGTATTACCAATGGCATCCGGCGCACCTTCAGGCCATAACAGTTCGGTTTCACCAGCTGCCGTTATCCGGTCAACCAGGCCAAGATCCAGGTTACGTATACCATCCACCACCAATTCTGCCATACGCTGGGCTCCAAATTTATTGAAATGAGTATTGTCAGCGATACCATCGGGATAGTTACTATGCTCCCCCGGTTTTAGATGATTGAAAAGAAATATGGATTTTTTGGGACCCAAATTCCTCAGCAGCTCCTGGCTTTTTCGATCCATATCTATCAATGGTACTTCTTCCGACCGGGCTACTTCGCGCATCAGTTCCGAGTAAACCTCGTGTGTATCTATCAATTTTTCACCATCGAATGCTCTTCGGGCTACGGGTGTCAAAAGTACCGGTTTTGCTCCTTTATCCCGCGTTTCAGCCACATATTTCACAAGATTTGCTTTATAATTTTCCTCTGTTGTATACTGCTCTTTAGTTTCCACCTCGTCATTGTGACCAAACTGAATAAATACGTAATCGCCATCTTTTAGACGTGTACGGATTGGCTCCCAGCGCCCCTCCTCCAAAAACGTTCGGGTGCTGCGGCCGTTTTTAGCATGGTTTTCTACAGTTACCATGCTATCCAAAAATTGGGGGAACGGCATTCCCCAGCCGGTTTCCGGATAAGCTTCCGCTTGTTTATCCGACATGGTGGAATCGCCGACCAGATAAATAGTAACAGGGTCCGGATTTACCGATGACATTCCCAGTATCAAACAAAGAGAAATAAGACCTGTCACATTTTTAATTTTAATCATATTCGTCTGCTTTAGGAAACTGTTTTAAAATATCTGCTATTTTGGATATCAAAGGGTTATTTTGATGATAATAGCTACATTTACTGATTCATGAATTGAACAGGTATTAATCTTACCGGCCCCAGGAGACCGGATGTACGCGGCTCCCAGTCAGAGGCGTCGAAAAGCCCTCTTTCATTGCGGTTTTGTCCCAGGCGCGCCGGAAAATTGACGTTATAAAACTTTTTCCAGTTTACATTTTCCTGTTCCATGGCCGTGATCCGGTTGGCCATCAGGTTAGCGACCTGTATTTCAAGGTCATTATCCTCCTGCAGCGATTCGGCGGGAATAAATATTTCATACTCTGGTCCGATTAAAGTCCCCAGTTCTTCCTCGTTAATTATCACTGAAGCACTTTCACGTACTTCCCCCAGGTTCAGAAGCCATCCATCTGCATTACCGGAAGGTTTTTCAAAGCTTATGCTGTAGCGGCCGGTTCCGGAAAAACTCTCATAGGAATCATCCCCGAACAGCGCCCAGGATTTCAGGCTGTCTGTCTCAACCTGCTGAGGCAGTTCGGGTCCGCCACTAATGAAATCCAAAGTCCATGATCCTTCAATGGGAAGAGGTTCTCCGGACTCCTCGAGGTATTGGTATGTAGGATCGACACTTCCCGAATCAAAAGTCTTAACGATACAAGATTCCCCTGGAGCAAGCTGCAAATAAATTTCAGAACCGCCTTCCTGACGGCCGCGAATATTAGCAAATCCGGCTTCCTCTCGCATCGGATCAAAGATAGCTGCTGAAGTCATTTCACCGGCCAGAGGTATCCAGCCGTCCACCGCTTTTTCATTCCAGTTTGTGATATAATAAACCTGTCCTGAATTGTGACTGCGCCGCACATATTCCAGCTCCTGATCCACCATTGCCTCCCGCTGCACACCGGCATAATCCAATAAGTTATCCAGCCCCGACGCACCGGTGTTCCGGATAAAACGTCCCTCACCGACAGAGGCTTCTTCTATTCCCGGCTGTTCCGTTGAATTGAAATTCATCCCGCTTACAAGCTCTTCAAACCGGCTTTGACGATCTTCCAGATTATTTAATCCTGGTACATTTTCAGGAAGGCCGCCATAGGCGACAACAGTTGCCCCTTTATCTGCAAGATCAATCAATTTTTCAAAGGTATCCAGTGGTATAAACCGGCTCCGTGGAACGACAACAGTCTTATAGGAAACCCCACCCGTTTCCAGGACACCATTATATTGTAATACCCCTTCAAGTTGCATGTCTGAAATAAAATCAAAGGAATACCCTCTTTCGAGCATCAGTTCGGCTCCCTCTTTTAATGGCGTACCGTCTAAATCCTCATCCAGTCCGCCATCGAAATGGCGCAACAGCCCATATCCCGGCTCCGCCCACTGGTCATGAATGGGATAGTACATGAGGATATCATTATCGGGACTACCGGACTGCAAAAACGACTGCACGCGTGTTACATAGCTGTTGAAATCTGCAAAATGATCCCAGAATGGATTTCGCTCATTGAAATGAACTGCCGCGTAGAAAAGCCATCCCGGCCATTCTTCCCCGGAAGGAGAGTAGGCCGTTCCATGGTAAAATATGTGATTAATCCCGCTGATAAAGAATCGATCAACCGCATATTTAACATCGGCAAGAGAAGAAACAAAGTGTTCACCCAGCCAGGTCGCCGATTCAGATGAAACCAGCTTTTTGCCGGTCACGTTTGCAGCAGAGGAGGCCATTTTGGCACGGACGACATCAGTGCCCTCGGTTTCTGGTATGTCGCTGGCGGCATAGAGATCCAGAATATTGGCGGGTGAACCATGTGCCTGGTTACGGATCAACGCTCCCTTCTCGTCAGCCCAGCTATCCCACTTGTGGGTAAAGTTGTTGAGCAAAAGATCTGATATGGTTTCCCGGTAATCGGTTAGAACTCTTCTTCCTTTCTCTGTATCATTCTCTTCCAGTAATGAAGGCAGGTGCTCTCTGAGATCATAGCCCCGCCTTTCTTCAAATTCTGTAAAGAACTCCGGTGTCCAGTTGGCTTCACCTTCTGCGTCGTCCACTTCGTAGGAATCATTGAAGAAGGATCTCATAGAGCTGATGTCGTAATCAGCAAACGAGCTGTCGAAAACAGCAAGATAGTTATCAATGGGCGTATCCGAAAAATGATCGATTACAAATCCTTCTCCGCCGGGAGCTGCCCGTTCTACTGTTTTGCCATGCCACCCGGTAAAGACGGCATATAGCTTCCAGTCTCCCTGCGGTGCCTTCCAGTCCAGGTTTCCGTTTCCGTCCACCTGACCGGTCAGGTCCAGAATTTCACCATCATTGGAGTAAGCCATCAATGCGGCCAGCGGAAGCGGTTCTTCAAAGCGGACCTGCTCGATAGCCAGCTCCTGCAAGTTTTCGTTGGCAGAAAGCGGCTGTTGAATATCGGAAATCGTCAGTGGATCGCTTTCTGGATTCCTAAGCGGCTGATCGCTGGATCCCTCCGGTTCCTCTCCTTCAGCTTTAAGGAAGCCATGGAGTTCATAAATGGTATTCCTGATAGAGCGCAAATACGGTTCCTGTACGTATGATATTTTTTCACTGACTTGCTGCCCTCCTTTAACCTGATAGATCTGATAGTAGAAACGTTTCGAGGACTCATCTTCCCCAACCATAGGTCCCCCGAAGGGCCAGCCTGTCCCTGTAGCCATATCGACCCCTAGATCCAGTCGATCTCCCTCAGCCAAGGTATGATTCAGCATATCCATCCACTCCGGCGAGAGATAATCTATAAACCGATCTTCATAACCGGCCACCCCATAGATCGGGGTAATTTCCACACCGCCCAGGTTGGCCTCTTTATATAATTCCATCTGCCGGGTCAGATCCTGCTCATTAACGGAGTTTCCCATCCACCACCAGCGTGTCCATGGATTATGCTCCTTTTCGACTTCCGGCCATTCAGGTTGCGAACTGCAACCCAAGAATAAAATTCCCGATAAGATTATCAGTGCTACCTTTCTTCCTGTTTGATTTAATCTGTTCATTATGATTTACTTTGTTAATAATTAGATAAATCTCCGCCTGAAATCCGATCAACCATGTAATCCCATACCCTCCTCAATCCACCACTCTGATATACGGCCTCGGAGGCTCATCTATATCTTTGCCCATATAAAATCCGGTATGCGGAGGCTGATTATAAGCTACATTCTGCCAAGCAATACCCAGCCGGTAGACCGGGTCATGCATCAGCGTATAAAATCTATGTTTGGTCGGAATTGTTGTCGTGTAAATTCTGAGTTCATTCTCATCTTCCGCTCTCCAGATCACCTCTTCCCGCCAGTCTCCGAACAAGTCGGCACTGAGAGTCGGAGTAGCCTTTGTCCCGTTATTGGAAACGGAACCCTCGGCTTCAAGAAGAAGATCTGTTCTCTCCTTCTCCCAATTCCATTTGGAAATTTTGTTGCTGTTTAACAGTTCCCTTTGCAGGTCCCCATCCCACCATACCGCAAAGTTACAGGAGTTTGGCTTACGCGTAGAAATCAATTCGCCGGTTGCGCTGAACAGCCCTTCGATCTGTGCTCCCTGAACCCAGCATTCGGTTCCCGGATAACGAGGATCGATGTTGGCTGCCAGACCTCTGCCCGGGCCTTCACCGTCGCCGCCGGCTTTGACGGATGGCTTCTGCCAAAGTATTTCTCCCGAATGAGCATCCCTGAAATTGGCTCCGGCATCATCAAAACGCTCCTGGATGTTAAATATCTCCAACCCGGGACGATCAGGATTCAGGTCTCCGAAATGAAGAGCATCACCATGTCCCAGGCCCGTTGAATGCAGTCCGGTTCCGTCATCATCGATTACAGCTGCGCCAAAAATAATTTCGTCTTTCCCGTCATCATCCACATCTCCCACACTAAGATTATGATTGCCCTGCCCCCGATACGCCCTGTTTTCCGGATCACCATCGTCACTGTCAAAGGTCCAGATGTGCGTAAGCTCATCATTGCGCCAGTTCCATGCTGCCAATACCGACCGGGTATAATAGCCCCGTGTCATAACAAGGCTGGGTCGTTCCCCGTCAAGGTACGCTACAGCTGCCAAAAACCGGTCTACTCTATTCCCGTAGCCATCGCCCCAGATCTCATCCAGTTGTTCACTGGTGGGATTCAACGTATCCGGATGGCGCGGAGGGATGTAATCAGTGGTGGCCAATTCAGCCCCGGTCTCACCATTAAAGATGGACAAATATTCAGGTCCCGCAAGGATATATCCATCTTCATTCCTGTAATCGGCATCCGGGTTCCCTATAATTTTCCCTCTCCCGTCAACTGTACCATCGGCCGTTTTACAAGCTATTTCGGCTTTTCCGTCGCTGTCGAGGTCATAGACTATAAACTGCGTGTAATGAGCGCCCTCACGTATGTTCTTTCCCAGATTAATACGCCAGAGATGAGTGCCATCCATCTCGTATGCATCCAAAATTGGTTCGTCGGTAAAACCGGATTGAGAATTGTCACGACTGCGTCCGGTCTGATGTATGACAATTTCATAGTCACCGTCGCCATCCAGATCACCGACAGAGGCATCATTTGAAGTATATCCGTCTGGTGTTTGAAGTGGAATAGATATGTAGCGATGCTCTTGTTTTAACTTATACGCATCACCTCTTTCAAGCTCCTTGTCTTCAACGACCGGCCGCACGTAATAGGAGATTTCCTTCCCGTCGATTTGCACCCCCTGATCTACAAAATTGGTCCCGCCGTCTAGAGGTTCACTGTTCAGCTTTACTGCCTCTTCCGTGCCGGTAACCCTGTATACATTAAATAATATATTGTCCGGGTCCGTCGCCAACAGGCGCCAGCTTATAAACACATCTCCCTCATCAGCAACAGCTACGACACCACGGTTGAGGTTTTCCATAATACGTTGCCCATATACAGACATAGATATTAGAACAAGGAATAGACAAAACGCTATTGAGACTGCAAATTTCTTCATCTTTTTTCCAAAGGGTAATTCAAATTAGTTTAGAAGCTTTTTATCTGAAACTACTTTGCTAAATCTAAAGTGGCACGGAGTTACACAAAGGTAACACAGAGTTTCACTGAGATCTAAACCTCGGTGAAACTCTGTGATTCTCTGTGATACAAACTAAATCAATAGTGTGTATGGTTTGCCACCTCATTTTTAAGATATTCTGCATTCATATCGCGTTTGGGCAGTGACGCCTGCCCGGCTTTCCGGCTGCCATAAATTCGGAGTTTTCCATATTCCAGAGTAATTACTTCTTCAGCCCTGTTGCCCATAAAATCAAACATATGAAAGACCATTTCTCCGAAATAAAAATCACCCTCACCCTGCTCATTCATCCTGAACTTATGCCAGAACAGTTCCTGCTCATCATCGCCGGTCCAGTCTCCTTTTACAAACACAGGATTTCCGTTGATCGGATTTTCCGGCCAGATATGCAATAGCTCCCCATTTGGATCGTACCATTGTATCTGCGACCATAGATAGGGTTCACCTATGCTTCGATTGCCATATGTTCGGGCTCCCACTGCGACCTGCGGATCTTCCGCACCATCTATGATATTACCTGTTTCAATTTGCTGGGTATGCTCGGCCATATCCTGCCAGATCATTTCTCCGGTCATAGCTTCAAAAGCGGCGGTACCGAATTCACTGTGAGCAGTGACAATCTCTGTTTCTCCATCTCCGTCGAGATCAGCAAACCGGTAACTGTCCACATGATCGTGGTGATCATAAAACAGGTCAAAGCGATTCCAGATCTCTTCCCCGGAAGCATCCAGGACAATAGAGCCGGCAACAACTTCATCAATACCATCTCCATCCAGATCGACCGGGTACACATAATGGCCCAAGTGATCCTTTTTCTTCGTTTCTTCATGCTGCCACAGCTTGTTGAGCTCGCGATCATAGGCAGTGATGTTGATCTGTCCGCCCATATCGGTAAAAACGACTATTTCATCGGGATAGTCACCATCCAGATTCCCCACGGCAAGACGGAAGTTGTTGTAGGCGTGCGGAAGCGGTTTGGTAGGCCATGGCGTCCGGTACTTTATTTCCCCGGTTGCTCCGTCCGCGGCAACCAGCCATTCCTGCCCGTCACTTTGTCTCCAGTGGATCACTTCGGCGGCCCCGTCGTTATCTATATCCCATACCAGTCCGGGTGCTTCAAACGATGCCCGTTCGCTTGCATATTCCTGAGGGGCTTTCCATGACCACAGCTCTTCGCCGTCATGGTTAAAAGCATGTATGGAATATTCAGGGGTTAAAACAATAAAATCTGTCCGCCCGTCGCCGTTCAGGTCACCGAATTTGGCAACCTGTGAACGGGGAACATCATAGGTTCGCAACAACTTTACATCCGGATCCAGCTGCAAGGGTTTTAACTCTTCCTCGGTAAAATCTTCTTTCTTCGTCAATACAAGCACATCCAGAACAGGACGGTTTTCAATACGCATCAGCCTCACGTCGGATGTACCTTTTTGCAGCTCAAACGTACCCGCCTTCTCCCAGGTAAGCGGATCATCGCCGACATTAGATTTAATAACCGTATCATTGACCGCCACCCGAAAATAACTTTCTTCACTTCCATGGCTCCGGACAAATAAATTGTACGTTCCCGATTCGGAAATAGAAACTTTTTCGACATAATTAGAACGAGTCCCCATTATGAGCCCCGTATTATTAAAAAGCCACGGAACATCCAGCCGGTTGGCATCTGTAACCGAATGATCTTTCTGAAGGCGATCCATAAAATCGGAGGCATCCACTACGACAGTAGCACCAGTGCCAGCTGCCGGTCCGGCAGACAGCTTCGGATATTCACTACCAAAAGCCATCCATACCAGGAGCACTGCCACCAATCCAATTCCAAAATACCATTTCTTATTTTCCATCAGTCCCACCATTCCATTATTCCATTATTCCATTATTCCATTATTCCATTATTCCATTATTCCAACTAATCAACTCTAACAACAATTCTAAGATCACAGGCAACCACAAATCATACCGCTCAAAAACTTACTCCATATGAAAAACCTCTTCCAGCGGCTCCTCCACCGGTGAATCATCGGGATTTGTCTCCATAATATCTTTCATGTAAGACCACCATTTTCTTACGACCGGATTTGATGCTACATCTTCATGCCCTTCCTCAAGTTCCTGGTAGGCAAATAAGGTCAATGTCTCTTCATCCAGGAATATCGAATAATTCTTTATACCCGCTTCCGAAAGAATCGCTTCGAGCTCAGGCCATATTTCGTCGTGCCGTTTTTTGTATTCCTCTTCAAAGCCGGGTTTCAGCTTCATTTTAAAAGCATTTCGTTTCATTTCTTCTTTTTATTTAGCAGCAGTTTAAGAAAAAGCCGATTATATGTTAAACATCCTTATCGGCAACCCCTCTGTATCTCCCCTTCATAAGGGGAGAATTGTTATAGCTAATACAAAAATCTGAAATCACTCCGTAAATTCCCCTTAGCAAAGGGGGAATTAAAGGGGGTTGTTGATTTTTTCATAAATTGGCGAAATCTGTAGGCTTAAACTCGCCCGCTGGCTTCGCTGATTGTCAACTTTATTTCATTCTATTTTGGTGTCATGTCATTCGTAAACCTGTCAGGTTT
>CAZPWQ010000033.1:15507-30833 GCA_964590495.1 uncultured Balneolaceae bacterium
TCAACTTTATTTCATTCTATTTTGGTGTCATGTCATTCGTAAACCTGTCAGGTTTCACCCGACATTTTATCGTTGACACCACACTACTTTAGAAACAAGGGCTTTATGTGCCTCTCAAACAAGTTTCCTGTTACGTTTGGTGCAATACTTTCTTCATGCTTTTCCAGCGCATTAACAAATTCATCACCTAAACCGGCGGCTATTTTGTAGGCGCAGTGCAACAGTTGTCTAAAATGTGGATTAAAATCTGAATGCTCCTGATCGTGACGCAGAGCATTAGCAAACTTCTCGCCGCTCCAGCTTTCTACCTCAGCGTAATCAGGCAATTCTGATTTTTCTATATCCAACACAGTTTTATAAGGGCCGGTTAACTCATCATAACGATCCAGGGCCTGCCGGTATATTTTTTGGGCGATATTCAAACCTTCACTGCCGGAAAGCGACAGGCCGATAAGTTCCTCCAGCCATGTGGTACCGGAAGTTTTAACGTGTATTCCCTTGTCATGCTTTTCAAGGATCGAATTTATCAAAGGATAAAGCGAAAATTTATCGCTGCCAGAATGCATGCTCAGCTTAAGATCAGCCGGAAGTCCATACTTTGTTACTGCATGATTGATGACCATCAGGTCCTGCTCAAACTCACGGGCAAAAGCATCCGTATCTCCTACATAGTCGACACCTTTGTTAAAACGGCCTGTGAATTTTGGTGCAATCGTGTTAACCGGCACCTCAAGATCAGCAAGCATCTTCAGGATGAAGAAAAGCTCAACCGGCGTCTGTGGCTGTTCCACTTCATCCATGGAAACTTCGATAACAATCTCATCCGGATCTTTCTGTCCGGCGATATAGCTGTAAACTTTTTCGACTTCGATCGCCGCATTTAAAAACATGGATCCCATCTCCCTGATTAGTGATTCGGACACCTCAAAAGTTTCATCAATGCCTTTAATCTGCAGAGAGCCGATAAAATTACGGTTATTTTTCACAAAGCTGTCAATCAGATCATCGTCTGCCGGAACACCTATTTGCTCGGCCACGTCAATCGTAAAGAAATCCGAATATTCCAGAAATTCATCTACATTATCCATATTGATATGATCGGCATCGACAAAATACGCGTCGTTCCATCCTGCTTCATTAATTGCGGTGTCGGCTTCTTCCCGGGTTTCTTCATGAGAAGATTGAATAATAATATGCTCCCGGTGTGATTTATTCCAAACAGGCGTAATATTTACACCTTCGTTTTGAGCTTTAATTATAGCATTTAATTGTGCATGGCCCTGATGGGCAAAACGGTCTCCGACTCCAAAAGAATATTTTCCTAATTTCACTTGTCTGTTTATTTTGTATTCGATTTTTAATGTAAATTTGGGCCAATTCCTCAGCTTTCCTCCTCAGACAGAGATTTTATATAAAGGATAATCGATTCAATTTCAGCTTCAGAAAGAATACCCCGGAACGGCGGCATCCCCCTCTCGTATCCTTTTACCATTTTACTATTCGGATCCAGCAGAGATTCACGGATATAGTCCTCATCGGCAATTGCCGTTGTTCCATCTTCGAACTGCCGTGTTGAACCAAACAGACCATGCATTGGAGGAGCTGATTTTGATGTCTGGGATTCAGACACCGCATGACAGCCCTGGCATCCGGTACGCTGAAATAACTGTTCGCCCCGTTCTGCTGTAGCCGGCTGTTCGATCGCATCTTCCACTTCCCGGTTTCCCGCCTGAACCATCAGATTCTCTGCATCCAGATTGCTGAAATCTTCAGCAATAAGATCTATATTTGCCAGGTCATTCACCGTAAACCAGAAATCGTCATGAATGGGTGTTTCTTCTTCTGTTAGAATACGATAAGAAACCTCCATCTGCATCACTTCCTCCATATTCGGAATTACCAGGAAAACGCTCCGTTTATCATCTGACAGATGAGCGGAAAATACAGGCAAAATCTCCTCTCCGGGATTCCCGTCCAATTTATAATGTCCGGATCCATACTCTTCTGATCTTTTATAGTTCCATCGCTTTACGCGGTAACTTCCAGGATCGGTGGCGGTTTGCTCATGCAGTTCGGATTCGAACTGAAGTACCAACCCGCCTTCATTGACACTGAAATCTGTCGGAAGAGGACTCGGCAAACCGGTATAGCGCAAGCGAATAAAATCGCTTACCTCTTCGGAATTCGTATCCCAGACATTAAATCCGGTGATATATATCTGCCCGTCATGAGGACCTCTGGCACCTTTCATTGTAGGTGCTCCATAATTACCCGGTATAAAGGATACTCCTCCCTGCAGGGCATTGGCGGTACTGTCAATTATTACCTGGAATAATCCCGGACGTCCGTATGAAAAATGCACAATTTTATTCTGTAACGGCCCCATCCGGTCATCCGTTACCCAAACCTGGCTGGTACCCGACCGGTCGACGCTGTGGGGAATCCAGGTCAGCGGTGGAGTTATGTCAGGAACAGGATCTCTGTGTGCCGTTGCCGGTACACCATAATAATCTCCTTCTTCAACAAGCAGAATTTCGGTGGAAGGCACAAAATGTCCCTGCTGATCGGAGGCCGACACTACACCGGTCTCAGGATTTATTCCAATGTATGCTCCCCGGAAACCGGTAGCATAATGTTTAATACTGCGCCCATCGGGCGAAACTTTTATGATGGATCCGCCGTGCCTGGAGCCTGCCCGGAACCCCGGCATTAATTTGGGCGAAGAAGTTTGTGGTCCCATATCAAGAGGTCCGAATTTGGACACATAGAATCCGCCGTCGGGATCTGCAACTAAACCCGTGGGCCACTCCCTGCTTTCTATCGACTGAGCCATCAAATTGGAAAAATTCTCGTAGAAATCAGCCAC
The DNA here is from genome assembly GCA_964590495.1 of uncultured Balneolaceae bacterium. GTDB lineage: Bacteria > Bacteroidota > Rhodothermia > Balneolales > Balneolaceae > CAZPWQ01. Next base: position 18,374 of record CAZPWQ010000033.1, read on the forward strand.
TCCATCATCGTTAAGATCATGAAATCGTACAATTCCCTCCCTTCCGAAAACATAGACGGTATCGTCTACCACTTCGATGCTCTGCGGCTCGTATAATCCCGAAGCAAAACGCCGCCAGGTTACGTTGTCAAGCTCCCGGTCGATGCCATCCACCGTCCAGACATCCCCTTCAAAAGTAACCAGTGCGGCGCGATTTGGCCCAAAAAAGGCAACATCGGTAACACGAACATTTCGTTTCCAGGGATTAGGTATCGGCAGGTTAATTTTATCTGTGACATAAGCTGATGTATCTGGTGCAAGATGTCCCCGGGTTTGAACCGACTCCGTCCAGTGCGGCGGACCACCATCGCGGAAATCCGGAACTTCCGCATCCGCTTCGTTCAGCATCTGCACAAAAGTTTCCTTGTTGCCGGCAGGTCCCTGCCAGACAATCAATGTAAATTCCAGATTTTTATTTTGGGAAGAAAGCCGGGCAGTAGCATAGCGATTTTCCGTGATGTCCAATTCTACTCCGGAAGCATTGCCTGACAGACCAATCGCCGTAACCAACTCCTCATTTTCTCCATGGTAAATAAAAGCTGTACTGTCGGTGATTTCGCTTCCGGTTCCGTTCGACACCTCGGCAGCAACGAGAGAAAGTGTCTCCTGAAGTTCATCAATTTGAATGGTTCTGGTAAAAGCAGTTTCCCTATCCGCACTCATACTTCCCGGTTTTTCATAGATATCCGTCCCCTGAACTGTGTAAGACAATACCACATCCCTTCCTTCGAGATAAACACCATTCCAGCGGCCCATTTCCTGGGGTATCGGCCCCCATGAGGTGTCATTGTTTTGCGCCGGTGGACGCGGATCGGTAAACTCCTGATCGGAACCGCTCCATCCGGGATATAGACCCGTCGCTATTTTTGGTTCACCCGAAATCTCAGGAATTTGATTATTTTTATTATGGAAGTCTCGATATGAGATCTGGGCCATTGTAACCATCGGGAGAAACTCTCCGGTCCAGGCTGCCGACCAGCGCAGCATATCCGTATCGAAACAGGCAAAAGCCTCTTCACCAAGACGAAGAGCCAGACATCTGGGCGTTATATTATCATCCGGGAATGCCGGACCCAAATTCCGTGCGTCCACAGATGTAGTAATAAAAGGAAAATCAGGCTCTACAAAAGGGGCTATATCCTCAGCATTTAACCTTTGCTCTGATGCTGGTTCTGGGCCACAACCTCCAAGAAGAAGTAATCCGGCAAGAAAACTCACCTGAAAAATCCACTTTTTCCATCCCTTAATAAGTATTGGTAATATATTCATATAACTAATCATCAGCTTCGTTTTTAATCTGCGAATATCCACTCCATCCGCTAAATCCGTGTTCTATTTTTACCTGGCAACAACCGTAACCCCCGGCGGATAGGCATAATCATTCCACAGGCGATTCAATTCATCCGGGTCGGGCTCACCGTCGTAAGTGACATAGCGGTATCTAACGGTATAGGGAGAACCCGGTTCTATTATCATCTCTCCCAATTGCATAGGAGAATAAACAAAGTAGGCTATACCGGGATGGATGCGAACCGGTTGAGGAGAGCGATAATTATCAGGATGACCTAAAACTGCTATACCGGCACGTTCACCATCCACTATTCCCCCCATATGGCTCCATCGTGCTCTTGTTTCATTACCATTGCTTCGGTCATTCCCCTCCGACGTCAAGAAAGATACGTTTTCCGGGTCATTCCAGTTCTCATGACCCCGAAACGCGACTCCGCCATAATTGTATTCTGCCAAAACAAGCGGTTGTGCCGTATTGGCTGTGTGAGTTGCTTTGAGATCAAAAATATGATATTGATCGTTGCCGGCAGTTTTGTCATAAACAGTAATCTCCCACTCTTCATTAAGAGCAACGACCGGCGCAGATGCGGAAAGGTCTACAAAATAATTTTTTGCGCGGAGTCCTCCGTGGACCGGACCATCCCATGCAATCTCAAGAGAATCACCGTGATCAACTCTGCCGGTATTGTCTTGAACATTCCAGAAATCCGGAGTGCGACCCTGGAACCGGGTGCTGGTCCACGCCGACCAAATTCCGTAATGATGCGGATGCATTTCTGTATCAAGGTGATTGGTCAAAACCACCCCGCCCGGCGAATAAACGGGATGGATATATCCTCCGCGCCGGTATCTCTCATCCAGTTCAGCGGGCGGGTTATTCATGCCATGAAAATAGGAAAGCACATCATTTCCTTCCGACCGGAATGTGATCGTGTTCTGATCCGAGGAACTTTCAACGCCGGCTACAGAAGGTGAATCCAAATTTTCTTCGACAACCATGTTGTAAGTTCTGGATGAGCCAGCTTTCAGATCTTCAATTATAAACCGGCCTTCATTATTGTTATCGACCTGTAAATATACCGACTCGCCTTCCTCACTTTCCATCCTGTAAACACCAGGCCGTACTTCACCCGGGAAATGAAAAGAAGCTATCGTACCGGAACGGTCCAGCGCTCCGGCAGTAACAGTAACGGCGTAATTCTGGGCCTCACATTCACTAACTGCCCCAAGCAGAAACGATGTCAGGAGCAGGATCAAAAAAGTAAAGCGGTTATAATAATCAGACATAATTTTTCAGATTTTGATCAGGGAGTAATTCCTGCGGGAACGGTTCCGATTTCAATGCCGAGTAAATAAGCAAACAGCGTATAAGTCAATACCGAAATCAGTATCGCAAAAAACAGGTTAAGAGTCAGTCCGGCTTTCGACATTTGGGGAATCGACATCACCCCGCTGCCGTAAACGATGGCATTGGGTGGGGTTGCAACCGGAAGCATAAATGCACAGCTGGCAACCATGGCGATCGGCACCGCAAACAGCAAGGGATCCTGTCCAATACCAATGGCAACTGACCCAATTACAGGTAAAAAGGCGGCGGCAGTTGCTGAATTGCTTGCCAATTCCGTAAACATAATGATGACGGCAGCTATGATGAATATGGCAAGGATAACCGGCCATCCTCCCAAAATGCCGAAATGTCCGCCAACCCACTCGGCCAGACCTGTCCGCTGAATTGCTCCGGCAAGAGTCAAACCTCCGCCGAAGAGAATTAAAACACCCCACGGAAGTTCTTCAGCATCTTTCCATCTCATGAGAAACACGGCTTTTCCCAAATTAACAGGAATGAGAAATAACAGCAGTGCTCCGAAAATAGCGATACCCGCATCCGATATTTGTGGTATAATTCCTTCCAGAAGGGGACGCGTGATCCAGAGTACTGCTACAAGGGTAAAAACAATAGCAACCATCTTTTCCGGTTTGGAGATCTTTCCCAAACGTTTTACCTCACTCTGAATGTATTCCTTCCCCCCGGGAAGTGACTGCAGGTGGACGGGAAATACCAGGTTCGCCAGGGTGTAGAATATTACCGGCAGTCCCAATACAACAACCGGGATACCCAGCGTCATCCATTGAACAAAAGAGATCTCCATTCCGTAAGCATCTTCGACGAAGGCAATCATCAGGGCGTTGGTCGGCGTTCCGATGACGGTTCCCAACCCACCGACATTGGCGGCATATGCTATCGCAAGCATCAGGACAATGGCAAAATTTCTATACTGCAGTTGATCTCCGTCTCTGTCCTTCACCGTTTTTGTCAGTTCAATTACAGACAGTCCGATAGGCAGCATCATCATAGTAGCGGCAGTATTACTAACCCACATACTCATGAAAGCAGACGAAACAATAAATCCGGCTATTATGCTCCTGGGTTTGGAACCAATAAACTTTATGATATTTAGAGCAATTCTTCGATGCAGATCCCATCTTTGCATGGCTATGGCAATAATAAATCCTCCCAGAAACAGGTAAATCATCGGATGGGCATACGGCGTGGCTGAAGTTTCGATATCGGCAATTCCCAGAATGGGAAACAGTACCAGAGGCAAAAGTGCTGTTCCTGCTATCGGCATAACTTCGGTCACCCACCAGGTGGCCATCAGGGTTGCCACTGCTGCAGTTCGCCATCCTTCCAGGCTCAATCCTTCCGGCGGACTCGAAAACAGCATCAAGAGGAAGACAAACAAGCCGCCAAAGAATCCTGCCCATTTCACTATTCCGATGCCATTATCGGCAGATTCTTTCTCAGGCAAATGATCCTGATCATCTGTTTTTTGAATTTCATCTGGTTTTGCAGAAGTATCCTTCATCATAAAAGAGATTTATATTGACCCGGTTTAGTTCCGTATCATCAACTAGTGTCATGTAATCGTAAACCCGACATTTTATCGTTGACACCACACTTGTGTTTAATAATAAAAAGTAAGACAATTTTCATTGCTTCGATCGATTATTCATAGAAATCACAGCCTTTGAATAGAAAGTCCGCCATCCACCATCACAACTTGTCCTGTGGAATAGGGAAAATTTCCCTGTACCAACGTTAAAACCGTCTTCCCAACATCTTCCGGGAATCCCCATCGCCGCTGGACCGTTAATCCATCAGCAATAAGTTTGTCATATTTATCCTCTACCACCGACGTCATATCGGTTTTGACAATACCCGGACGAACTTCAAAAACAGGAATCTGAAACTCAGCCAGTCTTACCGCCCAAATTTTACTGTGCATGGCCAGTCCCGCCTTTGACATGCAGTATTCCCCCCGTTCCGGAGAAACATATGTCGCTGATATCGATCCAACATTAATTATACTGCCCGTAAAGGAATCATCACTTTCTTTCTGTTCAACCATCCAGCGGGCAACAGCCTGGGTAAGAAAATAAGGGCCTTTAAGATTAATACGCATGACCCTCTCAAAACTTTCTTCTGTTGCCTCCAGGGGATCTTTCCGTTCCTTCGGTGCCACACCGGCGTTATTCACAAGAACATTCAGCCGCCCAAAACGGGAGCTGATCTTGCTGATAATCGATTCCCGGTCTGAGGCGGAACTGATATCACCCTGACAATAAATAGCATCGGCACCTGTGGATGTGAGTTGTTCCAATACATCCTGTACCCGGTCTGCTCCGCGAACACCATTAATGGCTACATTGTACCCGTTACCGGCTAATTTCTTTGCAATGCCCAGACCAATACCTCTGGACCCTCCGGTGATCAAAGCAACTGGTTTCATAATCCTTCCTCATCTTCGATTCCATTGAAAAACGTGTAGTAAGGCTCATCACCAGCCATGCGTGACAAATATAACGCCAACTCACGAATATGATAATCACCCCACATGCTGGATTCTCCGCAGGGGATTTCCTGACCCGGCGGAATATAATCCCATCCATTCGGCCTGTGATAAACGGAGTGAAGCAGCAGTCCCTGATGAGAATTATCAGTGCTCAGGTATGGCTTTTCTAACAAAGTTTGTGTTACCGTAAGACCGGCTTGCCAGTATCGGCTTCCTTTTCCCTCTTCACCTTTAGACTTCAGGTAATGTCCCAATCGCAACAGACCCTGGGCAGCGATTGCCGCAGCAGAACTGTCAACAGGTTCGAATTCATTGTACGGATCCGCCGGTTGTTGGGTATAGTCGCCAAGTTTATGCAGATCGGGAGCACCGGTATCCCAGTATGGAATTCCATCCAGCGATGAGTTTTCAACATAGAAATCGCAGGTAGCCAGAGCCGCTTTTTGCATCATTGATTCAATGGAATTCCGTCCGCCGTACGGCTCGAGTTCATCATCCTGCACCGTAGCAACAAATTCAAGTTGTTCCGGATACCCGCACATTGCCCACGCCAATCCCCGGGTCCATGTTGAAAAAGGAGAAAATCCCTGTTGTGAATTCGGACAACGAAACTGTCCGTCGGTCACATTAAATACTGCTTCATGTGCGGTCCTTCCGCGAAGATCATAGGAATCCCTGCCCTCTCCGTAATAAATATTGTAATCAGCGGTGGCACGTGCATGCTGAATCAGCCGCTCCAGCAGTGAAATCTGCTCGTCATGCTCACCGTACAGCACATGACCCAGCCGGTAACTGAGCGCCAGGGCACGCAAGGTTCTGACCGTATCCACAAAAAGAGAATGAGGTCCGTTAAACGAATGAATAAATCCTTCTCCGTTCGCTGTTTCTGTCCAGCGGGAGGCCTGCACGGCCCCCGTACTCTTGAGTGCCAGGTCGTAAAAAACACGTTCCCATTCATTGCCCTCAATGCGTCCTTCCCCAAAAAGACGCCGAAGTGCGCCATACGTGCTGACATTATTGAAGCCATGATCATGAACGCCAATGTGTGTGACATGATGGGCCATCAGTTCAACCGTTGCCTCGCGTCCCAGGTCCAGGAATTCACGTTCATCTGTGGCATCAAATTGAATGATTTCGGCTCCAAACTGGAATCCCTGGGTCCACTCGGTCCATCCCCTGGTTGTGTATTTACCATCTTCTGTAAAAACGGGAGAACCCTGAGAGGTATCGTACTCTTTACGGATTAGTCGTATTTTTTGGGCCGATATTTCCCAGAATTGCTGAAGCGGTTGTTTCAGATCTTTAATTGTAAGATCGTTCTGTATTTTCATTTCCTAATTGTTCCTTATATAAAGTGTTAACTGAACGTTGCCATGTTTGCCCTCTCCCCCTCAACTACGCCAAGGCTTCGATGAGCAGGGCGGCCCCTCTCCCACAGGGAGAGGGATGACTCGTTGTTCACTCAACTCATCATTCAAAAAGTCCGAGGCTGTCCAAAAAGTCATTTTTCAATAAATATCAGTTAATTTTTTTAAGATTTTATTTTGTTTTCGAGGAGACCTCCAAGGTTTTTGAAACCTTGGAGGTCTACACCTAAATAATTTAAGTTTTCAAAAACCAAAAAGACTTTTGGGACAGCCCCGGATTTAGGATGAGGGTGAATCGATTTCTCACACCAAATCCGGCACATCAATCCATGCCCGCTTTTCCGAGGCCTCGTATCCTATTTCGGCCAGCTGCACACCTTTGGCCGCTTCCAAAAGATTCCAGCGAAAAGGTTCGTCTTTGACTACATGCCGCAGAAAGAGCTCCCACTGGATCTTAAATGCATTATCAAATTCCTGCTGGTCGGGCAATTTTATCCAGTCGTCCCGGAAATTGTGATCATTATCCACATCCGGATTCCAGACGGGTTTGGGAGTTGCGGAATAGGGCTGGATCCACGCTTCACGCAGCCCGGCCACTGCCGAACCTTTCGTTCCGTCCACCTGGAAAGTCACCAGATCATCACGTCGAACTCGGGTGATCCAGGAAGAATTAAATTGAGCAACCACTCCATCCTCCAACTCAAAAATAGCGTAAGCGGCGTCATCAGCCGTTGCTTCGTAAGGTGTGCCATCCTCCTCGTAGCGTTTTTCAAGATGTGTAACCCCAAGGCATGAAACAGATTTTACGTCACCAAAAAGATTATCCAACACATATCGCCAGTGACAAAACATATCGAGGATAATACCCCCTCCGTCCTCTTCCCGGTAGTTCCAGGAGGGGCGTTGTGGCGGTACGGTATCGCCTTCAAATACCCAGTAGCCGAAATCGGCCTTTACCGATAGAATTCGGCCGAAGAAGCCCTGCTCTTTAAGCTGCTTCAATTTTACCAGGCCCGGCAGCCATAGTTTATCCTGGACAACCCCGTGCTTAACTCCACCTTCTTCGGCAATATGATGCAGTTTCACGGCATCTGAAGTAGTCAGCGCCGTCGGTTTTTCACAATAAATATGTTTGCCGGCGCCAACAGCTTTTTTCACGCTTTTAAAACGAAGATCGGTTCGTTGTGCATCGAAATAAATCTGATATTTATCTTTTTCGAGCACCGAATCCAAATCTGTTGTCCAGTCCTCAATTCCAGTCTGCTGCGAAAGCTTTTTAAGCTTGGCGGGATTACGTCCCATAAGCACAGGATCCGGCATAATTACTTCGTTATCACTTAACTTAACCCCACCCTGGCGTATTATCGGTACAATAGAACGCAGCAAATGCTGATTCGTTCCCATGCGGCCGGTAACGCCGTTCATTATTATTCCTACCTTGTGTGTTGTTACTTGATCACTCATTAATATTTTTTGCTTTAAAAATTCAGGTCCCTATAAATTATCAGTTATTTGTTATTTGGTTAATTCGTGTTGAATCTGTTTTAAATAACCAATAACCAGTTAACTCATAACTAATCCTCTGCCGGCTCCGTACACTGCGGCCAGGCTCCTTCCGGAAGTGCCGGTACATCTTCTCCAGCTTTCGGCAGTGTTCCCTCCAATTCCTGGCGCCAGTGATCAACATCTCCGGCCGGGCCATAGCAATAAACAAATTTCAGGGGAGTATTTTCAATATTGGTAAGCTGGTGAAAAACGCCGGAAGGAATATAGACTGTTTGACCTGATGTTATTTCGTTCCGTTCCGATCCCAGACACATTTCACCCTTGCCTTCCAGAATAAAATAAATCTCTTCCTGCTGGTGATTGTGCCACGGCACCTGCCCGCCGTTGGGTTCAAGAGTTACGATTCCGAGAGAAAAATTTTCGGTCTGGATCGGAGAAGCTCCCCCCGCAATATTTTTAGTAAGCCGCCGGGCCGGGAAAGTCCGACCTTCGGTTTTGTCCAAATCAGCAATGATCATGGTTTAATTTTAAATTTTAAATAATAAGTTACCGGTTAAGTTTTCTTGACTAATTCCACCTACATTTAATCATTTATCCAATGTATTAGGCTTTATTTTGTAGGCCGATTGGCTAAAACTTTAATTAATCAAATTTGGTTGGATTTGCAAATAATAGTACAATTTGTTCATTAACTCATATCAGCTTATAGCTGATATATAAGATGCCATTTAATTCATCTGCCTTTCCGATCTGCAGGTATCAATTTATTGACAGCGTAGCTTCAGTTGTAATCATCACTAAGTTATTATCTGCTAAATGCCTCCCAATCCTTATTTACCTGTTCATAGGAAACTGCTTCACCGGAATAAATTATTATTCGATGCTTAAAAGTAACGGATTCTCCCGCAGAAAGTTTAAAATTCAGTTCTTCTTTCCCGTCACTCAGTGCCTTCTGTCCTAAAGGATTTGCTGCATACAACCCATACCCCCTGGCATGCCAGTAAGTCGGATAACCAACATTATCCGGGTGGTCCAGAATAGCCACGGATGTACTTTCATTATCTATCTTGCCGGATAAATTCATCCATTTGCCCCTGGTACCCCATACATCGATACCCTCCACGCCTTCGCTGCTTCTGTACATCCCGGTAGCGATAGCATTTTCATTTTCCTCCGGATGCTCGAGTTCACGGGCCATTCGCATACCTAGCATTCCTTCTTTATTATCCTTCAGGGAAACCTCTTTATCGACGGCTGTTAATTTCGTAATCCTATCTATAGATCTCTTATTATCTATTCCCCTGAAGATAAAAGAAGTGTTTTCCTCAAGTAATATTTTACCCTCAGAATTAATCCACTCCATTGAAACATTCAGCTCTCCTTGGTCTTCACCACTGCTGATGTTATTAATTCCTTTATGACGGATAGAACCATAGTTACTTATTTTATCATTAGAAACTTTGTCAGAATTATTCCAAAAATCCAGCCCGTTCACATCACCGTAATTGAACCATAAACCCACGTGATGGGGATGATCTGTCCGCTCTCCCGGACGGGGATTCAGGGGGAAGCCTCTGGTTATAACGCTTCCTCGAGAAGTCTTAACAGGATAAAGTACCGGCTTTTTAAATTTTTCGGAGTACATGTAGGAAGTAAAGAGTTTCCCGTTGATGAATACATCTACCTTTTCTTCAGCATCATTCCTTTTCAGTTCAATGTTGTTATCTTCATTTAAAATCAGGTTATCTGATGAAGCTGCTTCGACATTTTTCTTTTGGCTGCTATTGCCTGCACTAAATAAGACGAGAAGGATTATTACGATATTTATTACAGAGGTGCTGATCATAAAATTTTTAAAATATTTATTCGCATTCTATATAGGGAATTCTGAATACAAGAATCAAATTCATCAAAATTGATCGATTCTGAATTCTGACTCCTGATCACATGATTGATTGTTCTATACAGCTCAACAGATGGTGAAGTCTTTACGGAAAATCATCAGCGATGGCCTTAATATTTAAATACCTCACCTCCGGCTAATACTTCCTGCCTTTCCTCATCAAAGGTTACATACTTGCCGGTACGTAATGCTGCCGTAGTCATAATATTGGCGACAGAATGATTATAACCTGCCCTCACACTTGCATTGGGCTCTTCACGACTTCTTACAGATTCCATCCAGTTTCGCATATGTGAAGAGGTCATGTTGTCAGCCCCTGTATCAGCGCCGGTTTCTGCTTTTACAGCATCCGCAAGAGAATATTCCTGCAAGAGGTTAGGCTCCATACCCATGGCCGAAGCATGCCGTTCGCCCAGTCCGCCATTAGGCGTGACTTTATTGGTTGCCAGATTAAGTTCGCCGCCATTGGAATAATAAATTTCTTTTACTCCTCCTGCAGAATTGGTAAAACGGGAAGAATAAACCACCTGGAAACCCTTGGATTTGTCGTTCAGCGGACCATAGTCAAATACAGCAGTCATCGTATCAAAGTTTTCCCTGCCGTCATTCCATAGATATATTCCACCATTGGCAGCAACACTGCGTGGATGAGGCAGATCACTGAACCAATGGACGGTATCGATCTGATGAGACATCCACTGCCCCGGAATACCGGAAGAATATGGCCAAAACAGCCGATACTCTAAATATTTTCGCGGGTCCCATGGCTCGTGGGGACGATTCATTAAATAGCGTTCCCAATCGGTATCCTCCTCGCGGATTTCTTTGGTAAGTTCGGGAAGTCTCCATCGGCCCGGCTGGTTTACATTCCAGGTCATTTCCACATTAACAATATCTCCAAATTTACCGGATTTGATATAATCTGCAGCTGCATGATAGTTCCTGCCACTTCTTCTTTGTGAGCCGATCTGTACGATTTTACCGGAACGCTCCACTGCATCAAGCCCCGCACGGTTGTCTTCCATAGTCTCCGCAAAAGGTTTTTCCACATACGCATCGCATCCGGCTTCCACGGCCTGCTTACAATGCAATGCATGCTGAAAATCTGCCGTGCTGATAATTACGGCATCGATATCTCCCCTTTCGTATAACTCTTCATTATTTCGGGCCTTTTCTATTGTTTTGCCCGATTGTTCTTTCACAAAAGCGGCGCCTTCATTTCGGCGGCGATTCCAGATATCGGAAACAGCAGTTAATTCAAAGTTAAGTTCTTCGGAATGTTGCAGGAATGATGGAATGAGAGATCCCCTGGCTCTGTTTGAGAATCCAACGATACCTACCCTTACCCGGTCGTTGGAACCCATAATATTACTGTAGCTTTTTGCACTCAATCCTACCGAGGCGCCTGCTGAAATTAGAGCTGACTTCTTCAAAAAATCCTTACGCGAGATATTATTATTTTTACTCATATTTTCTAGTACTAAATTAATGATATGTTTTATAACCCATTATTTAAGAAACAAAAGTTATTTATCAATTACATCAATAGGAAGGGTTATCAATTCTGGTTTTATTTTTCCTTCTGAATTTATCTCTGCTAGCAGCCGTTTGTAAGCACTCTGTCCCAATTCAAATGAGGGTTGTTCGATACAAATGAAAGGATGAGACAGGTATTGATTAAACTCGCTGCTTCCAAAAGAGAGTATCGGTATATCACCCGGATCGATGCCGTGGTCAAGCATAGACCGCAAAGCTCCCACTCCCACAGGATAGGTAACACAGAACAATGCTTCCGGTTTTCCGTACTGCTTCAGGAGCTGGCCAAATCCTTTATATCCATCTTCCTCGCCATACGCGCCTTCTACAATTGCGTTTTCATTTATTTCAAAGTTTGCCTCTTTCAGAGCATCACAATATCCCAAAAATCGCTCCTGCCCAATTTTTCCAATATTACGATCCTTTCTATTCTCGGTCTCCAATTTTCCTGAAAGGTGAGCAATATCCTTATAACCCTGATTAATCATATGCCTGACTCCCTTCCGGGCACCTTCACGGTCTTCTACTTTTATATAAGTAAACTCATCGCTGATATAACCTCGATCATAAAAAACCAGGTCAACGCCCATTTTGCGTACATTTTCAAAACTCGTCATGTCTTTTGTCTTTTCAGAAATGGAAACGAGCAGACCTTCAACCCTCATATCAAGCATTGATTCAACATGTTTTTTTTCCAGTTCGGCATCTTCCATGGAAATACCTAAAATCACCTCATAGTCAGTTTGTAAGGCTGCCTGATAAATACCCTGAATAACAGCAGAAAAAAAGGTATGTGCTATTTTTGGAACAATAACTCCTATGATATTCGTCTTTTTGGATGTCAGGGAGCGAGCAACAAGATTAGGACGATATCCCATCTTGTTTGCCATTTTTTTGACTTTCTTTCTTGTTTCTTCAGAAATATCCGGATGATCCCGAAGGGCTTTGGAAACACTTACCTTGGT
>CAZPWQ010000034.1:0-30644 GCA_964590495.1 uncultured Balneolaceae bacterium
GGATGGCTTTGATCAAACTTTAATTATTTAGGCGCAGTTATTATAAAATCAACTTTTTGGACAACCTCATTAAGGGGATGACGCTCGAAATAGAACCAGGATACCTTAATTCTTTAATAAGAGGTTCATATTTTATTTTTTTGAACAACCTCAATTTCCTTATCGGATGCTCCTTTTTTGATTACTCCTGCTCCGGATATTTATACCTGACTGCAAGAATCCTGGCGTGCTCCTCTGCATCTTCATCGCTGTAGAAACCAACCAGTTCATTTCTGCCGAAAAAGAACAAATCACCTGGTTCAGCAGAATAACGCATTTCTTCGCCGTCGGAAGTCTCACCGGCCACCATCTCCCCGTGTCCCTGTAACACGAAATAAATCTCTTCTTCACGCGGATGGCGATGGGGGACGTTGGTTCCTCCGGGTTCAAAATCGATCACATATAAACTGTTCACCTGCCAGGCAGCAGCAAGACGGTCTCGTTTGCTGCGTGTGGTCCCCATGAGTAACTGAAAACTGCTTGTCGGTCCGTGTCCATGATCTTCCAAAACCTCAAAAGGCACCTCATCCGCACTGGCCAGCATAAGTTCGGAAGTCGGTTCAATTTCTCTCTCTTCAGGTATTTCAAAACCCATCACCATCACATTCAGCGGTCGTTCACGTGGATTTAAAAATCCGTGATCGGTATGTACAGGTACATAAAAGAAATCGTTCTTGCTTACGGGGATGTGCTGTCCGTCGTAATGAAGCATTCCCGTTCCTTCCATGACATAATACACTATCTCTTCACGACCGAAATTTGTGACCGGCGTATTCCCTTCCGGGGCGATAGACAGATGTCCGTAATGTTTTATACCCTTAACGGTCTCTTCATCCTGATCACCGGCCCCAAGCAGTACTTTGTAATCGGCGGTTTCAGAAGACAACTCCATATTTATCTCATGGGCGCTGTCCAGTGACCGCTGTAAAATTGCTGAATCCTGGGCACGGGCCGATATCGTAACAAAGAGCAACAGGATGAGTAATAAAATGCCGGAAAATTTTACACCCCCGGTGCCGTATGAGTTTTTGATTAGTCGGGTATTTTCCTGTGTCATGTTTAAGCTTGTTTATCTTTAAATGGTGGTTTATGGCAAAAATTGTCAGGTCCAATTTGTTATCTTTGTGACTCGAAGTATCCGTATTCTCCGTCGTCATTAATGTGCCACCACGGACCCATTATGGATGTATCCCAGCCTCCGATCAGATCCTTTTCCTGCGCCTCACGCATGGTTATGTGCTGATCAAATTCAGGCGTCGGTTCAAAATATCCCGGATCGTAAGGGAGGTATTCGGCTTCCCGCTGATGCTTTCTGGCTACTTCTTCGTTCAGTTCGATACCCAATCCCGGCGCATCGGGAACTTTGATTCGTCCATTCCGGATCAGCGGTGTGTCGACACCTGTGACCAAGTCTTCCCACCAGGGCATCTCAAGGGCATGATTTTCCAACGAGATGAAATTCTGGATTGTTGCAGCCAAATGTACGCTGGCCATTGTACCTACAGGAGATCCGGCATAATGCAGCATCGTAGGAATACCAAACCAACGGGCGTAATCGGCAATCTTTTTGGTTTCTATCATTCCGCCGGAAGTAAGAGGATCGGGATGGATAATGTTAACAGCAGCATTATCGATGAACGGCCGGTATCCTTCCAGTCCCCAGCCGATGTCCTCGAAACCCAGCGTAGGAGTGGGCGAGTCTGCCGTGATCGCTTTGTTGATGTTTACCGAATTTTCTCTGGGGAAATTTACCACATCTTCGATATAGGCCAGGCTGAATCTGGAATCCGCCATAAATTCGCCCAGCCTGATTCCCATTTCGGTATTAAGGTAACCAAAATGATCGGCTCCCAGCGTCACATCGTATCCGATCACATCCCGGACCGTCTGTACATATTCTCCCCAGATTTCCAGTCCCTTCTCCGTCGGAAGGCGCTGCCAGGGACTGTTACCGGAACCAAGTTGTATCTGGGCACCCGGTATGTCTTCCAGGTACCAGGGGCGGAGGTCCATCTTGTAGTGCCGGAAACCCAGATCCAGTCTTTCCTGCATGTACCTTTTATTTGCCTCCTGGTCTTCGGAGCCAAAGGTATCTGCATAGACTTCGATTTCATCGCGTACCTTATTTCCCGACAACAGCTTCCAGCAGGGCCAGCCCAGTGCCTTACCGGCAAGATCCATCAACGCTATATCTACAGCGCTGTATCCACCGCCGTACCGGCCATGACCGTTTATATGCCAGACACTTCTCAGGATGGAAGGAATATCGAGAGGATCTTTTCCGATCAGATAGGGCTTTATCATCAATGCCTGTCCGATACGGCCGGCATCTCTTACCTCTCCTATTCCGGTTATATCCTGATTCGTATAAATTTTAATGATGTTATAGTCATAGTTGGAGGCAATGGTGACTCCGCGGATATCTGTAATTTTCAGGTCCGAAGGACGGGAAGATACATCCTTCGGATTGGTAGCCAACCCACTCATGGATAAACCACCTCCCATTGCCAGGCTCGAATATCCCATTGCTGAAGCGGCTGATTTTTTTATAAATGATTTACGGTCCATATGATCTGTTGTTTTAAGTTGATATTTAACCCGGGTTACCGGGACAGGCTCTTTTTTAAGGGGGAATTTATTTGCCCGAATAAAGATGACCAGATCTTCCTGATATACTTTTTTCAGTATGTTTTGAATTCACCTCCATTAATCCGCATCTGTTTTACCGCGTTTATATTTGTCAAAGACATTTATTACCGGCAACGCGTTACAGTCCTCATCAAAATAATCACGACCACAACCGCCGGCCGGCTCCCACCAAAAGATCCCTTTAATTTTAGGGCTGGATATATTCAATAATGTCTCATTCACATCCTCCAGAAATGCTTTTCTCGGACCGCCCGGGATATCTTCGGGATAAGGAGCAGGATGATCCTGATACTCGTGAGGCCTGTAACCTGCTTCAACAAGGATGATATCCTTCTGGTAGTTTTCAACCAGTGATAATAAATTTTCCCGCAACTGTAACAGATTACCATGCCACCAGGGATAGTAGGAAAGACCTATGATATCATAGGGTATATTATAGGAATTAAACTTGTCGTAATACTGCTTGGCTCCTTTTGTGTCGGCCCCGTTGTCGTAATGAAGCATAATCAACGGACGTGGTGCCTGCCCGCGTCCGGCGTCTACTCCGTCGACACCCGCTTTAAAGAGAGTTGCAAAGTAGTCCCAGTTTTCAGGCAGTTTTCCGAGCGGCCACATCATTCCATTTCTCACTTCATTTCCGATCTGCACCATTTCCGGCATCACTCCGGCTTCCCGGAAAGCCCGGATGGTGTTACGGGTATATTCATAGACGGAATCGGCCAGCACCTCAATATCGGTGGTATCCCATGCGGCGGGAGTAGGCTGCTGTCCCGGATCAGCCCAGCTGTCGGCATAGTGGTAGTCGAGCAAAAAACGGAATCCCCGTTCTTTTGCATCCCGGGCCAGAGCAATGGTATACTCCAGATCATTGGGCAGCCGGTCCGGTGAATGAAAGAGTCGCAGACGGATCCAGTCGTAGCCATGGTCCCTTAAAATATCCAAACCGGGTTTTACTACACCATTTTCCTTAAACTCGACCCCCCGGTCTTCGGCTGATTTTAAAAATGACAGGTCGGCACCCACAGCATAGGTTATTTCAATGGTGGATACCGAGTCGGCTGTCTGGGCATAAATATCATTACCCGTTGATATAAACAAAGCACATATCAGGAGTGCTGTACACAAAGTCAGGTTTTTCATAGAATGTTTCATTGTTTTAGTATTAATAATTGAAATTTCAGATTCCGCCGGACTCTTCAACTGCATGGTGCAGCGACGTACCTCAAGCGGGATCAGTTCATTAACCATGCTATCGGGCTCCGTCCAGCCAGGCCGATTCGATCTCGAATCCGTACCGCTCATCGGCAAAATCAGAAGCGCCGGAGGTATCGATGAGAAACTGGATCTCTTCAATAAGACGGGTTCGAACGGGACCTGGCATTCCTGTCTCATACCACGATTCCATCATGCCGGGATATGATCTCGGCAACAGCATGAAGCGGTCCGGCTCAAATGAACTGAGCGGGATCCGGTGCTCCCGAAGCGTCCCGTCAACCGGAACGACAGCGCTGTATGCGTTGGCATTGTGATCCACCAATACGATTTTCAGGTCAGCGGGATTTTCAAAATCCGCCTTCGCACGAACGACTACCTCTTGATATGAATCAAGCCCGGAAGCAGTGATTCCCTTAAGCCTGTCATCAATATCTGTGGCCAGCCCCAGAACATGTCGGTGAGCTGTCGGACTCGTTGATGAAACCCGCCGCACCACGTGTCCGGGATTCTCAGTTACAACCAGCTCAGACTGGTTTGAACTGTCCCAACCGCTGAAGCCGGTATTTGTCTTCTGATAATCACTGACGGCATTCCACAGTTCAATTGGCCCGCCCCCGGGTATTACCTTTACACTCCATTTATCGTCATAATAGAAATTCCACCGCCAGGGTGCACTCGGATTGTTACCCGGGAATGTTACATACTTATCATTGCCTTCCCGGTCTATCACAATCCAATAATTCAGCTCGCCGAGACTAACCATTTCGCCTGGTATCTCCGCCTCATAATAATGAGCCGATATCTCTTCCATCTCGATATTCTGACTCTCCCCGACCAGAGGACTTGCCCGCAAGATTACCTTATCGCCCTTGCTCAAACCGGCTACGTTAGCTGCAACTCTGAGCGGCTGTTCTGCCTCGGCCATCTCGGCAGGCCTGTGATAGACAACCGGATCTTTGGTAGTAGTCGGCACGGCGTGATATTCGCCCAGTGTAATGCTGTCCATCCGGCTGTCGGGGCCCCAACTTCCGGAGGAAACACCTTCCCGCGTTAAGAGATACGCTCCCGGGGAGATGGAGACCGTACCGTCGCCGGCTTTCGCAATGAAATTGTTGCCATTATTCAGCCCTTCGACACGGAATGAGCTTCCCAGATCACTTAAATTGATCTGTATCGGATGCTGATGCCATTCGAGATGTACGTTATATTTGTTGTAATCGGGACGCTCAAACGGATCGTGAACCTGAATTGCATCCGGCATCACTTCCAGGCGCCAGACTCCATCTTCGAGCTTGTCCAGGAAATAAGCTCCTGTCCCGGGATATGAAACAACCGGTGAGGAGCCAACTCCGGCAATGCGCTCCAATGCTGCCTCCTTTTTCGGAGATGTACCGGTGTTGTTGGAATAGAGGAAAGTATCTTCAGCGTTCAGCTGGCTGAGGTCCTGATGGTGACTCATCAGAAAATCCCCGAAAGCAGTATCGGCCGGAAAATCTTCAAACTGCTGCTTGCGATCCACCCGGTCGAAAATTTCAGAGGCAATCGCTGCACTGATTGCTTTGTTCGGCGTGTACGCCAAATTCAGAAAATGTGTCGGATAGTCACTGTTCTGATTCGCAAAAGCGAGGGGATCATAGGCAAATTGGGTCGCCCACTGCAGGCCCGCTTCCCGGAAGCTGCGCGCCATCATAGGCAGGGCATAATTATGCATGACATCTGCCGGAGAAAACTCATACGACATCAGTGCCAGTCTGTCCAGCCTTTCATCATCTGACCAGGCAATCGGGTACTGGTTAACATAGGGAAAGTAGTTTTTGCGAATAGTCTTACCCCCTACCAGGCCCGCAGGATACCACTGAAAAGTCACTCCGTCGATATCCGCATCCAGATAGGCATCCTGTACACCGTGGGTGATATTATAGAAGATCGGCTTCTCCCACCCGTTCTCACGCAGATGGTTGGCCAGCGCATTTACAAAATTTAGTGTCTGCTCATACCCACTGTGGCTTGGCTCGTTATCAATCTCAAGAGCGATTATATTGGGATCCTCCACAGCCGTCATACCGGTATACGGGTTGACATGGTGGATCAACTGATCCAGGTAGTTTTGAATTATCGGAATATGTTCCGGGTCTTCTGGTGCATCTCCCTTTGAAATCCAATTTGAAAAACCGGGTGCGGGAGTAGATCCGTCCGGATAACCATTACTATAATAGGTCGTCGGAGTCATGATCGTCTTAATTCCCCGCTCACTCATCTTGTGAATTGTATAATCGTGAAGATCGAGATGCTCATTCTGAAGAAGATTCCCAAGACTGTCGGTAATCTCACGATCCCACATATGGATTCGATAAGCATCCAGCCCCATTCTGGAAAAATGATAGGTGTCCTCTTCAATCGCCTCTTTATGATCCTTGCCCAAAATCTTTAAAGCACGATAGCTGTGGGCAAAAGCAGGAGAGTAGTTCACGCCAAACATAGCCACCTCTTCACCTGTATTACGGTTTTTTAATACCCCTTCATCAACGTGGTAGATACCCTGTGCTGAGCTATTCGACTGGGCTCCGACCGTACCAACGGCCATAAAAGAAAACAACAGGCAAACCAGAAAAGAAAAGATCACATTTGTACTTTTAGTATCAGGAATCATGGCTTTAAATTTTTAATGAAAGTTGGTGTTATTTGGTAATTTTTTGTGTTGCATTAGGATTATTTCAGAGAGATCTTTTCTTCCCTGTAGTCAAAAATGGTCCAATTCAAAATATTCCGGCTGTAGAGATCTCCTATTAATCCACGTGATAAGGGTACGTATAGAACTCAATCCCCTCATGCACATTTCCCTCAAAATCAAAGAGAGCGTTATTATCCCAGGCTGAACCTGTACCCCAGAGGTCTTTCATTTCCGAAGTGATCCATGCCGGCTCCCAGTAAAAAACTCCGGCTCCTCCTCCGTCCATCGTTTCATAAATCAGTCTTATCATATATGCCCGTTGTCCCTCTTTGCTCGCCGAATAACCTTCTGTCAGAGTGTCCTCGTCAAAAATGTTACCATAATCATCAGCATCATGCAGGGTCCACGGATAGGCTGTCTCCATGATCATCACTTCTTTACTGAAGCTCTGCCGCCAGTCTGTTATATGGTCACTTATCGATTCCAGGGATTCACTTGACCATCGTGAATAGTAGGAGAACCCGATGATGTCGAAATCATTTACATCCCCAAAGGATGTCATATTATTGAACCACCATTTCACATTTTCCGGCTGGGCAACGTGCAGAATAATTTTTGTATCCACTCCGGTGGAAGCTGCTATCTCACGCACGGCACGGATCCCTTCGTTGATAACGGCTCCCTGGTTCGACCAATTCCCTTCGCAATTTTCGAGATCCGGAAAATCGGGATTAGTATCGGTTGTCATCATCCCACAGTTGATCTCATTCCCGATCTGGACCATTTCCGGCATCAACCCCCTGTCACCGAGGTGAGCCAGAGTCTGCTTTGTGTATTTATAAACCGAATCCTTCAAAACTTCCAGATCTGTGATGTTACGCCAGGCTTTGGGCACGTCCTGTCTCCCCGGATCGGCCCAGATGTCTGAGTAGTGGAAATCCAGGGCGACTTCCATTCCTTGCCCTTTGGCCTCCCCTATCGCTTTCTCTACATCAGCCAGTCCGCTGTATAATGGAACATCGGGATCGTTGTATACTTCATCCCGGACCCATTCCGGATTATGCCACAGCCGAAAGCGGGCTACGTTGGCGCCGTGATCTTTGAAAATTTTATAGGGGTTCTCGACGGCTCCGGAATCGCGGTAGGTTCCGCCGTGATCCAGGATCTGGTTGACATATGAAAGATCGGCTCCCATTACAAATTCATTTGTGGTGTAATAGACCGGCGTATACTGCTCCTCTTCTTCATTATCTGAAGAATCATTCTGATCCCCGTTGGATACACTACTTGATTTACAGCCTGTTACTGCTAACAATAACAGAGCTATAACAGAAAAAAAGAGTTGGATCTTTAAAGAATGCATCCTGTTAAAAATTGAAGTACATATTTCTTTTAAAATCATTCCAGCCAAATGTTTTCGACTTTGTAGCTAAGCTCTTCCCCTTCGGAAAGACCGGCAGTCGAAATCTCCCATTTTTCAATTTTATTGATATCAAATGGTATCTCCTGTACCGGTATAAAATACGGTCCGCTCATCCGGGGATAAGAAGGTCTCATAGCTGTATTCGTCTGTTCAAGAGCAGAAAGTGATATCCGGATATCGCGCCATACACCGGTAAGTTCGAACGGAGCTCCGTAGGTGAAACCATCTGTCGTCAAAAAACCGAACTGCAGAGTTCCGGTATTGCTGTCCAGAGCTCTCGCCCGTATAATCACCTCGGAAAAATTGTCGAGATCACCCTGCCGTCCTGCGATCTGTTCACCAATAAATTCGCGCAGATGAGAAGAGTTGTTATTTGAAATCTTTCCTCTGACACTGATAGCCCGGCTGCCCACACTGCTTCCTTCTACCAGGCTTTTATCACCACGGCCGAACTGCAAAACATAGTTGAAATCTCTGTCGGCATTCAACACTTGCAGGGGTGCGTTTTCGTCTGCAAAGCGGGTAACGTAATGGTCTCTGTAATAATAATCCCAGTTCCCCGGACGGGCATTATTTTTACCGGGGAAAGTCGTGAATTCTCCTTCGTCCCGGACCGAAATGTAGTACACAATTCCCCCACCCGGTGTAATCAGTGAATCCGGAAGCTCTGCCTCATAGGTATACCCTTTTGTTCGATGCATTTCAATTTGTTCGGGATCATATACACGCATCATCTCAGGTGGCCGTGGTTCGCCTTCATCGCTTATTGTATATAGCAGATCAACCTGACCGGGAGCCTTGTCACCGATGACTTGTGCCCGGATAAGCAGCGGTTCACCGGCCGTCTTTTCCACATAGGGTGTGTGGATGACATCCCATAAACTCCCCGTTGGTTCGGGAGCCACAAACTCTCCTACCTTAATATTTTCAAACGAATCGTCTCTGTTCCAGTCTGTCGAAGAGACTCCGTTTCGGGTCAAGATGTAAACACCCGGACTCACAGTCATTGTCTGTTCGTCGGCTGCACCTCTCCGGTTGTTATCCCGGTTTATGCTCCGGAAAGAAAAGCCGCTTCCAAGATCGGGGAGCGATATTTTCATAGGCCACTGATTCCAGATAATCCGCGTGTTCTTTTTGGAGAGACTTGGAGTATCAAAAGGATCATGAATCATCATGGCATCCGGCATCACCTCCAGTCGCCAAACACCCGTTTCCAGTTTGTCAAGAAAATAGGCACCGGTACCCTCATACTCTACAAGCGGTGAACTTCCTACTCCGGCCAAATGCTGAAGATCTTGAGGGCGATCAGGGCGGGAGTCGGTATCGTTGGAATAATAAAAGGCTTCGTCGTTCACCATTTCGGCCAAATTATGCTCATAACTGATTCGGAAATCCTCAAACTCAGCGGTCTCCGGATAGGTCCCGTAATCCGCTTCCAGGGGAACCCTGCGGGCAACTTCCGAAGCGACCATGAAACTGATACCTTTCGAAGGGGTATGAGCCAAATTAAGATGGTGCTGATTATATTCCGAGTTGACGTCTGCCAGTGCCATGGCATCGTAGGAGAACTGGGTGATAAACTGCATTCCCGCTTCACGGAAGCTGCGTGTCATGGCTGGATAGAGATAGTTATCGGTGACATCTGAGGGACTGAATTCATAGACCATTTTACCCATTTTCTGAAAACGGGGATCATCAGAAAAAAGGATCGGGTAAGAATCGACATTGGGAAGAAAATTGCCCTTCTGATCGAATCCTGCCATTAACCCGGTTGGATACCATTGAAAAGTTCCTCCCTGAATATCTGAGGTCAGGAATACATCAGTCACATCGAAATTGTGGCTCATGTTATAGAAGATCGGCTTCTCAAGGCCTGTCGCGCGCATCGCTTCTACCATCGTATCTAAGTATTCCCGTACCGCTTCGTCATCATTTACATGGTGTGGTTCGTTATTGATTTCAAAAGCAATGATATCCGGGTCTTCCCTGTAGCTTACACCCGTATACTGGTTGACGTGATTTACAAATCCCCGGATGTAACGCTGCTGGGCCTGAACAGCCTCGGGTGTGTGGTGAGCTACGTTGCCGTATTTGGGATACTCCCGCGAGAAACCCCAGGCCAGCGTCTCCTCCCCTTCCGGAGAGGTATTATCCGCATTACGCATCGTAGAAAGTACAACCTTAATTCCGCGTTCTTTTAACCGCATGATTAGGTAGTCCAGTAAACGCAGATGATCGTTTTCCAGCAGGTTTCCCTTCTTATCCGAAATTTCGATATCCCACACATGGATCCGGTAGGCATCCAGTCCCATGCGGGCAAAGTGATAAACATCCTGGTCAATAACATCCTCGTGATCGGCTCCAATATATTTAACCGCCCGGTAAGGATGAGCAAAAGGTACGTTATAGTTGACTCCGAACAGAGCTACCTCTTCATCTGAATCGCTCCACCTCATTATTCCATTTCCGTCAACGTAAACGGGATTCATCCGTATCTCCTGCGAACTCTGAGCAGACAATAAACCCGCATCCAAAAAGAAAAATGCAAGAAGCAGGAATACTGAAGTATGTCGTGTTTTGCAAAAAAGCATGATTAACTTGTTCAATTCATTACATTAACATCAGCTTACTTAGCTAACCTGACTTAGTCCAACCAGACTGACTGCATCTCGTAGCCATAACGATCTATTCCGTCCAGTCCAGTGACACCGGATGTGTCGACGTAGAACTGGATCTCCTCAATTTTATTTGTGCGAACAGGTCCCTGTACACCTGTTGCATACCATGAATCCAGAATAGAAGGATAAGCTCTCGGGAGCAGCATAAAACGGTCCGGCTCGAATGAACTCAGCGGAATCCGGTGTTCTTGCCAAGAATCGGTTACCGGAACACGTGCACTGTAGGAGTTTCCATCTGTATCGACTAGAATTACTTTCAGTGGTGCGGGAAGATTGTATTCAGTTTTTGCGCGAATAATAAGATCCTGATAGGATTTCATTGCAGCTTTGTTGATTCCTTTTACTTTGTCACGGATATAGGTAGAAAGACCAAGAACGTGTCTGTGTGTCGTGGGACTGGTTGTGGATATGCTGCGTGCCATCCGGTCGGGCTGATCTGTCGCTATAAGATTCGACTGGTTTGAACCTTCTCCAAAGCTGCTGAAACCCTCGAAGGTGTTCAAATGATCTTTTTCCGCATTCCAAATCTCGAGCGGGCTATCTGAATCCACGACCTGGGTCATCCAGTGCTCATCCTGCTTATAAAAATTCCATCGCCAGGGAGCGCTGGAGTTACTGTTAGGAAAAGTAATAAATTCATTATTACCACGATCGATAACGATCCAGTAACGAAGAATGCCTTCGTTTACGGCCTCGGCAGGAATCTTCACTTCATACCGGTAAGGTCTCACTTCTTTCATCCTGAAGTTCCGGGACTGCCCCACATAAGGACTGATCCGCAACAAAACCGTGTCGTCCGAAGTGAGTCCGGCGATATCAGCTGTAATGGTTACCGCTTTGCCCGCTTCAACATTTTCTAACGGTCTGTGATGCGCGACAGGTTCATCTGCTGTAGGACCGACGGCATGATATTCTCCTATTTGAATGGTGCCCATCCGGCTTTCAGGCTCCCAGTTATCCCCGGATTTCCCGTCGCGACTCAACAAGTACGCACCTGGAGAAATTGAAAAAGATCCGTCACTCGCTTTTGTATTGACTGAGTTGCCCTCATTTAATCCTTCCACAGAGAACGACTCACCAAGATCATGCAGCTGAATTTGCATGGGGTGTTGACGCCAGTTGATATGCGTGACGTATTTGTCGAAAGCCGGAGGTTCAAAAGGATCCCGAACCCGCATTGCATCGGGCATCACCTCCAGCCGCCAGATACCATCCTCCAGCTTATCCAGGAAATAAGCCCCTGTCCCGGGATAAGTAACAACAGGAGAAGATCCAACACCGGCAATACGTTTGAGTGTCTTTTCATTTTCCGGGGACGTAGCGGTTTCGTTGGAATGAAGAAATACTTCTTCAGAATTCATTTGGCTAAGATCCAGATGGTGACTCATCAGAAAATCACCAAAAGCGGTATCAGCCGGAAAATCATTAAATTGTTCCCCGAGGTCTGTCTTTCGAAACACTTCTCCGGCAATGAGCATGCTAACGGCTCTCCCCGGGGTGTATACCAGGTTCAGATAGTGCGACCGCCAATCGGTGTTCATATGTGCTACACCCAATGCCGTATAGGCGAAATGGGCCGCAAATTGAAATCCAGCTTCCCGAAATCCTCTTGCCGACATCGGCAGAGCATAGTTATTCAGGTTATCCGCCGGGTCGAATTCATAGACCATTTTTGCTTTCGAGCGGTAGTTTTCCTCATCTTGAAATGGAACTGTATAATTGTTGACGTAAGGGAAATAGTTCGAACGCTTTTCAACTCCCTCATACAATCCGGCCGGATACCACTGGAAGGTTACACCGTCAATGCGGGCGTCAAGCTTCGCATCGGTGACATCGAAATTATGTGATATATTATAAAAGATCGGTTTTTCCCATCCGCTTTCTCTCAGGTGATCGGCAAGCGTATTGATAAACTCTTGTGTTCGCTCTGCGCCACTGTGGGAAGGCTCATTGTCGATTTCGAGAGCTATAATATTAGGATCTTCGATGGCAGTCATACCTGTGTAAGGATTCCTGTGGTTGATCAGTTGCTCCAGGTAGTTCATTATCACAGACCAATAATCCCGGTTCTGGGGTGCTCCTCCTTTGGTGATATAGTTTGAAAACCCAGGGGGCTGAACTACGTTCCCATCTGGCCAGCCGGCACCATAATAAGTGGTCGGAGTCAGAATGGTTTTGATCCCATGCTGATTCATCTTATGAACTGTGTAGTCGTGCAAGTCTAAATGGTGATTTTGAAGTAGATTACCCAGGCTGTCTGTAATTTCAATATCATAAAGGTGGGTGCGAAATGCATCCAAACCAAGACGTGCGATATGATAAATATCTTCATCAATGGCTTTTTTATGATTTCTCTTCATCACATTTAGCCCCCTGTACGTTTGGGAAAAGGGAGTATAGTAGTTAACTCCAAACAGACTCACTTCATCATCCGATTTGCTCCATTTCATTACTCCTTGATTGTTGACGTAAACGGGTACTGAATCCCTATTTTGAGTGTCTTGTGCAGAAAGTGGTCTGGTGACAAATAACCCGGTAAAGAGAAATAGAAGTAATAAAGCGATGGGAAAAATGTACCCCAATTCAAAAGTTTTCATATTTATTCGTTTGTTAACTGAAAAAAAAGTAGCAGCAGTAATTTTATTTACTCCAGCCAAATACTTTCTACTTCGTAGTCGAGCGAACCAGAATCAAAAGTACCCGCCGTGGAAATCTCCCAGTTCTCAATTTTAGTTGCGTCGAAAGGGATTGCCATTTCGGGAATAAAAAAGTCGCCCATCATCTGGGGATAGGTCAGCCTCAGGGCCGTTCCGGTCTGCTCCAGATGCGCCAGCGGGATACGAATGTCGCGCCACTTCCGGGTGAGTTCAAGCGGGGCGGCGTAAGTGTAGCCGTCGGTTGTCAGGAAGCCGAACTGCAGGGTACGGGTCTGTTTATTCAGTGCCCGTGCCCGCACGACCACATGCGAAAAATTGGCCAAGTCGTCTCTGCGTCCTTCCAGCTTACCGCCTATATACTCCCGCAAAAAAAGCAGGGCTTTCTCGGGCATGTCGGCACTGAGCCTGATAGCCCTGCTGTCAATCCTGCTTCCGTTTACCAATCGTTTTTGCGAAGATACCCTCCAGGCAGTACGCAGTGGTAACACCTGGTTAAAGTCCTCTTCCGGGTCCAGCAGCAGGAGCGGGGCCTGAGGATCGGCAAACCGGCTGCCCCAGTATTCACCGTTATGATAATTCCAGTCGCCGGGCTTTCCGTCAAATTCACCGGGAAAAGTCGTAAAGTTGTTTCCGTTTTTCAGCACTAAGAAATACATAATGCTACCGCCGGCCGTAAGGATCGAATCGGGTACTTCTGCTTCGTAGGTATATCCGTCGACCCGCTTCATCGGCATTCTTTCGGTATTGTACCTGAGCATGGTGGGTTGCGGCTGTAACTCTCCAAGAGAGGCTGTCCTGTAGAAAAGTTCCACCTGCTCCGGTGTCTCAGGTCCCACCACCTGCGCACGTATTGTCAGCGGATTGTCAGCCGTGGTCTCCCTGACTGGTGTATGCAGTACATCGTAAGACAAGTCTCCGTCGGGCTGCGGGGCGGCAAATTCTCCGACGGTTATGTTTTGGTAGGATGAATCGGCGCTCCATCCGGATGAAGAAGTTCCGTTTCGCGTCAGGATATAGACGCCGGGCCCTACAGGAACCGTCTGCCCATCGGCTGCTCCCTTTAGATTATTGGCTTCGTTAATACCCCGGAAGGTAAATCCACTTCCCAGATCCGGCAAGGCAATAGTCATCGGCCAACGGTTCCAGACAACCCGTGATACCGTCTTGTCCAGGTTCGGGTCATCGAAGGGATCCTCGACCAGGATAGCATCGGGCATCACCTCCAGTCGCCATACCCCCGGCTCCAGCCGGTCCAGAAAATAGGCGCCTGTCCCCTCGTACTGCACCAAAGGAGAAGTACCGACTCCGGCAATTTCCTGTAACTGTTCCGGTCGGTCCGGACGGCTACCGGTATCGTTGGAGTAGTAAAAAACCTCGTCGGTCACCATCTCAGCCAGGTTCTGTTCATAGCTGACCCGGAACGGGCCAAACGCTGTGTTGGAAGGATATTTCCCATAAGAGTGTTTCCGCGGCGTGCGGCGGACCACCTCTCCGGCAATTTTAAAGCTGATGGCCTTCGAGGGCGTATAAGCCAGATTCAAATGATGGGTTTTATACTCGGAATTCTCATAAGCCAGCGGGAGGGCGTCATAAGCAAATTGTGTAATAAACTGAAAGCCGGTCTGACGAAAAGTACGTGCCATGGCCGGGTACAGGTAATTGTCGGTCACATCCGAAGCGCTGAACTCATAGACCAGCAGTCCCTTTTCCCGAAATCCCGGCTCATCGGCGAAAGGTATAGGATAGGAATCCACATGGGGCAAGAAGTTCCCCTTCTGGGTGAAGCCGGCATTCAGTCCGGTCGGGTACCACTGAAAGGTGCCTCCTTGAATGTCGGCAGTCAGAAATGCTTCAGTTACATCAAATCCGTGGCTCATGTTGTAGAAAATCGGTTTCTTCAGTCCTGTCTGGCGCATCGCTTCAACCATTGTATTTATATAGTTGCGTACCTCCTCTACACTGTCGTTGTGGTGCGGCTCGTTGTTGATTTCGAAAGCCAGGATGTCCGGGTCATCTTTGTAGCTCAGCCCGGTATACGGGTTGACGTGATTGACGAACTGCTGTACATAACGCCGCTGGGCCTGCACGGCTTCCGGCGTGTGGTGGGCGACGTTGCCGTACTTGGGATACTTCCGCGAAAAACCCCAGTCCAAAACTTCATCACCTTCAGGATAGGCGTTGTCGGCGTTTCGCATAGTTGTTAATACAATCTTAATGCCCCGCTCCTTCAGACGCATAATGAGGTAATCAAACAGCCGCAGGTGGTCGTTTTCCAGCAGATTACCACGCCGGTCGGAAATTTCGATGTCCCAGACGTGTATCCTGTAGGCATCCAGCCCCATACGGGCAAAGTGGTAGACATCCTGATCAATGGTCTCCTCATGGTCAGCGTCTACGTAATTGATGGCCCTGTAACCATGGGCAAACGGGATAGAATAGTTGACTCCGAACAGAGCTACCTCTTCATCTGAATCGCTCCACCGCATTACCCCTTCGTCATCAACGTAGACAGGAATTTTGTCGTCAGACCCGATCGATTGGGCAACCAAGTCGGAATGAAGTAACATTAACCCCAGAAACAGAGATAGTAAAAAAAACGCAGATCGTATATGACGTACAGGACATAGTTGCATAAATTGTGACGCTATTGAAAAAGGCTATTCTCCTTCCGGTAGCCACGGGATTTCGTTTTATCCGGAACTGTTTAAAACAACCGTAGAACCTGTCATTGAAAACTGACAGGTACTACGGTTGGGTGTAGTAAGGCTGAGTGTTTAATACTTTAACTAATCAGCCTTTAAAGGGTAAAATTATTGCAATTTAGAATCTAATAGCCGGGATTTTGCTCAATTACCCCTTCACCTTCGATTATAACACTCTCAGGAATCGGAAAGAGTACATGATGTTCTTGCGCCGTGGAACTATAAGTCCGTGACTGGGCAGATTCTATGAATTTACCGTGGCGGATCAGATCTGACCGTCGCAACCCTTCTCCATAAAATTCACGCCCTCGTTCAAGCAACAGTGAGTCGCGGAACTGATCGGACGAAAGTCCGCTCCAGTCGGGTAATTCAGCCCGGTTTCGTACCTGGTTTGCAAGGTCCAGTGCTTCAGCTGTTGGGCCACTCTGCTCATTAATTGCTTCTGCAACCGACAACAGCACCTCGGGATATCGGAAAACCGGCTGATCCAGTGAAAAGTCGGGTCCGGCACCTTCAAAGCCTGTAAATTTCAGTGGAATTGCTCCACGGGATGCCGCCGGCCTGGTAATTTCGCCATCGGCATTGATATACTCTTCCAGTATGGTACTCTTTCGAGCATCATCGGCATAGTATTTATCATAAAAATCCCATGGTATCCAGTATCCGTACCACCCGCCATCCGGATCCGAAATACTTCCATCAACGCTGCTGCGAAAGTCAGCCGGCAGTACCTCGGTTATATAATAGTTGGGAGATTGTCCACTGGAAGGTATGGCGTATATCATCTCGTTATTTTGCTCATCATTAAATACGTCTTCATAATTGTCCAACAGCGTATATCCCATATCCATCAGATCACGCCCGACTTGTTCAGCCTGTGCCCAATTCTTCTGATGCATATGGATGCGCAAAAGTACCATTCGGGCAGTACCCTTGCTGACTCTTCCCCAATTCTGGCCATCCCCATTATATTTATCCTCCAGGTCCGGGATCGCTTCTGTCAGGTCGTTGATCATCGCATTTACATACTCATCCTCAGGTAACCTGGGTATTATATCCTCATCGCTGAGGGTCTCGGGATCCAGTTTAACATTAACAGGTCCCCAGAAATCATAAAGGATATACATTAACCACGCCCGTAATGTCTTTGCTTCTGCAACGAAACGATCTTTGACATTTTGTGGAATATCCGCCTCGGATTGCTCCATTTTATTTATTAGATCAGTCGCGCGTGCGATATACCGGATCTTCGGATACGTATGATCGCCGCTGAAATAAGACGGTCCCCACGTGAAGTGTGAAATGTCGGCAAACCAGGGATTATAAAAGACATCGGTTGCAGTCTCACTCCGAAAAAGATAACTCTTCGGATCGGCATTATATAGCGCTGCCGTCCATTGACCGGAACCCGGATCACTCGTGCCCCAGTCAGTAATAAACGGATTATAGAGAGCCGCCAGGGCGTTATTGAAATCTTCCTCAGTACTAAAGAACGTTTCCGGCGTTAAATCCTGATAGATTTTCGGCTCAAGCGGATCTTCACATCCCATCATTAACAGCATGCTCAGACCAGCAAAAACCCCAAACAGTATATTACTTTTTATTCGTTTCATAACTTTAACCTGTAGTTTTAAAAAATTTCTGATTATAAACAGTCATTTAGTTGCTCGATCAATTAAAAATTCAGTTCAACTCCAACCGTGGTAGAGATTGACCTTGGATAAGGATTCGCTTCCGTAAGTTCAGGATCAAACCCCGGATAGTTGGATATAACTCCCAAATCCTGAAGGTTAATAAACATACGTGCTCTCCTTACATTCGAACCAAGAATATCTGACGGCAAGGAATAACTCAGAGAAACATCACTAATTCTCAAAAAGCTGGCATCGTATAAGTTAAAATCACTTCCTGCCGGATTATTACCACTATAGGGGTTGTTAGCTACACCCGGATATCTACCGTCGGGATTGCTGGCTGAAAAAATATCGCGTGCGAATATTGTTGTATTCGAAGGGTCCGTATCTGAAGAAATGCCCCCGCCTGGTGCATAATTGTTACTTCTCAAGAAATCAAAGTTACCATACAGGTAAACATTCAGATCAAAATTTCTATAAGAGAAAGTATTATCCAGACCCACATTCCACCTGGGTCGGCTATGACCTAACTTAACGACATCGTCTCCATTCAACTCGCCATCTCCGTTCTGGTCAATATATTTGACATTTCCAACAAAGGCATCGGGCATATAAGACGGAATTTCACTTTCACTCTTAATAATTCCGTCGGTTTCCCAACCATACCATGTGTCCATCGCACCGGTCGGATCAATGTAATCTGAGAGAGAGGTCCTCGGATTTCGTTCCAACCACCGGGCTTCGTAGTAGGAAACATTCAAACCAGAGGTCCATCGAAAAATATCCCCTTCTACATTTCGCGTATTGAGTGATACTTCAAATCCCTTACTTTGAGTAGTACCAACATTATCAGCTACCCTTCCCACGGCATTGTTCGATGGCAGAGGATTGAAATCAAGAAGATCTTCTGCAGTCTTTACGAAATAATCGACATTTCCCTGAATTCTGTTGCTGAAAAGACCAAAATCAAGTCCAAGATTAAATGTGTAGTTTTTCTCCCAGGTAAGATCGGGATTAGCAAGTTGAGCCAGGGCAACACCATTATATTGGGTGTTTCCAATAAGAGCATTAAACCCGGAGCTATACAGCTGTAACGAGTTTCCCTGCAAGACGCTCTCATTCCCGGCCATTCCATAGCTAACCCGAACTTTCAGATCTGAAATCGATGGGATATTTTGCATGAAGTTTTCTTCAGAAATTCTCCATGCTACTGATCCGCCCGGGAAGTAGCCATACTTGTGATTTTCCGCAAATATACTGGAACCATCCCGACGCAGTGAAAGTGACAGCATATACCGGTCGAGCAGCGAATAATTCACACGTGCAAACTGAGAAATTTTTACCCGTTCGCTTTTATTCGACCGAAGGTCATTTTGCTCTATATTAGAAGCAACTCCTACATTATTATAACTAAAGGCGTCGGTAAAAAATCCTACAGCCTGAAGTCCGAAACTTTCTCTACTTGATTTATAATAACCGGCGCCGGCAGTTACCGTGAGGTTGCTGTTTTCAAAGTCATTTCTATAATTCACATAACTTTCTGTCGTATAGTTTTCGAGCCGATCATTAGCTTTCTGCGCCATCCCATCTGGTAACTGAGCATTATTGGTTACACGAGGCAGATAAAAACTCCGGTTAGTTGTTTCAACATCGATTTGCCCTATTACGTTGGCAGTTAAATTATCCGTAATGTCGACTACCAGCTTGGGAGCTGTAAAGAAGTGGTCGGTTTGGCCCTCGTCATCAATGGCCAAAAAGGCTGCGGGATTCATCACGAGGGGATCGTATGTGCTGGCATAGCTTCCATCTTCATTATGAACACCAACCGTAGGTGCATATGAATAAGCAGCCTGAAGCATATTATACTTCTCGGGTCCTCCGGAGTTACTTCCTGAAGATGCGTTGCTACCAGTCATCCTGCTGGCTGTAGTTTTGACATTGAGATGAATAAAATCTGTTATATACTGATCCAGATTTATTCGCCCCGAATATCTGTTCAGTGTAGAATTTCTTAAAACGCCGTCATTCCCCTGATAGTTGAAAGAACCATAGACGACAGTATTTTCGCTTCCCCCGCTTAATGACAGATTGTGCTCATTGATATATCCTCTTTCGGTAACCAGGTCCAACCAGTCGGTACCTTGTCCTCCTGCACTTATTTCAGATTCCGTAAAAAACGGTTCATAAGGCGCAATTGAAGATGGATCAGTGTCTCCATACGGGGCAATGCGATTTTCATATAAATATCTATCGTGAGCCAACCGGTCCTGTTGTTGCATAAATTCCTTTTCATTCAACAACGGGAAGTATTCATGTGGTGTTTGAGATGTAAAACTACCCCTGTATTCGACCTGAATATCACCGCTAGTGCCATCTTTTGTTGTAATTAAAACGACACCATTGGCTGCTGCAGATCCATAAATAGCGGTAGCACTCGCATCCTTTAAGACTGAGACCGATTCAATATCCGACGGATTCATATAACTGAGCGGATCACGATCAATACCACCACGAAAACCAAGTTGCTCAACTTCCAGACCCGGGACAGTGCTGGAGTATTCGGTAATGGGAACCCCATCGATTACATACAGTGGAGAACCACTACCTCCGGGAGAAATATCACCACGAATATTCACACTGACATTTCCACCGGGTTGAGCAGTTACCTGACTAAGGTTTAATCCTGCTGCTTTTCCTCTCAACATCTGATTGATAGAACTGCTGGCTACCGGATTTAAATTATCTGAATTTACAGTGGATATCGAACTGGTTATTTCCTGCGCCCGCTGGCTTCCATAACCAACAACCACCATTTCCTCTCCCATTATGGCCGCCGGGACAAGTTCTATATCAATGCTGGTTCTGCCATCAACAGGTACTTCCAGTGTTTGATATCCTACAAACGAAATGACGAGAGTATCCTGTAAGCTGGGCACATCCAGCTCAAACGTTCCGTCAGTACCTGTAGCCACACCAGTGGTTGTACCTTTAACTACCACATTTACACCGGGAAGTGATTCGCCGGTTACAGCATCAGTAACCTGTCCGCTTATCAGTTCTAACATAAGCGATGAGTTTTTATCAACCTTACGGCCTATTAACAGGTATCCACTCTCTGAAAACCTATAATCAAGACCCGTGCCATCCAGCACAAGGGATAATGCATCGCTTACGCTAATACTGTTTCGCTTTAAAGTGACTTTTTTATCGGCCATAATATCCCCGCGATAGGTCAATTTCAGCCCTGTAGCCTTTGCAATTTTCCGGAGCGCTTGTTCCAACGTTTCATTATTGATCGCAACGGATATCTTTTCGTTAAATTCAGTTTTATAGAACATTTCCTGAACATCCGAAACTGTCACCCGGTGCATTTCTGCCGAAGTATATTTTGGCAGATCCTGCATTGCCTTTGCACTTTCAACCGGTATTCCGGTGAGTGCAACAAACAAAATTAATATCCCTAAATTTTGAAGTCGTAGTGTTATTCTCATATCTGGTCATTCCTTTATGTTAACGTTAACTTTAATACCCGTAAGATTCTCAATCCTACAGGTGCAAATTCACAATTCAACCCCCACTCTCAATGAAGTTAAGAGAGCTTTTCCTATGTAATTCCTTTATAAATTTCAGTATTAAACACTGAACTACATCTTTTTAAAAACTATTTTAGATCCATCACGGGTATACTCCATTTTCATTGAGGCCGCTATAACCTTCAAAACCTCACTTATCTCGGCCTGCCTGAAAGTGCTGGTAAATGGCACGTCCATAATTCCACTATCAGCTACGGAAATTTGCACGTCAAATTTCCGTTCAAGCTGTTTTACCACCCCACTGAAAGAAACATTATCAAAATGCAGGCCCCCATTGGTCCATAGCAAATAGTTCTCGACATTAACCTCTTGTGCCGGGATTGGGTTTTCTCCTTTCTTTACACTTGTAAATTGCCCCTGAGTAAGAATAACTTCTGAAGAATTCTGTTGTAAACTTTCTGAAGAATTAACCGCAACCTTACCATTTCTTACTGCCACATCGACACTGGAATCCTCATCCCATCCACGAATATTAAATTCGGTACCAAGTACTTGTACTTTGGCATTTCGAGTATGTACGACAAAAGAATGTTCAGAATCATGTGCAACTTTGAAATAGGCCTCGCCATCCAGATATACCTCCCGATTTAAACCCTGAAACTCTTTAGGAAATTGTAAAGTGCTTGCTGCATTTAATATCACCTGTGTACCATCAGAAAAAGTTACCCTCGCCTTTTCGCCTTTTTCAGTAGTTAAATCCTGCATTACATAAAATTGAGCTGTTTTTTCAGCATCACTACTGTTTGTCGCGTAATACTGCACAAAAAACCCCGTAAGCAGTACAACGAGAAAAACCGCTGCAGCCCTGTAGATATATATAGTCTTACGGAATTTTTTTTGGATCTCAGATGCCGAAACATTATTCACATTATCCTGCATCTTTCGATGATAAAACCGCTCCCATGCATCCTGAACGTTCACATTAAAATTTTCCTCGGGCGTAAGTTCCCATATCTGCTTTACTTCCGTTACCAACTGTTCATTGGAGGAATCCTGATCCATCCATTGCTCCAATTTTAAGCGATCCTGTGGTGAAATACTGCCATCAGCGAATTGCTGGATCAGTTTCCACATATCGGAATTACTCATTAATCAAGTTATTTTTTGGTTCTGTTTGTAGTTAAGACAATTGAAAAACGGGATACCCCGTAAAGTTTTTTAAAAAAAATGAAGCATAGCGCATAGCGCTAAGAACATAGCGTTTTCTTTCTCCATCCCGAGAAATCGGGACCATGCTCTATGCGCGCTGCCCTTTTCATTATCCCACACCAGCCATCACCGCAACCAGCAGGAAGGGCAGCAGATACGAAAGACGCTCGCGAAGCATCTTCAGGGTCCGGGTCATTTGCGATTCCACGGTTTTCACTGAAACATCCATCACATCAGCTATTTCCTGATACGTTAATCCATCATATCGATGCAGCTTGTAAGTCATCTTACTTCGTGGAGGAAGTTCTTCAATGGCTTTTTCTATCGCTTCTTTTATTTGCTCAATTCGTGCCGAATCCTCGTATTCAATGGTTGTTTTTTCCTTTTTTTTCGCCATCCATTTAGTATCGTATTCGGACTTTACTCTCTGATGCTTCAGATGATTTAAGGAACGATGTTTGACCGCCTTATAAAGATATGATCTGACTGATTCTACAATATTCAGATTTTTTCTATCCTCCCATATTTCAAAGAATATTTCTTGAACTAATTCTTCAGCAATAGCTTTTGATCCGACATACCTCCATGAAAACCGGGTTAATGGCAGATAATAACTTTTAAACAGTTTTTCGAAAGACCGGTGATCACCCTCCGTTATTTGATCGACCCAAAGCAATTCCTTTTTATTTTTTTCTTTATCCACATCTACAATCCTAAATACTGCTTATAATGTCTTATACTTATAGATACAGCAAAAGTGTTTTTATACTATTAAAAAATAAATTTGGTAAAATTTATAAGATGGCATTATTTTTTTTACTCGTAACCTGTATCCAATTTAATGAAATTGATACTTATTTGAATAGTCAGACTTAAACCTTTTATTATTAATAACTTAACCTTAAATAAAAATTTGTGAGAAATCCGGGCTAGGCCTTATAACATCGGATCGAGCCCTTCCCAGCGAACTTCCCAGCTGCCGTCTTGCGGGAATCCCGGCGCATGAATGTCCGGACTGCCATCCCATCCTGCAGCCATCATTGCCACCGCCGTCAGCAAACCACCATTACCGGGCAGATATATCGTAAGTCTCGCATCCTGATAGTTATGCCCGCTTGCCAGATAACTGTTTTTCTGTACATCCATCATCAAGGCGTCAATGGCTGTTTCAGGTTCACCAACTCTGACAGCGGTCATGGCAACAAGCGGATAATCCCAACCCCAGGTATGATCCCAGTTCCAGGTCTCCATTACTTTTTGCAGAGTCTTTCTCATCATATTCTTATCTGCGGTTGTACATGGAAGAAAACCGCAGGGTGCCAACAACGTGGGGTGGTCCCTCCTTTCTTCCGGGTCTGTAAAAGTATCCGGTGCCGAAGCGGTATTCACATATAAGCCGTCCTTTTGCGGTAATGGCGAAAGGTTGTTCAGAATTTCGTCCCACTCCGGGTTTCTCTGCATATCCAGCCTCTCCCGCCATTTCTGAGCTGTCTCCAGCCCAAAACGCCAGTAGGCAAGCTCAAAAGCGGGATTATATGTTTCTGTGGGCGGATGACTTTCCTGTGCGGGTATCAATGGCGGACCTAAAACATATTCTCCCTTCTTCTCTTCCCAATTCGGATAGGAGGCCATATATTCCGCTGTTTCAAATACTATTTCCTTAAATTTTTCAAGTGTTTCCCTATGTGGATTCTCGCGATATACCAGCTCGGCAAAATAGACCGGATGCGGCTGTTGCCATATCAGGAAAACCCCCACGCCTGAGGGAGAATCCCTGCCGTCCGGGCTGACCATCTTCGGCCACCGTACTCCTTCGTACCCCTGTAACCTGGCAGTTTCCCGTGCCTTCGGCATAATCTTTTTGTACCAGTCCAAGCTGTTTTCCAGCATGGGCAGACGATCCCAGAGTGCGAAATGAACACCATGCCACCAGTGCATTTCAAGATGAAACTTGCCATACCAGCTGTTGTAGGTCAGACCCGTCTCCTGCGGGGGCATTGAACCTGAACTTTGAATAGCCATCAGGTATTGCGAGAGTACAATCCTCCGCTCAAGTTCATGCGCCCTGGGATCACTGCTTTCCGAGAGATCAATGGCACCGCCTTCAGACCAGAATGCAGCCCAAAATTCAGTACTCGATTCTGCGGTCTCCTCTGCGCCGGGGATTTCTTCTGAGAAGCCATCTTCACTGAAAGTTACTGAAAATGAAACCGGTTCATTCGTATCCGAGAATGACAGAAAGTACTCATGCCTGTCTCGCCTGCTTACTTCTCCGGATCCTTGCCATCCGAGGCGGACGTAATATTCATCCTCATCCAGAATTCGATGCCAGTCTATATGCTTTTCTGCAGATTCCAGTTCCCGTGTGGTATGATTATCGGGTTTCGTCCAATCTGAAGGATCACCGGCATGACGTCCCCTGCCATACGGAAATGCGATTATAACACCCAACTGATCACCGGCCAGTGAAGGGGCAGCCACACGTACGGATAACTGATCATGATCCGGATGGACCCATGTTTCAACAGACACCGGATCTCCTTCGATTTCAAACCGGCTGTTCAGAGTCCCGGTCCAGAGATCCAGCTCTTGTTCAATGTTTTCAAGATCTTCAATATTCACCGTTCGGCCGTCTGATGTTTTCAATTCAAAACCTACCCGGGCCAGATTTAACCGATGCGGGTTTTCTCTTAGCCATGAACCTGCCGGAGTGTTTTGTCCGCTTACATACGGAACCTCCCTCCCGTGTGTATCATACATCGTAGTCGCATCTTTTAGTGTATATCCTTCCGGGTTGGGAAACGTGTGCCAGCCCCATTGTGATTGTGTCGCGAGCGGTGTAGCTCCTTCAAGATCAGCATGGGTAAGAAATCCCTCGGAGCCCGGTGGCGGAGAGTTATCCTCTTCCCTGCTGTAGAAACCGGGAAAGGTTTGTAAACCGGTGATGTCCGCCGTAAAAGCAAATTCCCCGTTCCCGACGGAGAGCGGCGAAAGCCTGTCTGCTTCCTTTAAAACGGGATTATGGCGGGTTACCAGAGCATGTCTGTCTATAGGCTCATCAGAATAGCTATTGTCGGGGTGCGCCTCCGTTTGACACCCGGAAATAAATAAGCAAAATGAAATTAAG
Source organism: uncultured Balneolaceae bacterium (assembly GCA_964590495.1). Lineage (GTDB taxonomy): Bacteria > Bacteroidota > Rhodothermia > Balneolales > Balneolaceae > CAZPWQ01. Next base: position 25,538 of record CAZPWQ010000034.1, read on the forward strand.
CCGAATAGCGAAAAGAAAGGAAAACGTGTTTTATAAATTTTCATAACGTCATCATCAATATCTGACTACCGTTTGGCAGGATCAGTCGGTTCGTTATCGGGAACCGGTACTCCAAAATTGGGTGTGCCGTCTTCATTCCAGCGAAGTACCTGTACGCGCGTATGCCGGTTCGGATCGTCCAGGGGATCACTTTCGATCTCCTTATAGCTTCGGGCATGGTAAACAATCAAATCGATGGTGCCATCTGGTGTTGTGGTGAAGCTGTTATGACCCGGCCCGTATATACCATTTTCTTCCGAAGTCTGAAAAACCGGTTCCCGCGACTTGCTCCATGATGATGGATCAAGCAAATCGGCATCCTCATCGGCAGTCAACAATCCCATAGCGTAGTTATGGTCCGTACCGCTGGCTGAAAAGGTCATAAAGATTTTGCCGGCATTCTTGATTACCGCCGCACCTTCATTCACTTTAAACAGTTGTATTTCCCAGTCGTACTCCGGACGTGTCAGCTCAACCTGCGGCTGTACAATACTCCAGGGAGTATCCATCTCGGCAATAAAAAGTGCCGTGTTACCATCTAAATCCGGCGGATGTTGTGCCCAGACCATATATCGGGTTCCCCGGTGCTCAAATACAGTTGCATCAAGAGAGAAAGTCTCCCATTTTGTTTTGGTCTGACCTTTTTCGACCCATTCCCCCTCCATCGGATTGGCGGACTCATTCTCGAGTACATACATGCGAATTGCCCAGATATCCTCAGCACCACCGGCGGCAAAATACATATACCACTTGCCGTCGATGAAATGAAGTTCGGGAGCCCAGATATGCGAGCCCATCGGTCCCGAATCATGCTTACGCCAGATTACTTTGGGTTCTGCATCCTTTAATCCTTCAATGGTTCTGGCCCGACGAATCTCCAGGCGGTCGTATTCCGGTACTGTTGCAGTAAAATAGTAATAGCCGTCGGTATGGTGGTGTATCCACGGATCGGCCCGTTGAAGAATAAGAGGTGTGGTAAAGCTCGGGGTTTCATCAATTAATTGTAGTTGTGCTCTCGCTGTTTCAGTACTGCCAATATTGAACAGAAGCATAACAGTTACCATCACCAGGATGAACCGCAAACTTAAAAATTCTTTAACCATAAGGACCTCGTAATTAAATTAGCCTTAACGAAAACGTTTCCAAAATATAGTTTTTTCTTTCACACTTAAAAACTTTGCGGATTGTTTGAAGACTTACTGTTATTATATAGCAAAAACTAAAGCACGCATATGAATGATGCTGAAAAAAATAAAAGAGACAAATTGGTGATGGAAATTAAATCAATCCTGACCCAGTGGAATCCACTGGGAGACAGGAAAGATCAAGTAAAGGATTTAAATAATTATGAGACTGAAGCAAATGACATTCTATTCCATATAGAAACAGGTTTTATATTTCCCAAAAATGGTAATCCTCAGACGCGAATTCGACGGATTGTGAAGGATATTTTAAATGAAGCATTTTATCTCTCATTAACCGATGAAGAATGTGAAAAACATTCAACTAAAATCATGAACTTGATTAAACAAAATAAGTAAGAGATTCGATTGATCCCGGACGTGATAAGCTGATCTCAGACAATGTTGAGAGTCCAACCACCCCTTAATCCGAGGCTGTCCAAAAAGTTATTTATAATATCAGTTAATTTTTTTAAGATTTTATTTTGTTTTCGAGGAGATCTCCAAGGTTTCTGAAACCTTGGAGGTCTACACCTAAATAATTTATTCCTATGATCAATAGTGACGGTCAACCTAATTCAGAAATAGACAAGAGTAATGCAAAAGACAGCTGTTAATTAAAGTGGCAAATAGAGTTTGAACTTCATCTTCATCCTGATAAATTATGATGAAACGGGCCGAGACGGTTCAAAACAAAAAATATATAACCTTGAATGATATTAATTTGAAAACATTTCTAACCCTGCTCCTGTTTACCACAGTAGCCGCAAGCTGTATTTCCCAGACCAATCAATCCAAAAGTCTCTTTAACGGTCAGGATTTGAGCGGCTGGCATATGGATGTGCCGGCAATGGACGAGGATTCTACCATACAGAAGCCATTTATCGTACGTGATGATATGCTCGTCAGTCTGGGCACACCCGGCGGACACCTTATAACCGATGACACTTACAGCAATTATCGCCTTGAAGTGGAATATCGTTTTGCAGGTGAACCCGGAAACTGTGGAGTACTTGTTCATGCTTCAACCCCCCGGGCCCTCTACAAAATGTTTCCGAAATCTATTGAAGTACAGATGATGCACGAAAATGCAGGAGATTTCTGGTGTATCGTTGAAGACATCAAAGTTCCGAATATGGTGGAGCGTCGCGGACCCGAGGATGAATGGGGTATTACGGAAGGCAAACAGCGTCGTATTAAAAATCTTACAGATGACTCCGAAAATCCGGTGGGAGAATGGAATACGATGACTGTAGAAACTCTCAATGATGAGGTTAAAGTCTGGGTAAATGGGGACCTGGTAAACCACGGGCACGATGCCACAGCAGAGAGCGGACAAATAGCCATACAGGCCGAAGGTTCCGAGGTGGAGTTCAGGAAGGTGATGTTAACTCCCATTACAGAGCTAAGCGGAGAACCCGCATCAGCCCAGCAGGCAAATAATTCAGAAAACCGGGCAGAAGGTCCGTTAATCCACACGGTTTATTTTTGGCTGGAAAATAGCGGCAGTGAAACCGACCGCCGGAAATTACTCGACGGCCTGAATACAATCAAAGAGATTGAACATATTAAAGAGGGTTATGTAGGGGTGCCCGCCCCTGCCGCCCGTGGTGTTATTGATGACAGCTACGACTTTGCACTTACTTTCATCTTCGAAAACAGAGAGGAAGAAGAAGCATATCAGTCCCACCCGACTCACGTTAAGTTTGTAGAAGAACACCAGGATCTCTGGGAACGCGTGGTTGTATATGATGCGATACCGCCCGCCGAATAACCGTTAAATTTATTTATACAATACAAATGCCTCCTCCACGCCGGGGAAGACATTTGTATTTCCAGGAAAACAGGCTTTACTTAGATTTAGACTTTATGCGACGGGTATAGCCGAACGGCGGGCCGGATGATATCCCTACATATATCAGATAAGCATAACCAGCGGCATTTTGTGGATTTTATCGGACGGATGATATAGACTCGCCGCTTAAACGCCAGGTCGTTATACCCACTTTTTTTTAAAAAAAGCCATTGTTAAAAGACATTAATCTGAAGCACTTTATTTGATACTCGCAGCCAAAATGGAGAAAAAAGCAGCCATATTTTTACGTGTCAGCGCCCTGATCCTATCACTGTATGCTGTCGCTTTTCTGATCTATCCCGAATTACTGGGACAACTCGTTGGCTTTACACATCATAATTCAAATGCATTAGTTGAAGTAACAGCTTTTTACGGTGGACTTGAATTAGGGTTAGCAATTTACCTGATATGGTCCGCAGCTAGTGAAGACCGTATATATTTTGCTTTAATGATGATTTTCTTTGTATTCATGGCCGCTGGCATAGCCCGATTAGGTGGGATCATTCGATTTGGGTTTGAAGGTCCAAGTCAACCAATTGTTACTATACTGGAAATTTGCTGGTCACTTATTTCAATTTGGATGGCTCGTCACTATCACTATAGATTACCTCCTGGCAATAATATCAATCCCGTAGACGATTTTATATCTAAAAAGTGAATTAACTCTAGTACGTGCGCTGGTTATGCGCGGGGTCTTTATAGGGCTACCCATTTCTTCTCATTTTAGATAATCTCTGGCTGTAGGGCAGGTAAAACAATCTCAACCTAAAGATGATTTATAGGAACCAGCCTGAGGGGAATTGTGTTAATTACATGCGTATTCCGTTGAAAAAAATAGAGAACCTGCAATGGCAAAGAGAGATATTTTAGTGGTTGGTGCTTCGGCAGGGGGAGTATCAGTTCTAAAACAATTGGTGAAGTCATTTCCCAAAGATTTTTCGGCATCTGTATTTATCGTACTGCATGTGCCTCCTTTTTCTCCCAGTAAACTGCCGGGTATACTTAGTAGCGAAGGGGCTTTGGAAGCCGTACATCCCAAAGACACGGAGAAGGTAGAGCAGGGGAAAATATATGTGGCCTGCCCCGACCATCACCTTATTTTAGAGGATGATAATGTGCTGGTAAAGAAAGGGCCGAAAGAAAATCGCTTCAGGCCTTCCATTGATGCACTTTTCCGCTCGGCAGCTTATACCTATAAAGAACGGGTAATTGGAGTTGTGTTATCAGGCGCTCTGGATGACGGCACTTCCGGCCTATGGACGATTAAACGAATGGGAGGCATTGCGATTTGTCAAGATCCGGAGGAAGCTGCTTTCCCGGAAATGTCGCTAAGCGTGCAGAAATATGTGGAAGCAGATTATATTCTCCCCATATCTGAAATGGGAGCTGTTTTAAATAAAGTGGTTTCAGAAGACTCCGCAGAAGTACAAGAGGTCCCTCAAGAAGAACTGGACCGCCTGGCTTTAGAAGTTAAAATTGCTACATCCGACAATGCTTTTGAAAGAGGAATTATGGAAATGGGAGAGGTATCACCTTTTACCTGTCCAAGCTGTAATGGGGCCCTTGTCCGTATGAAAGAAGATGTTCGGGTGCGATATAGATGCCATACAGGCCATGCCTTCACCGCAAGCGCTTTATTAGCAGGTATCTCTCAATCTGTGGAGGAAATCCTTTGGCAGGCTATGCGGGGCCTTGAGGAGACTTCTATGCTGCTCCGACAAATCGGAGGCGAAATAAAAGATGCAGGCAATGCTGATATGGCTGACAATTTCATGCAAAAAGCCAAAGAAACAGCAGATAAAGCCCGGACGGTGCATAATTCTGTTTTTGAAACAGAACGCTTAAGTGCAGATCTACAGTATGAACAGGAAAAAGGAAAATAGAGATCAAACACTATTTTTGGGCAATAAATAAGATGTCGACCTGAGTTCGATTAATAATGTCCTTTTGGGGAGTCAAACATTTCAACGATTGTTACTTAGGTTCAAGTTTGAAGTGCAACAATTACTCGTTTTGTTCATAGCATTCCTTT
>CAZPWQ010000035.1:0-30462 GCA_964590495.1 uncultured Balneolaceae bacterium
TCTAAAAGAGCGCAGTGGAGGTGAACACAGTGAACCGTAACGAAGTCGAAGGGCCGGCCTTTGAATCGTTGGAGGGATTTCGGTAGGCGGTAGGCAGCGGCAGTTGACGGGGAAACCCTCAATAACTCAAAACTCAGTAAATCAAAACTACGCCGGTGCGGATCGTACTGTCGGCTGCTGGTCGAGGTTTTCCACGTCATCGACGATGTCCAGTTTAAGATAATCCGTAAGCTCCTCCTGCATACTCTCCATAATGCGATCGGGATGTGTAATGCGGGTATAGAAAACGGTAAAATAGACCACCTTGATACCCGTCACGGTGACTGTCAGAAAGCTGCCGAACAGTTTGCCGAGATAGAGGGCAACTATCAGCGGCACCCATGAAAACTGGAGAGTGGTAAACCAGTAGGCTGTCGGTTGTTCGGCACCCTGTATGGTTGACGAAGGCAGGTATCCGGCCAATAAAATCCCGAGTGCTACAGAAGTAATGATCAGTATAATATAAACAGGGATCATCACGCGTTTGGCTACATCGCCCAAAAAGTCGATCCCGAAAACCCCGACCAGTGCTTCGGGTACCTGGTCTTTGAGCTTTTTCATTTTTTTAACGGCCGGTGTGATATTTAATTTGTCTACGGCAACCGAAGGCAGCAGGTAGTGATTTACCAGATCCCAGGCTTCCTCCAGTCCCGATATAAACAACCGGATAAGTATCATCAGCATACCACCGCCAAACCATTTGCCTCTCTGGATGAAAGCCATTGCGATATCCAGCCAGGCAATTTTACGGGTTGTCGACTGAATCTCTTTGCTGGCTCCGACGGATCCTTTGTAGGATGGATCGTTGCCGATAACCGTCTCATAAACGATCCAGCTCATCCGCATTTCCTGTTTGTTATAGTAGAAGTATTTATAGATAAAAAGAACTACGGCAAGAAAGAACATCCAGCCCTCGAGGGGCAGTTCGAACCACCATCCCATAATTCCGTAAAAGAAACCGCTGACCATTACAAAATTGTAGATCAGCATCCGAAACCACGGCTTAACGATGTCTTCGTCTTTTCCTATAACACTGAGCGTGCTTTTGGCTAAATTTCCCACCGCTTTCAGCCGGTTTTGAAATGGCAGCTTATCAAACGACTGAGTGGCCTTGGTGAAATCAAAACTCATATAACTCCCTGTTAAATTAAGTATCTCCCTATTATATACGTATCCGGGCTAAAATGAAGCTCAAAATAAGTGACATGGTTGATCTGCGTTCCTTTTTAGACTGATATTCTTATTACCTGTTGTGCCAATTCTGAAGCTTTTCAGACCCATCCTCAACTACGCCCAAAAAATGCCGGGCTACGTCGAGCAGGCTCCGGATCCTTCCCTGAAGGAGTGACTATCGGCTGGTTCAAGCGTCCACACTTGAACCTTTTCCGGCAATCAGCCAATTTCTGTAGGTGTGAGGATGTCCAATAAATCAAAAAGTTGCACAGTGAAATCAAATTAATGGAGTTGCCGGTAATCCAACCACCCCTAAATACCCTCCTTCCCCGAAAATGCTCGGGACAGGCATAAGGAGGGGATTATATTGCCCAAAAAGCCATGATTTTTTTAAAAAGGTGTCACTAATATGAATCGGCCCAATATTTCTCCTCTTATGAAGGGGAGACACAGAGGGGTTGGATTTACAGGCTTTATTTATATATGCAGACATACAACATGTAAAAAATACTTTTTGGACAGCCTCATACCTTTGGTTTCGTTTGATAATGCAATTATTTTAATCCGGAAATGTGTTATGCAAGAAATAAAAATCAATCAAAACCTGATTATGGCAGTAATTAAAAATGCAGCAGTAGTATTAATTGTAATTTTATTGGCGGGATGTGGTGGAAAGGAAAAGGATTATATCGACCGGATGGCGATGGAGCATTCGAATGACAGCCCGGTCGGTAACGCTTCATCTGGGATTGATCAGACTGGTGAAGTCTCCGGGGAAGAAGTGGTGTACGCAAATGTGCGCGGTGAAGAAGTTACTGGTTATCTGGCTCGTCCGGAGGATGCAATCGGAAATGAACCGGGAATCATTGTCATTCACGAGTGGTGGGGACTCAATGAAAATATCCGCATGATGACTGATAAGCTGGCCGGTGAGGGATATTCCGCCCTGGCTGTAGATCTTTACAATGGTAAAGTCGCCGAGACCTCCGACAGTGCCGGCGACTACGCCGGTTCGGTAGAAATTAACCGGGCGCTGTCTAACCTGACACAGGCATATAATTACCTGCTGAATGAATACGGTGCAGAGAATATCGGAACAATTGGCTGGTGTTTCGGAGGTGGCTGGTCACTGAGGATAGCCCTGGCACATCCTGAGGATATTGATGCTACCGTCATTTATTACGGCCGGCTGGTAACCGACAAAGAGGAGTTGGAAAAACTGGAGATGCCTATACTCGGAGTTTTTGGAGCTGAAGATCAGGGAATTCCGGTTCAGGATGTAAGGGAGTTTGAAAAAGCACTCACATCGCTGGATAAAGACGCCGATGTTCACATCTATGAAGGTGCCGGACACGCTTTTGCCAACCCTTCGGGAGAACGTTATCAAAAAGACGCCGCCGAAGATGCCTGGGCGAAAACGGTATCTTTTCTGGAGGAGAATCTGAAGCAGTAGACGGTAGAGTAGACGCCAGAGGCCAGACGCAAGACGGGCCTGTCTGTCCGTCCCTAACATAGCTTGACCACAACGTCTGGCGTCTTACGTCTCGCGTCTAGCTTTTCGCTTATTGCTTTTATCCTGTGCAAATTCGCTCAATCCGCGTCATCCGCGTTCCATTCCCTCAGTAAATCAAAACTCAATCCCTCAAAACTATTACTGCCTCGGCAGGGTGATAATGAATGTTGTACCCATCCCTTCTCCGTCACTTTCTACGGAAATATTACCGCCCATTTCAGATATATAATTGGCACTGCTGTGAAGGCCAAAACCGTGACCACTCTCTTTTGTGGTAAAGCCCTGGGTGAATATCTTATTGATGTGTTTTTTGTGCACACCGCTGCCATTGTCTGAAATCCTCAAATATACCTTTTTATTATCCTGCCATGTTTTAAAGGTGATAACTTTATCATCCGATGGATTATCTATCATCGCCTCTTTAGCATTTTTGATAATGTTTACCAGGACATGCACCAGCTTGGTTTTTTGTGTTTTGACGGGATTTGTATTCCCAAGTTCTTTCTTCAGTTTGATATTATGACGTTCCATCGTACCGGCCTGCAGGGTCAATGCATCTTCTATTACTTCCGGTAAAGAAACCGATTCAGTCATCATTCCACTGGTTGCATATGTCTGCTGAGCGGCAATAATTTCATTGATCAGCTTAATTTTTTTATCAAGTCGCTCGATATGTTCCCTCATCTTCTCCCGCTCTTCTTTGAAAGGTTCTTCAAGGGCAAGGTAATATTTCAAGAGCATTTCAGCCCGTGAATCTTTAGCTATAAAACTTTTCAGGTCGCTTTTATTCTCGCGAAGAACATCGTTTGCTTTTGTGAAACGATCCAGCTGTGATCTGTTCAACGTATCTTCAATAATAGCAGATGAAGTATTCACACTGTTTAAAATATTGCCAACGTTGTGTAAAACTCCGGCAGCAATGTCTGCCATTCCTGCTTTATGAGCATTTTCAACCAGCTCGTCTTTGGTCTGGTGAAGCTCGTGCAATGTTTCTTCAAGCTCCCTGTTTTTTTGATCCAGTTCAGAAGTTCTTTCGGCAATTTTGCTAGCAAGATACCGGTTCTGGCTCCGGATTTTACGGACCCGGTACTGGTAACCTCCAAAAACCAGCCCTGCGACAAAAAGTGCGGAGAGAATATAAAACCAGGTAGTTTGCCAGACTGGAGGTGTAATGACAAGGGTGATTGCAGCTTCATTATCGTTCAACGTCCCGTCATTGTTGGTTGTTCTTACCCTCAGAGTATATTCGCCGGGAGCCAGATTGGTATACGTTGCAGTACGCCTGTTATCTACATAATTCCAGTCGGCCTCAAATCCCTCCATCTTATAGGCATACCGGACCTCCTTTATCTTATTGAAATTGAGAGCTGCATAATCAAAAGTGAGAACGGTAGCCGTATGCGGAAGTTCGATACGCCGTGTCTGGCTTATATGCTTGTCCAGAGGTGAATCATTTCCAGTGGCTATCGACTTATTGAAGATTTTAAAATCGGAAAAAACTACGGGATAGGTACGGGTATCTTTTTGCAGGCTGTCCGGATGAAATCTGTTGAAACCGTTGATTCCGCCGAAGTACATGTACCCTTCGTTATCCTTATAATATGCAAGTGTATTAAATTCCCTGCCCTGCAGACCGTCATCGATGCCGTAATTTGTAAAAGTCTCCAATTCCGGGTCAAACCTGGAAATTCCGTTGTTGGTACTCAGCCAAAGATCCCCCTGATCGTCTTCAAGAATTCCTTTAACAATATTGCTGGGCAATCCGTCTGCTTCATTGTACGGTGTAAAAAGTTGATTTTCACGATCAAAATGATGTAACCCACCTTCTGAGGTTCCGATCCAAAAATTTTCATTGCGGTCTACATGTATTGTCAGTACTACGTTACTGCGAAGACCATCATCCCCCTCATAAAAATTCCGAATATTCCCGTTCTGGCGGTCCAGTATTTTTAAACCTCCGCCATAGGTGCCAAGCCAGAAAGTGCCGTCTGGATCTTCATAGATATCCCTGATGACTCCTTCCAAAGCCTGGTACTGTGTAAATTCTCCTGTATCTGGGTTGTATTCACAGACTCCATTTCCATTGGTCCCGGCCCAAATATCTCCATCACGGTCCTCATAAAGTACAAATACATTATCCTGGCACACGCCGACCGGATCATCAGGATCGTAGGTAAAGTGTTGAAATGTACCGCTGCCGGGGTTGTATCGGCTGATACCGCCGCGATAATATCCGATCCACAGGTATCCTTCACTGTCTTCGAGCAGGGCCAGGACCACGTTACTTGTGAGACTGTTTTCATTATTCGGGTTGTGCTTCAGTGTATGAAATTCCCCGGTTTCTCTGTCAAACCGATTAAGCCCGCCACCGTCGGTTCCGACCCAAATATTACCGCGGCTGTCTTCTAAAAATGCGGTAACGGAGTTGGAGCTGAGTGGATACTCAGCATACGGGTCGTATTGATAATGCTCAAATCCCGGTTGCTTTCTGTCTGCAAAACTCAGCCCGCCCGAGTAGGTGCCGATCCACAGGATGTTATCATCATTCTCATACAGAGTATATATCGCATCATCACTGATACTTCGCGGATTATCAAGATTGTTGGTATAATGGTAAAATTCATCCTCTCCCCGGTCGTATGCATTCAATCCGTTATTTTCCGTTCCAACCCACAAAATGCCCCGGCTGTCTTCCAGAATAGAAAAAACTGAATTTCCACTGAGGCTATTGGGGTCATTAGTATCATGCTGGTACCGCTGAAAAGTTTCATCATCCCGGTTAAACCGATTCAGCCCTCTGCCCGTCCCGATCCAAAGCACACCCTGACTGTCTTCATATATTACAGAAATATGATTATGACTGATACTGGATGGATCAGACGAATTATGGCTATAAGTTCGGAACGACCGGCTTTCAGGATCCCAGAGATTCAGTCCATCCTTTGTACCGATCCACAGGTTGCCTTCGCTGTCGTCGTACAGGGCCGTGACCATATTACTGCTCAGGCTGCCGGTTTCGGTAGAGTCGGCAAAGAAATGCTCGAATTTTCCTGTTTCCCGGTTTAGCCTGTTCAGCCCTTGGTCGGTGCCAACCCAGAAACGCCCCCGGCTGTCTTCAAGGATACTTGAAATAGAGTTGTTACTGATTTCGTTTCCGATGTCAGGATAGGACCTTCGGTAAGAGAAGAACCTGTCGTTCTCCTTGTCCAGTCGGTTGAGTCCGGCGCCTGTTGTACCGATCCAGATATTGTTGCTTTTATCTTCATAAATATAGCTGATGTTATTTCCGCTTACTGTACTGGAATCCTCGGGATTATGTTTATAGACGGTCATCTCGTAACCGTTATATTTGTTCAGCCCATCATTGGTACCAAACCACATATATCCTTCGCTGTCCTGTAAAATAGCAAAAACAGAACTCTGCGAGAGGCCGTCATCGGAGGTCAGATGATTAAACTCTATGTTTCTGATCTCCTGTCCCATTACATTTGCAGATGCAAAAAGGAGAAATAGAATAGTTAGTCCCGTAAATGTATAGCTTTTAAAAGACTGCATTTTATAGATCAATTTCATCCAATTCTTTAATCTTACGCGGGAAGAGTAAGGTAAATGTTGCTCCTTCTCCTTTTCCCCCGCTGCTTGCTTTCATTTTGCCACCCATTTCCGCCATATAATTGGCACTGCTGTGCAGCCCGAATCCATGACCGCTCTTCTTGGTGGTAAATCCATGCGTAAATATTTTGTCAAGATGTTCCGGGTTGATTCCCGAACCGTTATCGGTTACTGTAAGATATATATAGTTATCATCCTGCCACACTTTGATGGATATTTTTTTCTCTTTTGGAGGGTTACCGGTCATTGACTCTTTGGCATTTTTAAATACATTGACGAGTACGTGAATCAGTTTTGTTCGCTGGACTACAACCGGATCCACATCCTGCAGGTCTTTTTCAATTGTCAGGCCATGTCGTTCGATAGATCCTGATTGCAAAGCCAGGGCATTATCTATTATATTAGAAAGGGACATATAATCGGCATGCATGCTCGCACTTGCGTAACTCTGCTGGGCGGCAATCACTTCGTTGATCAATTCGATTTTTTCGATCAGCCGTTTCGATTGTTGAAGTATTTTCAACTGCTCATTCTGTAACGGTTCCTCCAGTTTTAAATAATACTGCATCAGTTTTTTCCCTTTTGGGTTACTGGCAATAAACTCTTCAAGCCTGTCTATATGCTCACGTAAAATCGTGTTAGCTTCGGCTAATCCTCCGAGCCTGGACTGTTTTACAGTATCTCCTATTAACGAGGCCGATGTATTTACACTGTTAAGAATGTTGCCGACATTGTGAAGAACTCCGGTAGCGATGTCAGCCATTCCCGCCTTATGAGCCTTTTCCACCAGCTCATCACGGGCTTTTTCCAATTGCTTCAGTGCCTTTTCGAGGTCACGGTTTTTAGTGTTCAGTTCAGATGTGCGATCGGTGACTTCTTTTTCAAGCCGTCTGCTATAGGCTTTGATACTTCGGACCCGGTATCGATACCCGGCGATAATTGCCGATCCGATAAATATCACAGCCAGCAGGTAAAACCAGGTGGTCTGCCAGAATGGGGGTGTAATAATCAGGGCGAGTGAGGTGCCCTCTTCGTTCCAAACCCCATCATTATTGGCGGCTTTCACGCGGAAAGTGTATTCTCCGGGATTCAGGTTGGTATAGGTGGCGTTGCGTTGTGTACCCACATAATTCCAGTCGTCTTCAAAACCCTCCATTATAAATGCATATTGATTCTGCTCGGGCTTTGTATAATTCAGTGCCACAAAATCAAACGTGAAAACGCTGTGGTTATACGAAAGTATTAGTGTATCGGTGACAGAAATATGTTCATCCAAAGGAGAATTTTCTTCTCCGATGGTTACCGATTTATTGAACAGTTTAAAATCCGTAAGATAGGTTGGGGGTGGATAAGGATTATCTGTAACACTGTCGGGATGAAATATATTAAAGCCGTTCATCCCGCCAAAAAGTAACTCTCCGCTGCTGAGTTTATGTGCGGCATAACGGGAAAACTCATTACCCTGCAGCCCATCGTTTTCATCGAAGTTATCAAAGGTTTTATCAAACGGGTCAAATTTGGATATTCCGTTGAGAGTCGCAATCCATAAATAACCTTTGTCGTCTTCAACTATGGATTTTATTTCACTACTAGGTAGTCCGTCTGATTTATAGTAATTAATAAAACCGTCGGTTTTATCCTCATATTTAGAAAGTCCGCCAGAAGTAGCTATCCAAATATTATTACGACTATCTTCTATTACCTGCTGAATTGAGTTATTTGGGATACTGGTGGAATCCTCATCGTTTGCTAAATAGTTTTTAAATTGTCCGCTGGTTTTATTTTCTGACTTCAACAAGCTCAGCCCCTCTATAGTCGAAAGCCAAATATTATTTCTGCTGTCTTCAAAAATCCTGACAATATAAGGTGACTTCAGGCTGTATTCGTCTCCCAAATCAGGGGGAAAGATCTGAAGGTCCCCGCTGTTTTGATCGTATCTGTATAAACCCTCGCCAAAACCTGCCAGCCAGATATAATCGAACTCGCTGTCAAAATGGGTATCAAAAACATTTCGTACCGGATAATTGTAATTGTTGATCTTTTCCTGAAAAGTAATAAAATGCTCTTCCTGTGGGTCTGTCAGAATGTTAACTCCACCTCCCCAGGTACCAATCCAAAGCGTACCATCGCTATCCTCACTTATATTAATGACTGCATCCGACGTAATTGAATTGGTGTCTTCCGGATCATGTTCAAAAGAAGTAAATGCTCCTTTCGAGCGGTCGAAATAGTTTAATCCTCCGCCATCTGTTCCTATCCAGATATTTCCCTCTTCACCTTCGTGAAAATCTCTGACAATATTGTTACTCAGGCTGTTTTCTGCTGAATGAATATTCTGATAATGAGTGAATTTTGAATTGTACCTGTCAGCCACATTCAATCCGGTTAATGCTGTACCGATCCAATATCGTCCTTGTCGATCTTCAAATATCGACCAGATTGAGTTGTGAGAAAGACTAAAAGGATCATCCGGATTATTACTGTAATGGAAAAAAGAATCATTTTCTCTGTTATATAAATGGAGCCCGCCGTTTTCATTGCCGACCCAGAGATTGCCTTTTCTGTCTATATAAAGACTGTAAATATCATTATTACCCAGGTTCAGATCCGACGTTTGACCGGGCTCATGCCTGTAGTGCCGGAAAATTACTTCATCATCCTTTGTAACCATTCGGTCGAGACCTGAACCCGTAGTACCTATCCAGAGGCTGCCGTCAGGATCTAATATCAACTCATCAATATAATCGGAGGCAATGGAATGTGGATTCGAAGAGTCGTGTCGAAAAACATCATCAATTTCGTCAGTATCTGTTCTATACTTGACTAACCCAATTTCAGATGTGGCAATCCACAATATATTGTTCTCTTGCTTGGCTATCCCATTAATTGTGAGATTATCAAAAGATTCGGAAGGAACGAATGCTTGCTTTTGTTCGTCAAAATAATACAATTGGTCAGGTCCACCGGCTACCCAAAGTTTTCCACTTTCATCTTCCAGTATGGTATTGACGATATTTGTCTCTGTATTATTATGTGCATTATTTCCGGGGAGTTCAAACCGGCTGAAATTATCTCTGTTTCTGTTATAGAGCCCCAGCCCACTGGCTGTCCCAATCCACAGATTGTTGTTTTTATCTTCGTATATATCTCCTACAAAGTTATCATTTAAGCTATTGGTATCTTCGCTGCTGGTATATATATGAAAATTCAGACCATTATACCGGTGTAATCCGCTGAACGTACCTACCCATATGTAGCCACGGCTATCCTGGTTTATAGTGGTTATTTGATTACTAATTAATCCTTCATGAATTCTCTGAAATTTCAAATCCGGTTTTTGCTGATTTGATTGTCCCCATGCAACAGTACCCGGACAAAACAGGAGCAGGCAAAGTATACCCGTCAGAATAGAAGAATGAGTGGATATTTGAAGATCGGTTAACTTCATTTATTCATCGATTGTATCCCGTGCTCCTTGTCATTTGCTGATTTATTGTTAGTCGGCTGCTGCTTGGGAAACATCAGTGTAATGGTAGCTCCCTTTTCTTTTCCTTCACTGTTTACCTCTATTTTTCCACCCATTTCCGTCATATAATTGGCACTGCTGTGCAACCCGAACCCGTGGCCATTCGCTTTTGTGGTAAAACCGTGGGTGAAGATCCGGTCCAGATGTTCCCGGCTGATACCGGATCCATTGTCGGAGACAGATAAATATACCCAGTCATCATCCTGCCAAACTTTTATAGATATCTTTTTTTTACGCGGTGGATTGCAGGCCATCGCCTCCTTGGCATTTTTGAAGATATTTACCAGCACATGTATCAATTTTGTCCGCTGGGCGACAATCGGATCAATATTTTGCAGCTCTTTTTCGATAGTCAATCCGTGTTTTTCAATCGATCCCGCCTGCAAGGCCAGGGCATTGTCTATCATTTCTGTAAGTGAGGTCGGGTCGGCATACATATTTGCTCCCGCATAACTTTGTTGTGCGGCTATTACTTCATTGATCAACTTAATTTTCTCAATCAGCCGATCCGATTGATTGAGTAACTTCGAGTGTTCTGATTTCAAAGGCTCCTCCAGCCTCAAATAATACTGCATCAATTTTTTACCTTTGGAATTTTCGGTAATAAATTCTTCAATTCGGTCGATATGATTCCGTAAAATTACATTTGCTTCCACCAGCCCTGCGACCCTGGACTGTCTTACAGTTTCTCCAATCAGCGAAGCCGATGTGTTTACACTGTTGAGAATATTACCGACATTATGCAATACTCCTGTGGCGATATCAGCCATTCCTGCTTTATGGGCTTTTTCCACCAGCTCATCACGGGTACTCTTCAATTCTTCAAGCGCTTCTTTCAAATCAGCCGTTCGTGAGGCTACTTTTTGTTCAAGCTGGTTATTTTGTTCACGAATACTGCGAACGCGCAACCGGTATGCCGTAAAGGTAACAGCTATTATAAACAGCACTGATAAAAGGTAAAACCAGGACGTACGCCAGAAAGGCGGAGTTATCACCAGGGCAAGGGAAGTATCACTTTCATCCCAAACACCATCGCTGTTGGATGCTTTAACTCTAAACCTATATTCCCCCGCATCAAGATTTGTATATGTGGCCATTCTTTGCTCTCCTACATAATTCCAGTCATTATCAAAACCATCCATTTTATAAGCATACCGAATCCCTTTTTTGGCTGCAAAATTTAAAGCTACATAATGAAAACTAATTACGGAAGCAGTATAGGGCAATACGATTTTTTCGGTTTGGGAAATATGTTTGTCCAGAGGAGAGTCAATCTCTACTGTAACCGATTTGTTGGAAATCTTAAAATCGGTAATGATTGCAGGTGGAACATGTTTGTTCTGATGAATACTGTCGGGATGAAAACGATTAAAGCCATTAATTCCGCCGAAATACATGAATCCATCACTGTCTGTAAAATAAGATCCTTCTTTGAATTCGCCGCTTTGGAGTCCGTGGGAAAGGTGGTAGTTGGTAAAGCTTTCGTTTTCGGGGTTGAATTTAGAAATTCCGTTGTTAGTACTTAGCCACAAGAAATTGTTTTCATCTTCCTGTATGCCGTGAATCACATTATTTGGGAGACCATCTGAGGTGGTATAGGAGGTAAATTCTTCGTTTTCTACATTAAACCGGTTGAGACCTCCTCCCTTGGTGCCGATCCAGAGATGACCGTTGGTATCTTCATGTAAGGTAACCACTACGTTATCAGAAATGTCGCTGTTTGACATTGTATAGGGAGTAAATGTTCCGGTGTCACGGTTCATCCGGTTCAGGCCGCCTCCGTAGGTACCGATCCAAAATCGTCCTTGACTGTCCTCATATATGGTGGATATGAAGTTGTTAAGGAGGCTTGTCGGATCGTCGGGGTCACGCATATACCTGACGAAAGTCTTGGTATCCTCATCAAACCGGTTGAGGCCGCCCGAACACGTGCCGACCCAGAGCGTTCCTTCCTGATCTCGGTAAATACTCCATACTTCGTTATTGCTGAGGCTTGTCGGATCGTCAGGATCATGCTGGTAATGGTCATAGGCATTGTCGTCAGCGTCATAGATTGTGATTCCGCCCTGGTAGGTTCCCATCCATAATTTTTGACGGTGATCCTCATATATTTCCAGAATAATATCACTGGATAAGCTGTTGGAGTTAACAGGATTATGACGCAGGGTTGAGAAGTCATTTGTCTGCTTGTCAAGGCGATTTACCCCTCCTCCGTCAGTGCCAATCCATATGTTTCCCTGATGATCTTCTCCAAAGGAGAGAACGGCGGGATGACTCAGCGACCGTGAACGGTCGAATTCTGGTTTAAAGTGTTCAAACGGAGGTGAATCCAGGGTGGTAATATTTACCCCGCCGTCAAAAGTGCCGACCCAGAGCAGATTTTGGTCACTGATATAAAGTGAAAGGATCGAGTTGGAGCTGAGACTTGAAGGATTATTGCGATCACTTTTATATTGATAAAAACGTTCATTATCACGGTCAAAGAAATTCAGTCCATTGTTTTCAGTGCCGATCCATAATCTGCCTTCGTTGTCTTCCACGATAGAAGTGACAGAATTCCCACCGATACTGTATGGGTTGTCCGGCGAATGAATATATCGCTGAAAATCTCCGGTTTCTTCGTCGTACCGATGTAGTCCTCCACCCCTGGTTCCGATCCATAAATTTTGCCTTGAATCTTCATAGATGGTGTAAACATACGGATGGTTAAGAGCGCGGGGATCTGAGGGTTCAGCTGTAAAACGGGTGAAGGATTCTTTTTCCCGGTCCATTCTGTTCAGTCCGTTTTGTGTTCCAACCCAAAAATTTTGATTTGAGTCTTCAAAGATTGCAGTAACACTGTTGTCACTCAGGCTATGAGGATTGTCGGGTTCAGATGTAAATTGAACCAACTCTTGCGTATCCCGGTCCTTCAGATACAGGCCGTTTGTTTTGCCAACCCAGAAATTGCCACGACTGTCTTCAAACATATCAATGACGGAGTTTCCGTAATAACCCGGTTCTGAATTTTCAGGATCAACTGAAAAGCGTTCGAACCGGTTTAGATCCCGGTCAAACAAGTTCAGTCCCCTGCCCAGAGTTCCAACCCACAGGTTATCTCTCTTATCTTCATACAACCTGAATGTGCGGTTATAACTTATGCTTCCCGGGTCATCGGGCTTATGACCATAAACGGTCATTTCATATCCGTCGTACCTGTTCAGGCCGTCTTGTGTGGCAAACCACATAAATCCTTCGCTGTCCTGCAGCATAGTATAGATAGTGCTTTGGGAGAGACCGTCTTCGGGTGTGAGGTGACGGAAGTGAAAATCTTCCGTATGTTGCCCATTCGCATTAAACCATACGAATAGGAATAGAAATAAAGAAAACAGGTAACAGAAATATTGTTGTACCATAAGTATGGATATCAGGTTGTAGCTTTTATTTCCTCGCTTTCCGGCCTGTCGTTGTTTTTTGCATGTTTATGTTTGACGAATATCAACGTAAATGTTGCTCCTTTTCCCTTTCCTTTGCTACTTACCTTGATATTTCCTCCCATCTCCGCCATGTAATTGGCGCTGCTGTGCAGCCCAAAGCCGTGGCCTGATTCTTTGGTTGTAAACCCCTGGGTAAATATCCTGTTAAGATGTTTTTTTTCGATTCCGGCACCATTATCGAAAATCTCAAGGTAGACGTTTTTATTATCCTGCCAGGTTTTAATGGAAATAATTTTCTCTTCAATACCACCCATCGCTTCTTTGGCATTCTTGAAAATATTGACCAACACGTGAATCAGTTTTGTGCGCTGTGCAACAATCGGATCCACATTCTGCAACTTTTTTTCTATAGTCAATTCGTGCTTTTCTATGGAGCCGGCCTGCAAAGCCAGGGCATTTTCTATCATCTCCAAAAGTGAGGCCTGATCAGCATGCATATCGGCGCCAGCATAACTTTGCTGGGCAGCAATTACTTCGTTGATCAACTGAATTTTTTCGATCAGCCGCCTGGTCTGCCCAAGTACCTTTGATTGCTCATTTTTTAGTGGCTCTTCCAGCTTCAGGTAGTATGTTATTAACTTTTCGCCTTTGGGATTATCTGCGATAAATTCTCCGATACGGCCAGCATGTTTTCGTAAAATAGTATTGGCTTCTACCAGGCTATCAATTCTGGATTTTTGTATGGTATCTTCAATAAGGGTAGCCGAAGTATTTACACTGGTAAGAATATTGCCCACATTGTGTAGAACACCTGTAGCGATGTCGGCCATGCCTGCCTTATGAGCTTTTTCTATCAGTTCATCACGTGTTTCCTTAAGTTCCTCCAGGGCATGCTCTAAATCTGTTGTTCTTTTTTCAACTTGCTTTTCCAGACGCCGGTTTTGATTGTTAATGCTTCGTACACGTAGTTGATAGCCAGAAAATAACAATCCAAGGATAATTAGGGTCGATAATATATAGAACCATGTTGTTTGCCAGAATGGAGGTGTTATTACCAGTGCAACAGATGCTTCCGTTTCTGCCCATACCCCATCATTGTTAGAGGCTTTTACTCTGTAAACATATTCACCGGGATTCAGATTGGTATACGTGCTTTTTTGTTCGCTGTCAACATAGTTCCAGTCTTCATCAAAACCATCCAGCTTGTAAGCATACTGAATGCCCTTGTTGACATTAAAATCAAGAGCTGCATAACTGAAACTGATTACGGATGCTTCATGAGAAAGTGTAATTTGTTCTGCCTGGTTGATATTCTTTTTTAGCGGGGAATCTTCTCCTATCGGAACAGGATCATTGAATATTTGAAAATCGGTAAGTACTACAGGCGGTACGTAATCGGATTCCCTGATGCTGTCTGGATGAAACCTGTTAAATCCGTTTATTCCTCCGAAATACATATAACCATCCCGGTCTCGATAGTAGGCCAGGGGATTAAATTCCCTGCTTTGTATTCCGTCTTCAACATTATAATTCTTAAAATTTTCAGTTTCAGGATTGAATTTTGAGAGTCCGTTATTGGTGCTAATCCAGAGGTTTCCATTATTATCCTCCAGAATTCCCTTTATTTCGTTACTGGGCAACCCATCCTTTTCGGTATAAGAAATAATACTGTCTCCACCAGATATCGCAGGGTCAAACAAGTGCAATCCCCCTTCCTTGGTCCCGATCCAAAGATTGCCTTCCCGGTCTTCATGAATAACGTAGATTACATGACTTGTAAGAGCAGTGTTAGTATCTGTATAGGTGGTTATTTCATTATTATCCCTGTCCAGCAGTTCCAATCCTCCTCCATACGATCCGATCCAGAAATTACCGTGAGAATCTTCATAAAGTTCTCTGATAACTTCCCAGCTGTTATAGTGCAGAAACTTTTCGTTTTCCGCATCAAATTTGCTGATGCCCTGATCGTTCGATCCAAACCATAATTCACCGGAGCGGTCTTCATGAATTACAAATATATGGTTACTATTTAAGCTGTTGGGATCATCGGGATCATGTTTATAATGTTTCAACTTTTGCGTTTCATGATCATACATACTGACTCCGCCATTATAATATCCGATCCATATTCTTTCTTTTTGATCTTCCTGCAGGGCCAGAATAGCATCGCTGGATAAAGTAGCCGGATTATCGGGATCATGACGGAATTTGGCAAACTCTTTCGTTTGTCTGTCAAAAACATTCAATCCTCCGCCGTCGGTTCCGATCAGGAAATTACCCCTGCTGTCTTCCAAAAAAGAGAGAATAGAGTTATTACTAAGACTTTCGTCAAGATTGGGTTCGTGTCTGTAATGTTCAAATTTTGAATATTTTCGATCAACAAAGTCAATGCCTCCATTGAAAGTTCCGATCCATAGAATCTGGTCATCATTTTCATAAAGGACAGGAATTGAATGGCTACTGAGACCCCGGTGATTACTTACATCATGTGTATATCGGTAGAATTTTTCTTCATCACGGTCAAAGAAATTAAGTCCATTATTTTCTGTACCTATCCACAACACACCCCGGCTGTCTTCAAGTATGGAATAAATAGAATTATCACTAATGCTCAAGGGATTATTCTCGTCATATTCATAGCTGTGAAAGATTCCGTTTTCAGGATCATAATAGTTAAGGCCGCCCCTCACAGTACCGATCCACAGGGTCCCTTCATTATCTTCATATATAGTGCTTATCCTGTTATCACTGAGACTATAGGAATCGTTGGAGTCTGGCTGGAAATAAGTAAAGCCTTCTGAGGCGGGATCCCAGAGATTTAAACCGTCATAAGTTCCAATCCAAAGGTTTCCTTTGCTATCCTCATAAAGAGAGAGAATGTTATTGTTGCTTAGACCTGTTGAATTTGTGTCTGCATAAAAATGGATGAATTCTTCATTTTCCCGGTCAAATAAGTTTAATCCGTTACCGGTCCCTATCCAGAATCTTCCCTTGCTGTCTTCAAGAATAGCTGTTATCGACCCGTTGCTGATACTGGTTTCAACATTATCATTGTCCGGTTTATAATGGCTGAAGTTGTCTTTTTCACGGTTATACAGGTTGATGCCGCCACCGGAGGTGCCGAGCCAAAGGTTACGGTTACTGTCTTCATAAATAACCGATATCGAATTACTGCTTATAGAAGTTATATCGGTTGGATCATTTTTATAGACCTCAAATTTGTAACCATCGTATCTATTTAATCCGTCTGTGGTTCCAAACCACATATACCCTTCACTATCCTGGAGAATGGTATATACAGAACTCTGGGAAAGGCCGTCTTCGAGCGTCAGATGGTTAAAATCGATTTTATAATGTTGTTGTCCGGAAGCTTCCCACGGAGGTAAGAGACAAAAGAGGATGACCGCCAATGCAAGATTTATTGCTGTATTCATTTTTTATTTTGTTTCTGCCACTGCCCATTTTCTGATAATCTGATCAAGTTCATCTCTGTTTATAGGTTTTGAAAGGTAGTCATCCATACCCGCCTTCAGACATTCTTCGCGGTCTCCTTTCATGGCACTGGCTGTGAGGGCTATTATCGGAGTACGTTTCTCTGAATTTTCATGCTCCCGAATATTCCGCGTAGCTTCAAATCCATCCAATTCGGGCATGTGGATATCCAGAAAGATCATATCATAGGAATTTTCTTTAGCTTTCTTTACCGCATCAATACCGTTATCCACAATAGTAATCTGAATCCCTTTTTGCTCGAATATTTTTTGAGCTACTTTTTGGTTTATATGATTATCCTCTGCAACGAGTATTTTTAATCCTTCAATGTTCAAAGGATCTCCTACAGTTTTTTCAGTGCCGGCTCCGTTTTGCGAGATGGATTTTGTTTTATCTTTTTTAAGCTTTAAAGTCGACCAAAAAACAGAACCGGAACCTTCTTCACTGTCTACTCCTACTTCACCATTCATCAGCTCCGTCAGCTGTTTGCATATCGCTAGTCCCAGACCTGTGCCGCCGTATTTCCTGGTGGTAGATGAATCGGCCTGTGAGAAGGGATTGAAAAGTTGCTTCTGTTTATTTTCCGGTATTCCCTTCCCGGTATCTTCGACAGAAAACTTCACAGTAATCTCATCGTCATCCTCCTCAAGCAGGCTGGCACTCAGACTTATCGTGCCATCCGAGGTAAATTTAACAGCATTATTGCCATAGTTCAGCAGAATTTGACGTATTCGGGTCGGATCACCGATTACATGGGTTGGAATATGTTCATCAAGTGAATAGCTTATATCAAGCCCCTTCTCCTCTGCTGAGATAGAAAGGATTTTGGATACTCCATTAAATACATCTTTCAAATCAAACGGAATTTCTTCAATATCCATTTTTTGCGCCTCGATTTTTGAAAAATCGAGAATATCATTAATTATACGCAACAACGATTCGGCACTCTGTTTTATCAGCCCCGATAGCTCTTTCTGTTCTTCATTCAGCTCAGTCTCCTGCAGTAAACCGTTCATGCCGATGACCCCATTCATGGGAGTGCGTATTTCATGGCTCATATTGGCCAGAAAATCACTTTTTGCTGCTGAGGCTTTTTCAGCCTTTTCTTTCATTATTTTTAAGCGCTGAGTTCGCTCTTCTACTTGTTGCTTAAGTTTTTCAGTATACTGAATGGATTCCTGTTGAAGCTGCCACTTTGTTGTAAGGGTCAGTGCGGTTTGTTTCAGAGCGGTTGCATCAAAAGGCTTTTTCATAAACAGCAACTTATCTGAACGACCCAGTTCTTCCGTTATCTTATCGAGCGAATAATCCGAATAGGCAGTACAAATCACCATTTCTATATATGGATATCGACTCCATATCTTCTGTATGGTTTGAATACCGTCGATGCCGGGCGGCATTCGAACATCCATGAATATCAAGGCGTACGGGTTCTTATCCTTTTTAGCCTTTTCCACCATCTCTATTGCCTCACTGCCCTGGTAGGCATGATCAATATCGTATTTTATAACATTACTGTTTTTCTTTTTTGTTTTACCTTCCCCGAACAGCTCATCCTCCAGTTCAACAAGTTCGCTGTTGTAACTGTCGGACATGCCTGTCAGAATAGATTCTATATCCTTGTGGATAGATTCATTATCATCTACAAGTAGAACACGACGGTTATTTGCCATTTTGCTTTATTCCCTACATTTTTTTTGAGAGCCCTGTTTTCTCCCTATAATTGAAACCTGTTCACAATATAGTAATAGATAGTTAAATCTTAAGCATTTTTAATATTTGTAAAAAATTAATTCTAATCTAGCTATTGTTTTAAAAAAAGAAAAAAATACCCAAAGATGAAGTTGCCGATGTATTTTAACCAAAATAAAGGTTTTTATCGGTACGCGAGCCATTTTTATAGAATAATAAAAAATTATGAGTTATAAGGTACAGATTAAAAAAATCCAGCAGGTAACACACGACGTAAAAAAATTTACATTTGATAAGCCGGAGGAATACGAGTTTGTGCCCGGACAGGCAACCGAGGTTTCGATTGACAAGGACGGCTGGCGGGATGAAAAACGTCCTTTCACATATACTTCGTTAAATGAGGATCCGGATCTGGAATTCATTATTAAGATTTATCCCGATCATAATGGTGTCACCGAGCAGATCGGACAGCTTGAAGTTGGCGACGCCTTTATCATCGACGATCCGTG
The DNA here is from genome assembly GCA_964590495.1 of uncultured Balneolaceae bacterium. Lineage (GTDB taxonomy): Bacteria > Bacteroidota > Rhodothermia > Balneolales > Balneolaceae > CAZPWQ01. The sequence goes on from CAZPWQ010000035.1 coordinate 18,973, forward strand.
GGGAACGATCCGGTATAAAGGACCGGGCGTATTCTTAGCCGGCGGCGCGGGTGTTACGCCCTTTATCGCGATTTTGCGGAAGCTTTATAAAGACGGGGAAATAGCCGGAAACAAACTAATTTTCTCCAATAAGGCAGAGAAGGATATTATTCTGGAGGATGAGTTCAGCAGGATACTCGGTGATAACTTCATTAACACGATTATTGATGAACCGACTGATAAGTATATAGATCTCGACGGATTTATAGACAAGGATTTTCTGAGGAATCAGATTAGCAATTTCAGTCAGCCTTTCTATGTCTGCGGACCGAGAGACTTCAACCAGGCTATAATGAAGTATCTGAAAGAGCTGGGTGCCGACCCGGACGCGCTTGTTTTTGAAAAGTGAGGTAGAAGCGAGAAGCTAGAAGGAGAGGCACACAGCATCACTATGGCTTATAAATATATTTTAGCAAACGTGCTGAAGTTGAGCTCCCCATAATATGACAAACACTCCTTCTAGCTTCTTACTTCTCGCTTTTCCTGCAACGGGTTATCCCATTCGCCATTAAATACCAGGTCTTCAAGCGGCTTGCGGGTTCGTTGCCCCTTCTCTTTTCGGGCAAGGTCTTCCGGCAGCCGGTCCGGTTCACCGAGATATCCGAGCGCCGCCATTGTCAAAGGTCTGAAACCTTCGGGAATATCATACAGCTCGTTAGCCTTATCGGGAAGTATTCCCGCCATCTGATGTACAAACAGATCGTTGGCGGTTGCCTCGAACGTCAGATACGACATGGCTGCACCAAGATCATGTTCGGCTACACGATTTATTTTGCCCGTCCGTTCAAAGTTTTCCTTCACAATTGTCAGTATAAGAACCGGCGCGGTGGTTGCCCACTTTTTGTTGAATTCGTTTAGTACCTGTGAAAGCTTTTCGTAGTCATCAGGCTCTTCTCTGGTAGCAACGATAAACCGCCAGGGCTGTTCATTAAAGGATGACGGAGCCCAGCGGGCTGCATCAAAAATACGAAGCAGCAGATCTTTCTCCACAGGCTCATCAGAAAAAGCACGGGGACTCCACCGGTACCGTATAATATCGTGTACGGGATAAGCGGTTTGGGCTTCTTTATCTTGAGATATTATGCTGGAATCCATAATCTGGTGTAATATTTTTAGTTTAATATTGAAGTTCTTTTAACCAAGCTAAAAGGAAGTTCATTCCTGGATATAGATAGATATTACCTGAGTATTTGATAACTCGGATCTATCGAATATCTTTTCCGGATTATCAATAAACCGGAAAAATAGTTTCTGTAAGAGGTTCAATGTAGTAATCCGTATTTGATAAGTATTTATTTTTAAATAAGTTAGCCATTCAGATAAACGAAAAAAGAGAATAAATGAGATATCTGTTTTACTGTGTTACACTTTGGTTGTCTATAGCCCTTATAGGTTGTTCAGAAGATCAGGAAGAGATTTCCGTTCAGGATATCAGCCGGGTTGACCAAGTTCAGATCGACAGCTTAGATATTTTTTTAAGTGTGGAGGAGGATGAAATAGTCAGGCCAAGTCAAATTGTACTGCTCCCGGATCAGAGGCTTGCCATTCTTGACACAAAACAAACTGAAGTATTGGTTTATAAAGCTGACGGAACGTTTGAACATCGTTTCGGGGGCAGGGGTAAGGGGCCGGGAGAATTTGTAGCACCTAGGGGAATTCATGCCACCGGATCAACTATTGATGTGGTCGATGCAGGATTGTTGAGAGTTAACAGTTTTGATTTTGACGGCAATTTTATCGAAAACTATATGATTCAAATAGAATCTTCGCATTTTCGATTTATAGTTCCCGGAAATGACAGGGAATATTATACTGTCGCTAACGGTGCACAGGGTAAGCTTGTCGCCCATAGTATTTCGGATGAAGATTCTGTTCAATATTTCGGTGAAGCCATGGTGGAAGATCCGCCTCCGGTGTCAGCTTCCGACGCTTTTTATAGCAGTGCGGCCAACGGAGAAATACCTGATGCTATAGCAAATGATCTGATGATGGTTTTCAAAGATGGAGATCTGTACGTATTTATAAAAGCCTTTAGCCGGCTGCAAAGATACAGTGACGGGAAACTGGTTTGGGATGAAAAGATCGACATGCCCGTTAATAAAGTTATTTTTAATACGTTCGTTGAAAGTGTAAAGCAATCTGAAAGTAACTTTGGGGTACTGCACTATCTGGCTGATTTAACAGCAACAGGGGAAAATATCTATTTACTTTGGAATCGAACTTCAGAACACCCACAGCAGATAGTCAGAGTAAACAAAGAAGGTGAGATTGGTACAATTTTTCAACTGCCTGTAATTGAAAGGCGTTCTTTCCAGTCGTTAACTGTTGATGAAATCGGTAACAGAATATATTTATCCGCTTCCAATGCAGGTGAAATATACCGGTTTACCATTCCAAATTGATCTTTTTTTCTTTGCAAATGGATTGATACCTTACAAGCCCTTGTTAAAAGGAGTGAATATAAAGGACAATCAAGCAGATATATAATGAAACTAGTAGATCCATCCGGTAATGAAGTAACAAGCAAAGAGAACAAAAACGCGAACGAACTGGAAAAGCAACTATCCGGCAAAATTGAGGAGATGCTGAAGCCGGTGATGAACAAAATTAAGCTGTCCGGCGCACAGATTCCGCAGCAACAGCTGATGCAGTTAAGTTCAATGGCCCATCAGATGCTGTTCAACCGAATGATCTATAACCTGATGTTGAAAGTTGGCATTGAAAATGTGGACGAACTGCTTACCGAAGATGATGTCGAAGAATTAACCACATCATTAAAGAACCAGATTAAAATGGTCGACAGTTCTGAAATGCAGGAAGGCCAACAGCAGCCGAATCCAGAAAAATAGTTATTGGTTAACTGGGACTATATAAACCAATAACTGATAACCAATCACAGGATCAGCATGGCATCGCCAAATGAATAAAAACGGTATTTTTGATCTATAGCGTGCCGATACACTTTTCTCATCTCCTCATAGCTCATGAACGCCGCAACGAGCATAAGGAGCGTACTTTTTGGGAGGTGAAAGTTGGTAATCAGGGCATCTACCGCTTTGAATTCATAGCCCGGCTTTATGAATATGTCGGTATCGCCTTCATCTCTCCGGAACCGGTTGTGGCGCTGCACTGTCGTCTCAAGTACGCGTACGCTGGTGGTTCCCACTGCAGTGATATGCCGGGCCTCATTCAGATGATTTGCCGTCGATTCGTCAATCTCATACCATTCGGAATGCATGGTGTGTTCTTCAATAGTGTCGCTTTTTACCGGGGCGAAAGTTCCGAGTCCGACATGCAGGGTAATTTCCGCCCGTTGTATACCGCTTTTATCAATTTCCCCAAGGAGTGAATCCGTAAAATGAAGACCGGCCGTTGGCGCCGCTTTGCTGCCCTTGTCCTTCGCATATACCGTCTGATATTCATCTGAAAGCGATTCATTTTGCTCAATGTACGGAGGAAAGGGTGTATGCTTGTATTCCTCGTATACCTCGTCGTCCAGCGGTGGATTCATTTCGAGAGTTCGGATTCCCTCCTCATCTACAGCTAAAATTCTGGCGCTGATGGTATCGGTAAGCTGAACGGTCTCTCCCTTTTTAAACTTTTTGCCGGGCCGGACCAGCGCTTTGACCGTCCGGTTATTGGCAGTATGCAGGACAAAAATTTCTTTATGTCCGTCATCAAATAATAGCCGGCACTTTTCCACTTTGCTGTTGTTAAGTACAAGGGTGGTGTATTTGGGAAGGTATTCTGTCAGGTTATAGAAATGATCGTCAATGATTTCTCCTGAATCCCGTTCGTAAACAAGCAGGCGTGCATGATCCCGCGGCTGTACCGGTTCTTGTGCTATAAGTTCATCGCGAAGATCATAATCAAAATCAGATAGTGTGTATTTCATGTAAGGTTTACAGCCGCGGATATTCGCGGATTTAGACGGATACATTTATGTATTAAAAATCATGTACAAGCCAATAAAATAAAAAATTATGCCTTTTAAATAACATAAAACCAAAAGAAAGTTATTCCATTTCGCCAATCTAATGACTATACCCGGAAAATATTAAGTCTCTAAAAGTTCATTCCAATCCGCGAGAATCCCCGGCCCTACTCAAATGGAATTTCCAGCTGTTCGAAGTGGCCGCGTTCGTTGAGGTTCAGGTTGGAAAGGGTAATGCCCAGCAGCCTTACCTTTCGTTCACCGACGGCTGTTTGTTTGAGCAGTTGTTTTGCGGTTTCAGCAATATCCCGGGCATCATCAATATAATGACTGTATGAAGTGCTGCGGGTCAGGGTTTCGAAATCGTCATAGCGAACTTTCAGGGTTATCGTTTTTCCGGCCGCGTTTTTCTTGTTCATGCTCTCCGCAACTTTTGAGGCAAGTTCATCCAGAAAATTATTTATCCAGTTGAGATCATCGACATCTTCTGAGAATGTCCGTTCTTTCCCGATAGACTTGCGGATGCGGTGCGGTTTTACTTCCCGGCGGTCGATTCCGCGAACAATACGATAGTAGTGGCGTCCCACCTTGCCGAATTTCTCTACCAGGTCTATTTCCGTCCATTTTTTGAGATCCTTCCCCGTATAAATGCCCAGCGACGTCATTTTTTCTTCAGTGGCATTTCCTATGCCGTGAAAGTCTCCGATCTCCAGCTTTTCCAGGAAAGATTCGGCTTTATCAGGTGTGATAACAGCCAGTCCGTTCGGTTTGTCCAGGTCGGATGCAATTTTTGCCAGAAATTTATTATGCGCCACACCGGCAGAAGCTGTAAGCCGGGTCTCCTCTTTAATCAGCTTTTTAATTTCTCTGGCAATCAAAGTACCGGATGGCAGGTCGATATGGTTTTCCGTGACATCCAGATAGGCTTCATCCAGGGAAAGAGGTTCCACCAGGTCGGTAAAGCGGAAAAATATTTCACGGATCTGTCCGGAAACTTGCCGATAGACATCAAATCGTGGCTTTACGAAAATGGCGTGCGGACAAAGCCGGATAGCCTTTGCCGCAGGCATGGCTGAGTGTACACCGAACTTGCGGACTTCGTAGCTGGCTGCTGCTACAACGCCTCTTCCCTCCGGCGAACCACCCACAATTAATGGCTTGCCGCGGTATTCAGGGAAATCACGCTGCTCGACCGATGCGTAGAAAGCATCCATGTCGATGTGAATTATTTTTTTGGGTTGTTCCATTTTAAGGCCACTAAATCACGGAAATACAAAAAGAATTATAGAATTATATTTCGCACTGGAATTCTTTTTCTCAGACAATAAAATAAGAGGCTCAGCAATAAAAATTCGTGATAAAAAGAATTCTAAATTTGCTGTTAACTTTTTATCTTTGGCACCAAAATAAAAAAACAATTTAAACAGAATTTAATTAAGCATGGAAGTTTTAGATGGAGCAACGATTTTTTGGATGACAGCACTCGGCCTTATAGCGGGAGCTTTAATTAAAGTCATTCTTGGCAGTAAGGGAGTAAAGCTTGTAACCAATCTTGTTTTAGGAGTGCTGGGGTCGGTAATTTGCGGTGGTATATTTATTGTCATGGGTATGCCCGGTAGTATAGTGATGGCAATATTGGGTAGCATTTGCATTCTATTTATCACCAATGTGTTTTACCTGCAGCCTGAGTATGCCGAACATTAAGAAGTTTTGGGGAATAAATTAGCCGCGGATCTGCACCGCGGATTGGAACGTGGTGACCGCTTTCCGGGGTTATAATTAAGACAAACATCTTATTTTAACACAGGAGGTCCCATGGAAGCTCCATTCGGAGTAGAACTTTTCTGGATGATAGCGTTAGGCTTGTTTATTGGTTTTATCGCTTACTTTATTTACGGAGACCAGGGAATGGGGCTTAGGTCCAGTACATTCACAGGGGTGGCAGGTGCGGTAGTTACAGGAATTATTGCGGCCCTTCTCGAATTTTCCCTTCCACTGGTTTATGCTTTTCTGGGATCTGTCTCTATTATTTTTATAGCCAATGCATTTCGACAGGAAGATAAGGCCGTTTTTACAGAGACTAAAAAGTCATAACCTGTTTTTTTTCCGGATTCTTCGTTAAAACTGGCATCTTCTTATAATTTTGTTAAATTATGTCAGGGATTGTGATGAGATGTATATAAAAGCCCTGGCATTAGCCAGGGCTTTTATATTTTGTTTAACCTGCATGTATGTCATCAGTGCCGGTCAATTTTTTTCAATATCATCCTGGAGAATGCGAAGCAGCGAATCGATGATCTTAAGTTTTGTTGCCTGTGAGAAAGGTGCTTCTTCTACTTTTTTTATCAGCTCGACAGAAAATTTTTCAAATTCCGATTTGTGGATGTCATCATATTTTCCCTCGGGGTCTTTTATCGTTACTTCCTCCAGCTGATCCTTTTTACCATATAGCAATTCATTTGTATAATCACTGCACTTTGTAAGGACCAACTCCCAATCCAGTGTCTCTCTTGTCCGCCATGCCGAAATAGTCCCTGGTTTCCTGTCCAGAAAGTCAGCTAATTCAGCATCTGTAGCCAGATTTTCTTTTTCCTTGATCTTATCAAGAATGAAATCTACAGATTGTAAATTATTAGTTGACATACATGCATTTTGTAGTTATAATTGTTATACAGAAATGTATGTTGCCTGAAGAATCAACTTGGGATTCATATGGGCAGTTAATACAAGAGGGAAAAGGCTGTAATGATTTCTACTAAAAGAATTACCGTATCACCGCTATCAACTGTTGTTGAACAGGTCGATACAGCTAATGTGAAATTGTGACACCGCAAGCCATAACTAATTGCAAACGGCTGTCACAAAAAAAGCCAGGGGTTTCAAAGCGTTAGCACGCAATGTAGCCACAGAGAAATCCCCGGATATCCAAAGAGCTGCCGGCTATCCTCTTCCCACGAAATACCGGTAGCTCTTTATTTTACTGTCTGCAAAGGTAGGAATCAATTAAAAGTTAATCCACCATTTAAAAAAATCTGAAGAAGCAGCTTGGTCTGCACGCATAATCATCTGCATTATGGTATAATATTTTAATCTAACAGGGGTTTTGGTAAATCCAATAAATAACATTTATCGGAGATCTGAGGATAACAGGGATGAGAGAGTCATAATCGTCACGGTTTTCCTCGTGCTGCATATATTTTCCCAATTTATGTTGATCCACTACTCCCTGCCTATGGCTCTTATGCAAATCAGTTCAGCATTATTGCTTATCGTGGCGGGATGGTTATTTGGAATACAGGGCGCAGTGGTTGTATGGCTAATCGTATTGTTTGCCAGCGGTGTGTTGTTTGAAATAAAATCAGATCAGCTTTTAAAAGAATCAGGCAACCTAACCGGCACATTTATATTTACTCTTATAATCGGAAGCTTAAGCGGACTGGTAAGTGAATTGTACCTTAAATACCGGTTACAGTCACAACAATTGCAGAATGAAATCATACGCAGAAGAGATAAGGAGCTGCTTTTTAAGGAGCTGAATCACCGGACCAAAAACAATCTTGCTCTGATAGCGGGCTTTCTGGATTTACAGATATTCAACAGTACGGATCAAACTTTGATTAATATTTTAACCGGTTGTAAGACCAGGGTATTATCGATAGCCGAACTGCATAAAGATCTGTATCAAAGTGATTCCAATGGTTCTGTAAACATCAGGAGATATATCGACAGGTTGATATCGATTGTTGAAAAAACTTATGTAGTGGATAAGGAAATAACAATAAAACGGAGTGTCGACGATATTTCCATGGATGCCGGTAAAGCTGTCGCTTACAGCCTGATAATAAATGAGCTGTTAACTAATGCCTTAAAACATGCATTCAACGGACGCACCCGCGGGCGGGTTACTGTGGAATTCCGTATTGATGCCAACCGGACCTACTTAAAAGTAAAAGATAATGGAATTGGTTTGCCTGATGGATTTGAAGAGAAGATAAACTCAGGTGATTCGACTATTGGCATGTTGCTTGTAAAAGGGCTGGTTGATCAGCTGAATGCTACACTTGAAACGAAAAATAGAAATGGCGCCTGTTTCATAATTTCGGGGGAAAATCCTGTCTGACCGGCTGATGCAGGCCTGTGTCTCAAAACTTGAATGATTGTTTTAGTACAGGTGCGGCAAAGGGCAAAGGGCATGGTGCATAGCAGGTGTTGTTTTTACGCTATGCGCTCGGCTCTATGCGCTATGCCTTTTCGGCTTGCACGCAACCCTATTTCTTGGTGAGTACCGGGCGCAGCGATCAGGTTCGGAGAAATACAGGTTAATAGCCGATTTTGTTTTGAAACTCTCCTGCCTGACCGACGTGAAACAACTATTAACAGGAATATAGTTTCAGGTCAATGAGTGAATCCCAACGGTTAACGGCAGAAGAGCTGACAGCACTGGACAGTCGGCTGGATCAGCAACTTCACGATTTGCAGTCAGCTTCAAAACGCAGCAAGGAATCGTCCCGCTCGTTTTCAGGTGCCGGGTTTATCAGGAAAATCTTGCTTTCCGTTCTTATACTGGTTGCTCCTTTTTTTCTTTTGATTCGTACTTCCGTTTATTTCTATACATACTATCAGCTAAACGGTTGGATTGCGCTCGGGGGCGGAGTTTTAATTACGCTATTGCTGCTGTTTGTGTACGTCACGGCATTTACTCTTCGTTTTAAACAGAACGCCAGAACATTTTCAATTTTATGCCGGGGTGCAACTTTTCTGGTGATAGCATATCTGTTATACGGCCTGCTCTATTACTCAAGCATCACAACAAAAACAGAGGATATTCAGAATTATTACCGTTCGTTGCATCCTATCCTCAGGGTAACGCTGGCAACGGTAAGTTTGGCTGATAGTGAATTGCTTGTTACCGATATACAGCGGACAAACGAAGATTATAAGTCCATGGGATTACCGGAAAACCAAAGATCATTACATTATGTACAGAATACCGGCTACGTACATGCGGCGGATTTACGGACCATCGGACGCTCCTATTTGAAGAATAAAATGACCGCAGGAATCCTAAGGTTGCTGGGCCTCAAAACCATTCGTCATGTTGGAACTGCAGATCACCTTCATGTTTACCTGCCGCTGAATAAATAATATGTTTGTTCTCTGGTAGCCCCGGCTTTTTGGGGGAGTTTTTCTCAGGCTAAATCGCTGCTGACCCTCGCTCCTCAGTACTAATCCGAATACAATCTTCGAGTGGGAGAATAAATATTTTACCGTCGCCGGTTGTCTTTCCTCGCCTTTTATCGTCGTATTCTGCTTTCACGGTTTTGATGATGGTGTCAACAGTGATATCCACAAATTCATCGTTCACTGCAATCTCCAGCCGTACCCGTGGGATCAGGCCCGGCACTACTTTTTTACCGCGGTAGATCTCGACATCTTCCGCTTTTCCGTGCCCGGAAACACGCATGACCGTAATCCGCCTGATTTCCGCTTCGATTAATGCTTCCCTGACTTCATCCAGTTGAGTTTCACGTATAATGGCTATGACAAGTTTCATGTGTGTGATATGTTATAGATTAGTTAGGGTTAAGCATTCCGTAGCCGTGCTCGCTGTGATAGGCGCTGTCGAGTCCCTGCATCTCCTCTTTCGGTGTGGATCGGAAGCCCATCAGCTTATTAACAGCGTACAGCAGGATAAGTGTAAGAACGGCTGCATAAACGATGGCAATCAGAACGGCTGCAACCTGAACGCCCAGCTGTTGCCAGATCGTCCAGCTTCCGCCTGCCAGTCCGGCGGCTTCTGCCATCCAGCTGTCCCGGATGAAGAAGGTCAGTAAGATCGCTCCCACGATACCGCCGATTCCGTGAATTCCGAAAGCATCGAGGCTGTCGTCATACCCCATTTTGTTTTTAGCAATAATCGCCAGGTAGCAGAAAATCGATGCAAAAATACCGAGACAAAAAGCTCCGAACGGTTGTACCACTCCGGCTGCCGGGGTCACTGCAACCAATCCGGCCAAAATACCCGATACGATGCCCAAGGCTGTTGCCTTTCCCTGGTGCCATGCTTCGACAATCATCCAGGTGATGGCCCCGGATGCGGCTGCAATCTGTGTTGCTGTCAGCGCCTGTGCGGTACTGAGTCCACTTGAAACAGAACTTCCGGCATTAAATCCAAACCAGCCAACCCAGAGAAGTCCGCCGCCGATCATGGTTAATACCAAGTTACTGGGAGGCATGTTTGTAACGGGAAAACCTCTTCGGGCTCCCAGGTAAATTGCAGCGATCAGACCGCTTACGCCGGCGGAAATGTGAACAACCGTTCCGCCGGCAAAATCAATAGCACCGTTAGCACCCAGGTTATACAGGAAACCGTCCTCGGCCCAAACCCAGTGACAAAGCGGGTTGTAGACCAGAAGGCCCCAGAGAGCAATAAATAAACAATAGGATTTAAACTTCACCCTTTCCGCAAATGCTCCGGCAATCAAGGCGGGTGTGATAATGGCGAACTTGCCCTGAAACATGCTAAAGACATATTCAGGAACACCTTCATCCAGAATAGAATCGTCTATGCCTTTTAAAAAGAAATAATCCGTATTCCATCCGAACCATCCCCCAAAAACATTGGGACCAAAGCACATAGCATAACCGAGTACTATCCACAGGACGGTCATGATACCCATGGCTGCGTAGCTGTGCATCATGGTCCCCAATACATTTTTAGTACGGACAAGGCCTCCATAGAACATGGCCAGTCCCGGGACCATCAGCAGCACGAGTGCGGTTGATACCAGCATCCAGGCAGTGACACCTGTATCTATAGCAGGATCATCGGCGGCGAATACAGGAGTTGTTATAAAAAGAAAGGTCAACAGCAGAAGCGGGATTTTAAATCGATGTTTTTTCAGCATATGATTGTGTATATGGTAGTAGTTTGTTTATCCGACAGCGGAAAATCTATATTAATATACCAAATAATACAAGGGTAAAATTGCATTTATCCTTAAGTTATTAGCATGATACATCAATAAATATATATTAATTAGGAATTTATCAATTTATGATAAATTTATGTGGGTATGCAGTAGAATCAATCCCTGGATTCCTTATTTTTTTAACCGGTTTTTGTCTCCGTCTTGAGAAAAAAGTGACATAAACTTAAATCGATGTGGGAAAAGCAGTTTTTTCAGATGTGGAAATGTGCGCAGAATCCTGAAATCATCGGGTAGAGTCGTGAGACTCTCACAAAGCTATCTTTGGCAGAAGGTTTATCAAACTTGTGCGAATCTACTTTTGTACCAGATCCCAAAACCTCAGCCACAATGACAGTCACCCATAGTCTTTGACAGTATGATTTGTTAACCCTTACTTCGCCGTTCACTTTCTTCAATCATGGCTGTCAGGTCGGCGGCGGGACGGATCTCCCAGCTACCACCACCGCGGCCCAGCCTGAGAGAGGGGTGCTTTGACAGCAACCGGATGGCATGATTAAGATCGGTGGCTTCAAGTATCATGATACC
>CAZPWQ010000036.1:0-25989 GCA_964590495.1 uncultured Balneolaceae bacterium
CGACTCCGCCTTTTTATTTTCTTATATTTTCCCCGGACAACAGTGATTTAAAATTTAAAATTACCCATGACCAGTTCCGAGCTCAGCGAATCAAACTTCAAGCGGATAAGCATCATAAATTCGCTGTTATGCATTCCCCTAATCTTCCTGTTTGCCTGGCCCTACCTCTATTTGTGTCAATTCTATGCTGTTGATACCTATTTTGCCTGGCCCGGCTGTATGCTGTTTGCCATACCTTTCATGATAACACTCCTGCATGGACATGTGACCACTGCTCTGGGTACTGCCCACCGCCATCATTATTACGAATGGCTGTATGATAAGCCACTCACCTACGGACTTCTTTTTCACCCCGACATAATACGCACACGATTTCGCCTGATTTTACTCGTCAGCAGCCTTTTTATTTTTATAGCCGGATTTCTGTTTTCATAAAATGTGCGGAGGAAAATAGACGAAAAAGGTACCCTCCATTTCAATCCATCACCACATTTTTCTATATGGTACTATTACACAGAGTTATACGAAGAAGTACAAAGAACCGCAGCCCCGATGGATCGGGGGTGAAACTTTGTGCTTTCTCTGTGTCACTTGTGCAACAGCCTGAAAGGATCCGGAGCCTGATTTCCCCCACATATATCAATTCAATACGCCTGGCCGGCTTTCACATCTTCAACTACGGCCGGATCGAGAAGCGTGGAAACATCACCCATATCATCCGTTTCTCCAGCGGCTACACTTCGAAGTATCCGGCGCATAATTTTACCTGAACGCGTTTTTGGAAGACCGGGAACAATCTGAATCTTATCCGGTTTGGCTATCGGACTGATTATTTTTGCCACCAGGTCGTGAATCTCTTTTTTAAAAGCTTCCGGATCACCGACTTCCTCCTCACAGATCATGAAGGCAAAAATCCCCTCTCCTTTAACATCATGAGGATAACCCACCACTGCCGACTCAACGACTTTGGGATGTTCATCAATGGCATTCTCAATTTCAGCAGTACCCAGACGATGCCCGGAAACATTCAATACGTCATCAACCCTGCCGGTAATCCGATAGTAGCCGTCCTCGTCACGCCGACAACCGTCACCGGTAAAATAGTAGCCCTTGTACTTGTTGAAATAGGTTTCCATATATCGCTCCTGGTCACCCCAGATTCCGCGCGTTACTCCCGGCCAGGGTTGCTTAATGGTGAGATTACCCTGCACGCCATTGCCTTTGATCTCCTTGCCTTCATCATCCATTAGTGCGGGTTCTACACCGGGCAAAGGCAATGTGGCATAGCCGGGCTTCGTAGGCGTTATTCCAGCCAGTGGCGAGATCATAATTCCCGCCGTCTCGGTCTGCCACCAGGTATCGACGATAGGACATTCACCATTGCCTATTTCCTCGTTATACCAGTGCCATGCCTCTTCATTAATAGGCTCTCCAACGGTACCCAGTACCTTCAGGGAACTCAGGTCGTATTTGTTGACATATTCAATATCTTCCTTCATCAATGCGCGAATAGCTGTCGGAGCCGTATAAAAATGAGTTACCTTATATTTTTCACATACCTCCCATAGGCGTCCCGGATCAGGATAATTGGGCACGCCCTCGAAAATGATGCCGGTTGCCCCGTTGAGAAGCGGGCCGTACATAATATAGGAATGACCCGTTATCCATCCTGCATCGGCGGTACACCAGTAAATATCCTCTTCCTCCACCTGGAATACATTGCGAAAAGTATAACTGGTGTAGACCATATATCCGCCGCAGGTGTGAACCTGGCCCTTTGGTTTTCCTGTTGAGCCGGACGTATAAAGAATAAAAAGCGGATCCTCTGCATCCATCTCTACAGCTTCATGTTCCTTGGAAGCGTTACGGATCAGCATATGCCACCATTCGTCGCGCCCCTCCACCCAGTTGATATCACGATTGGTGCGCTGACAAACAATTACCTTGTTGACCGTTGGACATTCTTCAAGTGCCTCATCAGAAATATCTTTAAGCGGAACGTGCTTTTCACCCCGTCGCAGACCGTCATTGGTGATCAGCATTTTGGCATCACAATCTTGCATGCGTTCGGCAAGCGATTGTGCTGAAAACCCGGCAAATACAATAGAATGAACCGCTCCTATCCGGGCACATGCCAGAGCTGCGATCATCAGCTCCGGCGTCATCGCCATATAAATAGCCACACGATCCCCTTTTTCAATTCCTTTTGACTCCAGGACATTGGCAAACCTGCAAACATCCTCGTGCAGCTGACGATAGGTAATCGTGCGCCGAAAAGAATCGGGATGATTCGGCTCAAAAATGAAAGCCGTTTTATTGCCGATCGTATTGAGGTGCCGGTCCAGGCAGTTTTCGGTGATATTCATTTTACCACCTTCAAACCATTTGATATTGCCTTTCTCAAAACTTCCGCTGTGGGTTTTATCCCACCGCTTCCGCCAATAAAAAGTACCGGCTTCATGCTCCCAAAACTCTTCGAGATTTTCGATACTTTTTTTATAGGTCTCTTTATATTCATCAAAAGAATCAATATTCAGCCACATACTACAGTTTTTTATTTTTAGTTGAAGAGGATTATGTCAACAATATTTCATATTAAATAATTTAGATTGATAATTGATAAATTCGAAATCCAAATGACCTAAATCCGAAACGGCAAATTCTAAATCCGAATGTTCAAAATCCAAAACGGGTGCTTCTTCATAATTACTTAACCTTCTTTAAAATGTTGCATGGGTAAAGACAGGGTACATGACGGACAACAATCTCGAATGTTTTGGATTTTGGTCATTCGAATTTCGGATTTTTACTTTCTATTTCATCCCGCGGATACCGGATCATTTCAACCATCTCCGTGATTTCCGCTGGAGGTTCGGTTGTAAGCCTGGATATCACCAGTGAAACCACCAGGTTTACCAGCATGGCCACTGTTCCAAATCCTTCGGGTGAAATGCCGAACCACCAATCCTCGGGTGTTCCGCCTCCGAATCCGCCGAGCTTATATTTTATCATATAAAACAGCATCAAAACAATACCGACCACCATACCGCTGATGGCCCCCTGGCGATTCATGCGCCTGTCAAAAATGCCCAGGATTATGGCGGGGAAAAAAGAAGCCGCTGCAAGACCAAATGCCAATGCTACCGTGGCCGCTACAAAGCCCGGCGGATTGATGCCGAAGTAACCTGCAACAAACACCGCGAAACCGGCAGCAATACGTGCTGAAATCAGCTCCCATTTTTCTGAGATCTCGGTATTAATCTGTTTTTTGATCAGATCGCGTGAAATACTTGTTGAGATAACCAGAAGCAGTCCGGCCGCTGTAGAAAGTGCTGCAGCCAGTCCCCCGGCAACCACCAGTCCGACCACCCAGCTTGGCAGGTTTGCAATCTCGGGATTCGCCAGCACCATGATATCCTGATCGATTGCCAGTTCATTCGAGGCATCATCAGCCCTGTACTGAATTATATTATCATCGTTTTTATCATCGTATACAATCAAACCGGTTTTTTCCCAGTTCATAAACCAATCCGGTACATCTTCATACGGCTGTTCCGCTACTGTTTCGATCATATTCACACGGGCAAACGAAGCGATGGCCGGAGCAGTCGTGTAAAGAATGGCAATGAACAGAAGTGCATAGCCCACCGACTTTCGGGCGTCTCGAACCTTTGGTACGGTAAAAAAGCGTACGATGACGTGAGGGAGTCCTGCGGTTCCCACCATCAGCGCCAGAGTGATGGCAGCAACATCGATCATTGATTTCGATCCCGAAGTGTATTCGGCAAACCCCAGCTCAACATTCAGCTGATTTAGCTTTTCCAGCAGATAAGTCCCTGAGCCGTCGGACAGGGTACTGCCGAATCCGATTTGTGGAATAACATGGCCGGTCAGCTGAAAGGAGATAAAAAAGGCGGGTACCATATAGGCAAAAATCAGTATGCAGTATTGGGCAACTTGTGTGTAGGTGATTCCTTTCATTCCTCCCAGCACCGCATAGAAAAAGACGATGGCCATCCCGATATAAACTCCTATTTCAATAGGTACTTCCAGGAATCGGGCAAAAACCACCCCAACACCTCTCATCTGTCCCGCTACATAGGTGACCGATACAATGATGGCACAGATTACCGCAACCGTTCTGGCAACATTGGAGTAGTAGCGGTCCCCGATAAAATCAGGTACAGTAAACTTGCCGAACTTTCGCAGGTAGGGAGCCAGCAGCAGGGCCAGGAGAACATATCCGCCCGTCCATCCCATCAGATAAACCGATCCGTCATATCCCATAAAAGAAATGAGGCCGGCCATAGATATAAAGGAAGCTGCAGACATCCAATCGGCTGCCGTTGCCATTCCATTGGCCAGCGGCGACACACGGCTGCCCGCAATGTAAAAATCATTAGTGGAGCCCGCTCTCGACCATATGGCAATACCGATGTATAAAGCAAAGGTCAGTCCCACTAATGTATATGTCCATCCCTGGATATCCATATTTTCTAATATGTTATTATAAGTTCCAGTCCATGCAAATCCGAAGCACGAATTCATAAAATCCAAAATCCGAATGTTCAAAATCCGAAACGGCTGCTGTTGTTAAATACACAGTCCTCTAACAAAAAAAACAAGATATTCTAAATTCGGCTGAGTAATAAACAATAATCACGAATGTTTCGGATTTTGAGCATTTGGATTTTGGATTTGCTTTTTCGAATTTTTTATCTTACTCCTCATGCACATCAAACTTCCTGTCCAGGCGGTTCATCAGCCATACATATACAAAGATGAGGACCACAAATACGTAAATTGAGCCTTGTTGAGCAAACCAGAAGCCCAGCCGAAAACCGCCTATCCGGATCTGGTTCAGAGGTTCTACCAATACGATCCCGAATACAAATGATACCAGGAACCACACTCCCAGCAGAATGCCTACATACCTGAGATTGGCATACCAGTACTCCTGCATTTTTTCTTTATTTCCCATCAATCTCAGCTTTTTTTAAAACTCTTATATTCTAACCGGCGAATTAGCACACATTTTAATTCAAACCACACCCGATTCACAATGAATTTATTCTGTTAATTGTTGGTCACAATAAATTAACAAATCATTAAACCAGCAAATAATTCAATAATTTCCCCTGTGAATTTATAAGCATATATGAGAACTTCAAGTTTTAAATAGCTGGGGTAGCAGGCTTACGATGAAGTACTCTCCTACCAGCTTGACGAAGTACGCCTTCGAAAGGCACTAAAGCGAATCCAATCCCAGAGAATCACTCTGAACACTTTACACCTTTTGTATTTCCGATCATGGTTGACGGGCTGAGTGATCGCTGCAGGCTAAATGACATTCTCTCATTTATCCCACTTTCTTTTAAAACAATGATGAAGCCGGCTTAAAATACGTGATTTTTTAGTTCGCACATTAGCGCCGGAGATCTTAAAATGTTTACTGGCCTGTTTGGTAGTGGTATCCGGTTTATCGATAAAATGCTCTATAAATTCACGGGACTCTTCCTCGAGCTCTTTCAGACACGCTTCTAATATAAGCTGGCGATCCTGATCAATCAGGTTTTCTATTTGCTGTGCCGGTTCGACCAGATGTTCCCTGTTATAGTCCTCCAGATAATTAAACCTGTGCTGATCCTTGGTAAGGCGGATATATTCATGACGTGCGGCACGAAGCATATAGCTGAAGATATACTTCTCATTTTTGATATTATCCTTCCGGATTTGCTCATAGACATTCAAAAAAGCCTGTTGAATGGCTTCCTCGGAATCTTTTTCGTTGGCATTCATAACAACTTTTAGATAATCCTTAAGACGATACAGCACTTCCTTGAGTATTTCACTGGCTTTGCCCTCTTTATTCTGCTGAAGTGCAAGTACCAATTCTGAATAATCTGTTTTTTTGGTATTACTCAATGCTTACTTACCCAATTTATACCCGTTTCTGTTAAAGTATATCCCGTAACTTATAAGGTTGATTTTTTAAAACAGCTAACGCAAAATAATGACTAACATCTCGGAAAAGAATATACTTATAGTCTTCCACAGATGATGGAGTCAACTTCTTTTGACACCTTAAACATCCCCGGATTCTATCTTTCTTAATAACTCACCCGACTTTCCCGTAGATAATATATTTCTATTGTATATAGCAAAGACTACAAATAATTGAAGCCTTTGCAAAATTAATTAAGAAATGTCTTGCTCCATTTAGTATGAAGACAACTTAAAATCCATTTCAGAAATATATGGTTGTAATTTAGAGCAAGCACTTTTATAACATTAGGATCCTCTAAAAATCTTGCTCAAGACTCCCTAAATTTACTTCAAAACACATGTAATAATATTTATGACGATCATTTTAATATAAGAATAATATAATGTTTATGTATTTATCATATGTTTATAATAAATAATAAATCATATATAATAGGATAGATTTTCACATTTATATTAAAATATAATTTTGTTACAAATTAATTTTCGGGGTCAAAATTCGATAAATTCACATTTTTTTTGTAACAAATGGGTCGCGAAATACTCTTGTATCATGGAAGGGTACAAATAAAAAGTTAATATTCGCTTATTTAGCCCGCCCAAATAACAAAAATTCCAGTAGAATTCTGGAACAACTATAAATAAAGGACAAAACTATGAAAACGCTCTCAACAAAACTTCTCGCTATCACATGCATTTTTGCACTCGTCACCGGTTGCGCTTCTGTCTCCGACCATGGTCTCGCCGATCAGCCCGACCAACCCGTCATCGAGCAGGTTACACCACCCCAACCCGATGATATCGACAAGCCTGAATTCGGCGGTGGTGATGACATGGAAGTCGTTGGCGACGAAAAAATTGAATGACCACATATTAATTACTTATTACTCATCACTAAATAAATAGGACAACATTATGAAAACGCTCTCAACAAAACTTCTCGCTATCACCTGCATCTTTGCACTCGTCACCGGTTGCGCCTCGGTCACCGACCACGGTCTCGCCGAGCAACCCGACCCGCCCGTCATCGAGCAGGTTACACCACCCCAACCCGATAATATCGACAAGCCTGAATTCGGCGGGGGCGATGATATGGAAGTCGTTGGCGACGAAAAAATTGAATGACCATATTAATTACTCATTAATCATCACTAATAACAAAAGACAACACTATGAAAACGCTCTCAACAAAACTTCTCGCTATCACCTGCATCTTTGCACTCGTCACCGGTTGCGCTTCGGTCACCGATCACGGTCTCGCCGAGCAACCTGACCAGCCCGTCATCGAGCAGGTTACACCGCCCCAACCCGATGATATCGACAAGCCTGAATTCGGCGGTGGCGATGATATGGAAGTCGTCGGTGACGAAAAAATTCCATAATCTTTAACTTCTGTCATTAGGCTATTACCCTCTTGATCAAGAGAAAGAAAAATCTCAGATAACGTTTTACCACAATCTTTCTTAGATTGGGCATGGTATTGGTATCTAAATTCGTATATATGTGGTTATTACTCCTATTTAGTTTTATCCAGTTTACAGCAGAGACTGATAGCAGTTTCACTGAGCTATCTAAAACTCAGGCTGAATACTACCTTACTAATATCCATGAAAAAGAACATCTTGATGAAAACCTGTTACTCTTCACCATATTAAACAGTGAAAATCCTGATGTATCAATACATATAAATGAATATATCAGGGAGCGGCAGTGGAATGATGCACTTATAAACAGTGTCAAAAAACAGGAAGGCAGTTATAAAGACCGGTTATCCGGATTGGTATTCCGGACCGGTTCTTCTGATCTTTTAGTCGCCCTGCTGTTGGAAGAGGAAAACAGTGTCCAACGAAGAACAATAAAGCGTGAATATGAATCCAGGTTTTCCTATCCCGAATCCTCTGAAGTTGATTATGAGAGACTGGCAAAAGCAATTGTCGATGAACAGACTGTTCAAAAGGAGATACTTCCCAATGACCGGTATCACCTGGCTCATTTTTTAACTCTATACAGCTCCCTGAGTTCTGACTTATTCAATGAAGAGTATTTGATCGAGCTAAAGGAAAATTTGGAGGCCAGATCATCAGCAGAATCAGGGTATATTAATACTTTACGTCAAAATACCTATTTTAGAATCTTATACATTCTTGACAGATATTCTGAAATTAACGAATTATACAATTTTCTTATTCAGGATGACTTGTTTCCTGTTTCATCACTGAAGCTAAAAATTTACCGATACATGGAATATTCCATGTATCGACTGGGTTATTTTGATCGCAGTCTTAAAATAGTCCGTGAATTTGCCCTGCCTTTATCAAGCAAATTTAGTAATAAATCCGAAGTGCTTGGGATAAAATTATTTCAGGGAATTTATTATTATAAAATTGGAAAAATACAAGAAGCTGCAGATACTTATGAAGTAATACTTGCTGAAGCTGATGAGAATAATATAGGTGTAAATCGTACGGCTCTTTATAATAATTTAGGCGTTGCTTATTGGAAGCTTGGTAGGTTTGATAAATATTTGGATCTTCAATTTAAAGCACTCGAAAGTACTAAATTAGAACAGAACTATTCCTATCAATTAGATTTCTACAAAAATCTATTTATATATCATCGTTCTATAAATGATCAGCATTCTGCACTTTTTTATCTAAATAAAGCCCAGGAGATAGCAAGAGAGTATGGTGATAAAAAAGATTTAGCAAAAATATATATATCCCTCGGTACTTTTTTTAGAGAGTTTGAGCAAGATTTTGAACAAGCACAGAGTCATTTCTCCAGGGCTGAAGAATATATAGATCCTGAAAATGATTTCATTTTATATATTAGCATTTTGTATGAAAGAGCTAAATTATGGGAACAACATGGTGAGCTTCATAAAGCCTTAAATGCTTTTTACACGATGTCAACTCTAAGTAAGGGCAAAAATGAATACAGATATATTCTTTCCCTTATGAATCAAGCTAATATTTATGTGAAGCTAAATAATTTAGATAAAGCTGGTGGTTTGATTTCGCAACTAAATTCTAATGATTTAGATCAACTCGATTTCAATGACATCACAAAAGCCAAAACTATAGAAGCTGACTATCTAACTAAAACCGGCAACCCTGATGAGGCTCTTTCCATTATGAAACCAGTTCTCGAGCAGGTGATGGAGCGTGCACGTAATAGTGCGGATATACAGACAGGGTATTGGAACGTAGAGCCGGAGTTTCTCGAGGCTTTTGATTTGGTTGTTAATATTCTTATTGAAAATAACCGCAATGAGGAAGCGGTGGAAACACTGGACCGGCTGAAGACGATCAATGACGCCGCCCTGTACCAGAGCCCGCTGGTAAGAGCCCGTACATTGGACGAATCGGAATTGACCCGTTATAAGCAGATTACCGATCAGCTTGACGGACTCAGAAAAAAATTACTGACTGCTTCCGACAGCAACCGGTTTAACATACAACAGACGATCGAACAGCTGAAGCTTAAAAAGCGGCAGTACGACAAAAGATTTACAAAATATGCCGACCAGGAGCCGATAAGTGTACGCAACGTGCAAAACCGGTTATCCGCCCGGGATCTTGTACTTCATATCACCGAGCTCAAAGATCAATATTATATTGCCGAAATTACGCGGTCGGGCGTTTCATTTCGAACAGTCACACTGGATGATTCGCTCCGGAAACACCTTGCCAATGCAACATTACAGGTAGCAACTCATGAAACCAATCTGGATACACTGTATTCTATTACAAAGCTTTTAAAACTGGACAGCCTGCCGGGCCGGTTCGAGAACATTACGGTTATTCCCGATACGTATCTTTATCAGTTTCCGATCGATATCCTGCCGTCTGAACAGCCGCAGCATAGTTATAGTTACGGAAGTACTTCTTACCTGATAGAAAAGTACAATATTAACTATCTGACCTCTTTGAATGACTTCAGAAGGGACAATCCGGATGCAAACTCTGCCCGTCAACACCGGTGGAGTTATCTGGGATACGGGGTGTCAAACTTTGACAATCATTCACTCGTACCGCTGCCTTTTGCCGGAACTGAAATCAGGAATATAGCAAGCCAGCTTACAGAATTTACGGATAACCATACTTTTATTAATGAAGCCTCTTCCAAGAAAGCATTTACCTCGTCTGCACCCCAGGGACGAATTCTGCACCTGGCGACCCACAGTGAGATCTCAGAACAGGATCCGTTGTTCTCTACGATATATATGAACGAAGAAGAGACCGAGAATCCGGATGATGATTTCTCTGCCCAGATATTTGCCTATGAACTGTTCGAATTGAATCTGGATAATGATATGATCATGCTTAATTCCTGTGAATCAGGATCGGGTTCCTATATACAAGGGACCGGAATTATGGGCATCAGTCGCGCCTTACGCTATGCCGGTGCTAACTCGCTCGTACTAAATCTCTGGTCGGTCAATGATATGATGGCTTCCGAGTTCGCAGTTCATTTCTACAGCGAATTAAACAAGGGTAAGAGCAAACCGGAGGCTTTACGCGATACGAAACGTTATTTTTTAAGAACCAAGAATGCCAGTCCACACTACTGGGGGCCCTATATGCTTCTGGGAAATACCGAACCAATTGTAGAGCCGTATAAAAATACAAACCTGATAGTGGCAGGAACTTTTATGCTGTATTTTATAATTCTTTCAGGACTCTCCCTGTGGGTAAACAGAAAAAGGAATAGGAAAGGGCATAGCACATAAGGCATGGAGCATAAGGGCTGGAAAATGCTGTTTTTCACTATGGCCCATGCGCTTTGCCCTTTGCCTCACAGTAAAATGCAGGCTAATCTAATTTAATTATTGGGAAAGTGCTTTCAGGTAACTCTGTGTAACGCGGCGGTAAGCTCCGTCAAGCTCGTAAGCCTTTTCAATATAGTTGCGTGCCTCAGCGAGATGATCAAGTTGAAAATAAGCATTCCCGATGTACCAGTAAGCTTTCTCAAGAATGAGTACTTCGATAGCATCCTTACGTTCGATCACTCTATCAAAATGAACAATGGACTCTTCAAATTTCCCCTGGTTATATAACAGAGATCCTATATTCAGACTCAGTGTAGAAATCCATTCCGGGTCTGAAGCCGTGGATAACTCCTCTTTAAGAAAAGCAATGGCTTCGTCAATTTGGCCGGTATTCGCCAAGGTAATTGCTTTTTGAATAACATCAGACTGAGTACCGGAAGATATAGCTCCTTCACCGGATCGATAATAATCGAGTTCAATAGTCTGAATTGGCTGCAGCTGAGAATTCGAATCGATATTCGTAACAGTAAATATGCTCATCACAGCAATAAGTAAGATTGCTACTGCAGCAGCTGCATAATATCTATATCTCTTTCGCTTCTCAGCCTGTTTTTGCTCACGACGTTTTTTGATAACAGATTTTAAATTGGCCACACTTTTCAAATAATCGAGATGATAGCCATCCCGAATTAATTCAGTCCATAGCTCATCAACTTCCTGAGGAGAAAGTTGACCATTAACATACTGATCTATTTTTGTCTCCAGCTCTTTTTTGTTATAGCTCTCAATCATTATTAATACACCTCTACGTGTTTAAATTGCTGCAAAGTGAATAAAGACCTAAGAAAGTGTCTGTCCATTCAATTTGCATCTGGTTAGTACCTCTCAATAAAATTGGATCTCTTTTTTGAGAAATTTTAATTGTCTGCAAACGTACTTTGCAGATTTTAAGGCCTAAAATCGACCTTTTACCCCAAAAAGAGCCTGGGATTTATCCCCCCAAGCTTACTAACAAGAGTAACCAGCAACACAATTGTTACAAAAAAACTTTTATTTTTATCTTTTAATATAATTTGAATGCCTAATACGCTCTATAAGAGGCTTTTTTAAGTAAAACATTAAAAATATCTAATGTAAGGGATTTAAAAATAACAACCTGCAGTATTTACACAAACATTAATATTTTTGAGAAAATGATGGATTTATGGATGTTATGGCTTAACCCTCTGCGAAGAAAATCCATTTTCCACTGAAGTGTTTAGAGCTAAGTAAATTTTTTAAAAGGATTCTTCAAAAGTTTTTCCTCAAAGATAATGAATTGTTCTCATTGTATTTCCAGGCGATGTCTTCCTTAAAAGATTGTTAAACCGGCGCTGAGCTGGATTTATTTAATTATATATAGCTGTTTATATTTTATATTAGCATAGTAAAATATGCAGAGCCGGTAGTTTTGTTATTGTAAGGATAATTTTCTTTTAATGTTTTTAACAGACTAAGCACATGGTCAGCCGTCAGATACTTTTAATTTTATTTTCTATCATCTTCGCTCTTGGTTGTGATAGTCAAACTGAAACTGCCGTTAAAGGCAATATAGACTATATCGGGTCAGCTGATATTTACTTCGAAAAACAGCCTCTTCACTATAAGTATTCTGAAAAAAATCATTTCCAGGTTTCGCCATCGGACGAGGGGAGTTTTAATCTGACAATACCAGTAGATTCTACTCAGATTGTAAAACTGTACATCAACGACATCTCCTACCCTCTTGTAGCTGTACCGGGTCGTACGCTGGAAATAAACATTCCCAGAGCCCATTTCCCCGATTCAGTTTCCGTAACAGGATATCCGGAAAATTGGGATGAAGTTTACTCCACATATCTAAAACAGGAAAACCGGCTGCAGGAAAAAATTTCTGAAATGTTACCCGCTTTCAGGGCAGCGGAACCAAACAACCTGCTTGAGTTATATGAACAGAGAATTGAACTTTCAAAGAAATATTTAAAAGACACTCCTCTCGACGTTTACTATCATCGCGCTGTGGGAGAATATCTTGTGAAAAGGCTCCAGGATATTCGATACAGGAGGAGTCAACCTGGTTTCAACCCTGAAGATGAACGACAAAAAGTTATTCAGGAAGCAAAAGAATTCGATTTCTTTTCATTTGAGTCTTTGCACGCACAACGGGCAGGAATTCGAGATTTTACACATGATTTTGCCAATACATTTGGCGTTGAACAACGCCTGGAAGCGGAGTATGGCAAGGATTTAATGCCGTATGATGTAAAACGGCTGGGTTATGAAACCCTGGATTCTGCCCGCGTATCCGTTTTGGATCATATAAACGACAGACAAGCCAAAGCATATTCTAAAATACACCTTATTGCTGAACGTATCGGTGAAATGCCGCTGGATACAGCAACTCCAGGTTATAAAGCTTTTCTCGATGAATATGGTGACTTTCCGGAATACGTCGATTTTCTAAAAACCTTTTATGAGCAGAGAAAACGTGTTTCGCCGGGACAACCGGCCGTACCCTTTGCTATAGTGGATAAAGAAGAACAAATAGTAAAGATGGAGGATTTTCGCGACAAATATGTACTGCTGGATTTCTGGGCCAGCTGGTGTATTCCCTGCCTCGATGAATTTCCCCACATGAAGGAATTATATAACAAATATTCCCGCGAACAGTTTGAAATCGTAGCTATATCCATTGGTGAAGACAGCCTGCGATGGCGTCAGTCACTTCAGCATTTCAGTAATCCATGGCCACAGTTGTATGCGGGAAATGGTTTTCAACAGGAAACCTTCACTGCTTACCGCGGAGGTGGAATTCCATTTTATATCCTTATCAATCCTGAAGGAAATATTGAGCGCTATAATGATATTCGCCCATCCTTTAATCTTGATAGTGTTCTTGACAGCCTTATTAATCATCAAAGCCTGTAAATTAATACTCACCCATTGAAACTCTTCGTTCCTTTTTTTTCATTTTTCCTGACCTTTACAGCTTTTACCTCATGTGCCCAAACAGTCAACGAATCGATTACACTGGACCAAAAAATCGGCCAAATGCTGAAAATTGGTTTTCGGGGAATGCAGGTTTCCGATACCAGTCATATTGTTCGCGACATCAGGGACTATCATCTGGGAGGAGTAGTTCTTTTTGATTATGATGTACCAACAGGTAAACCGGTACGTAACATAGAATCGCCTGAGCAGGTAAAAAATCTAATAAATGAACTTCAAGATCTGGCTGACATCCCCCTGATAATAGCTATCGATCAGGAAGGCGGAAGAGTTGCTCGCCTGAAACCTAAACATGGATTCCCGGAAACCGTATCGGTACAATATCTCGGAACAGCAGATCAGGAGGATAGTACCCGGCATCACAGCCGCCGGATTGCACGGACTCTGCAGGAACTTGGTATAAATGTGAACCTTGCACCCGTGATTGATGTAAATCTGAACCCTGAAAATCCGGTAATCGGCGGGATTGAACGCAGTTTTTCGTCTGATCCTGAATCTGTGGTCAAACATGCTTCAATTTATATTAAAGCGATGCATGAATACCATATTTTGACAGTCCTGAAACATTTTCCCGGTCATGGCAGCTCTATGGAGGATTCTCATCTCGGAATTGTAGACGTTACCGATCATTGGTCGGAACAAGAGCTTGTCCCCTACCGGCGGCTGATTAATTCCGATCACGCAGATATGATTATGACAGCTCATATATTTAATGCACGGCTCGATTCGGTTTATCCGGCTACGTTATCAAAACCTGTAATCACCGGCATCCTGAGAGACAGCCTCGGTTTTGAAGGGGTAGTAATGTCTGATGATATGATGATGGGAGCCATCCGCAAACATTACGGACTGGAAACCGCTATAAAGCAGGCACTGATTGCCGGAGTTGACATTCTGTCATTCGCCAATAATTCGGTCTATGATAAAGAAATTGTACCCAAAGCTCATAAAATTATTAAAAAACTGATTGAGGAAGGCTTTATCAGCCGGGAACAAATTGATCAATCATACCGGCGCATTAAGGCCATGAAAGAACGATTTAAGAATTGAATAAAAGGAGAAAGGGAGGCCGGAAAACCCTCTGTGAAACTTTGTGCTCCCTTGTGTCACTCTGTGTAACAGCTTGCGGCTTAACATTAATCTGATCACTTTTCTTTAACCAGCCACACTAAGCCTGATCTTGTATGTTTTATGCTTCCGCGGTTATATCTCAAAGTTACACGGAGGAGCACAAAGGACCACAAAGAAAGAAACATTCTCAGCCGTATTATAGATTAACTTTTCTTCAGAAATTCGTTTTTCCCGTCTCCTTCCCTCCCTTCCTCCAGTCTCCATAATTATGATTTCTCATCGATCCGTCTATACCATTCATGGGTGAGTGTGGCATTCCAATAAACCCGAATTTTCCCGCCGAAGCGGCTTGTAAAAACCTGTGTGAAGATAGCTCCAATTAGGATTACAAACACGTTATAGTACACCCAGATCAGAAATATGACAAACGATCCCGCCGCCTGGTAAGCCTGTTGCAAATTAGAAGACATTAAATACCAGTCGATCAGTGTTTTACCTGCAATAACCAAAACCGTAGTAACGGCTGCACCAACGGCGATATCACGCCACCGTACATTTACATCGGGCATGACTTTAAAAAGTACAGCAAGGAATGAAAATGCAAAGATTACATTCAATGTGCTGCTTAAATATTGAAAGAAAAGCAGTTGCTGCGAACCAAGCACCGGAATTAATAGATCACTCATCCCATAAAGAATACTTTCCGACGCCAAACCCAGAATGAATAACAGACTCAGGAGACCGATAAACAGAAGCGAAATAAGCCGGTCCCAGAAAAATTGCCAAATACTGCTGATCTTCGGATCTCGTATGCCCCAGATGACATTGAGTGATTGTTTGATTTGAGCAAGCAACGTAGTTGCTCCAAACAGAAGCATAAAAATGGCGATGATGGATGAAATCAAGCCGGTGCTGTCTCTGGAAGAAGCCTTTACAATCGATTGTATCGTTTTGGCAACTTCAGCTCCGGTCATCATTTCAACAGTATCCTGGATCTCCGCCTGACCTGAACTGCTGCCCCAGATAAATCCCACCAGCCAAAGAAGTATAATGAGCAAAGGTGCTGTTGAGAAAATCGCATAAAATGCGATAGCAGCACTGTGTAACGCGATGTCAATTTCACCCGTCCGGTTGTAAGTTTCCCGGATCAGTTCCCAGGTGTTTTTTATTATTTTCATATTCATCTTCTGCTTTTGATGTTGCTTCGACTTACATTCAGAATTATTAAAACGATTATCAATGTACGGTTAATTTGAACATTCTTTTTAAACCATGGGAAAAACCTATACCTATTCCTGGCATATCGAACAATTTACAACCGCAAAACAGGAGGCTGAAGAATTTATTCATTCTCTGAATGATTCGTCTTTTTTACAACGTCCAGGCAAAAACACCTGGAGCATAGCAGAGTGCTACAGCCATCTGATTAATTTTGGAGAAGTTTATTTTCAAACTATTCAAGAAGGATTAAACAGTAATAATGAATTAATCGACCTGGCTGATACTGAACGAGAGTTCAAACCCCGCTGGTTTTGGAAGCTGGCAGAATCCTTTTTTGAACCGCCGTATAACATAAAAGTTAAAACGTTTGAGCCTTTTGAACCCGATACCGTATCAGGTCTTTCCCGTGATAATTTACTTACCGAATTTACCGACCTTCAGGATTGTTTTATAAATCAACTGAGAAAAGCCGAACAAGAAAATATTCATTTAAATAGGATAAAAGTACGTAATCCAATCTTTACTTTTCTCAAAATGACTCTGTCGGAGTGCTTCTCTCTGGCAGGAGTTCATCAGCGCCGCCATCAGTGGCAGGCACAACAGGTATTGAAAACACTGGATAATTATAGTCAACTATCTTAAACATCTTCGATAATGGCTGACAAAATCAACAAACCAGAAATAAATGAGAGTTCAAAACATCACGTTGACAGACTTGATTATAAGCCATATTTAAAATATTTGGGATGGCTAGTATCCGGTTTGGTCATGTTTTCAATTCTGATGGTTCTAATGATGCGATGGATAAATCCTCCGGCTTCATCTTTTATGATCCAAAGATCGCTTTCGACCTGGTGGAACGGGGAAGATTTTGAACTCTATCACGAATGGGCTGACTATCAGGATATATCTCCTTATATAAAAGTCGCAGTGATTACATCAGAAGACCAGCGATTTCCCGATCACTGGGGGTTTGATTTTGAAGCAATTGAAGAAGCCATAGAAGAACAAGAACAAGGCATTCGCATGCGTGGGGCAAGCACAATCACCCAGCAGGTGGCAAAGAATATGTTTCTTTGGCCGGGACAGAATTTGATACGTAAAGGATTTGAAGCTTATTTTACCCTGCTTATTGAACTTTTCTGGTCGAAAAACAGAATCCTGGAGGTTTACTTAAACATTGCCGAATTCGGCAATGGTGTATACGGTGTCGAGGCTGCATGCCGGCAATACTTTGAAACTTCGGCAGCCAATCTGGATATGAGCCGGTCTGCCCTTCTGGCTACTGTTCTTCCAAGCCCCAAACGGATGAATCTCACAAATCCCTCCTCCTATATGCTTGGACGCAGAGACTGGATACTTCAGTATATGTTCTATCTGGGCAATACCGAATATTTAAAACAGCTGGATTGATAATCTTGAATATAAGAGGTATTCGAACGAATGAGAGAAAGCTTTAATTATTGGCATTATTAAAATCAACGCTGACAGGATCCGGAAATTCACCGGAACGCTGTCAGGTTGAGTTTCCGGTCTCCCTTTCTCCGGTCTCCTTTCCTCCCGGTATATTGCTGAAACTAAGGATTTAATTAACTCGTAATGGTGTTTTAAAGTCAGACAACATTTATTGGTTTTATCTGTTTATTGATTGGTAATAATAGCGAAATGCAGGAGCTGAAAATGAACACCATCGACCCTGAAAAGTTTGAAACAAAACTGGCAATAACCGAAGTAGCGGTTGATCTGTATATCAGACAAAATGGTTCTTTTACACTTAAAGAGATTGCCAAAGAACTGGATATAACTGTTGCTGAAATTTTCAATTATTTCCCCAACAAGCGATCAATCCTGCAGTTTTTTTATGCATCACTGGTTTTTCGTTACCAGCTTATGGTCGATGAAATTGAAGACTTCGAATCATACATGCTGAGTGAAAAACTATCCAATTTTGCTTATGCCAGTTTTGATATGCTTGGTGAGCGTAAGCCGTTTGTCGACGCTACTTTCGAAAAGCTGATAGCCTGTAGCTATGAAAAAACGGTCTATGAAAAAGAGGTGGAAAAACTGTTGAAGAAATTTGTTGAGAATGATCCTCTTGTCTCATCGACCAGTACTGTTTTTCTAAATCAATGTGTATTTTCTTTTGTTCGCCGGCAATATCTTGGACTTGTCAGATTCTGGCTGAATGATGAATCTGAAGACTATGAACTGACAATGGAGTTGACGGACAAGTTGACAAACTTTTTGCAGGAAATCATGTATAGTGCTGTACTGGATAAAGGGTTTGATCTGATCAAATTCATTGCTACCAATGGTAAGGCTTTCTTGCAGAATATTCCCTTTGCTAAAAATATATTATCAAAAATTGAAATTAGATAGTTTATGAGTGATGATTTTCCCTCTTCAAAACTTGAGCGCGGTAAAATTTTTGCCAAAACCGGGCTCAGGGTAGGAACCAACTATGCCAAACGATACCTGAAAAAGTCGGTTGGCAAAAAAGAATCTGAAGATGAAAACCGACGCTTTCACAATAAGAATGCGCAACAGGTTTTCAATGATTTTACCAAACTCCGTGGTACGGCCTTGAAAATTGCACAGTCGATGAGTATGGATGAGGGTATCATGCCCCAGGAATTTGCCGATGTTATGAGTGAAGCGCAATACAGCGTTCCCCCGATTAACAAGGCGCTGTCACGATCTATCATTAAAAAGGAATTGGGTGAATATCCGGAGAATCTGTTTGCCGAATTCGAAGCCGAAGCTCTTGCAGCTGCCTCTTTGGGACAGGTTCACAAGGCCCGCCTGAAAAGCGGAGAAAAAGTTGCCATAAAAATACAGTATCCGAATGTACGGAATACCATACATTCCGATCTGGCAATTGCAAAATCCCTGATGAAACGAATAGCTAAAAGAGGTGCCAACCTTGATGAATATTTTGAGGAGGTTGAATCAACGTTAATGGAGGAAACCGATTATATCCAGGAAGGAAAATATATTGAATATTTTCATGAGCGATTTGCAGGCGAGGATATTGTAACACCCCGCTGGTTCAGGGAATATTCTTCAGGAAAAGTATTAACCATGACCTTCCTTGAAGGAAAGCATATGAAAGAATTTTTGGCAGAAGACCCTTCCCAGGAACGGCGTAATGTTTTCGGGCAGCTACTTTGGAACTTTTTCCACGAACAGGTAGAGCAGCGTGATTTCATTCATGCCGATACTCACCCAGGTAATTTCTTTCTAATGGAAGGGGACAAACTCGGGGTTGTTGATTTTGGATGTGTGAAGAAATTTCCGACTGAATTCACCTATAATTATATGCAACTTCTTCCGATACATTTGGAAGAAGATGAAAACAGGATTAGGGAATTATACCAACAGCTGGGTATTACACGGAAGGATCCGGATAACCCTAAAAAAGAAGAGAGATTTTTCCAGTACTGCAAGAATTATGGAGAAACCTTTGCCAAACCTTACCGTGAGGATCAGTTCGATTTCGGCAAACCGGAATTTAAACAACAGATCAACGATTTTGCCAAGGATATGCCGATAATGAATGAACCCCGGGGCGACAAAAATTTTATTTACAGTACAAAAGTCCATATCGGCCTCTATAGTATGCTGATGAAGTTGAAAGCTGTAGTCGATACAACCCGTAGCAGGGAGATGACGCAGGGAGTCTTAGAAGAAATGAAGGAGGAATGGAACCCCGACAGGCGCGGATGAGGCGGATCGTGCGGATTTACACAGATAGATATTTTTGAAGGATCCGCAATGAAAAACCTGTCAGCGTGCGGAGGTTTTCCGCTTTCCCGTTCGCTGGAAACCTTAAAAAATCAATTCTCAAGTACCATATATTTTGCTAAAATCCTCGGTATTTTCATGCCGGAAAAAATATCTTCGTCCATTAATATTACTTTCTGATTAGATTAAATAGAAGTGAAAATTAAATTTCTATCCCGTTTTCTCTTTGTTAAACTTTCATGCATATGATAGTGGTATCATCTGCCAATTGATAGTCGCTAAATTTTTGCACCCGGCGCTTTATATCAAGCGAAATTTCATTGCTCGGCTTGCCGGTATCCAGCGATTCGACCATAGAAATCAACGTATCAAAACCAAAACGGTTACCCTGTGGATCGACTGCTTCGGGTAAGCCATCTGAATAAAGAAGCAGGAAATCATCGTGTTGCAAATTCATTTCCAGTGACCGGTAGCATACATCCTGTTTTATACCCAGGGGATATTTGGGATCCGGCGTCTTTATAAACTCTGCTTTACCGTTTCTCTTCAGAATTGGAAGACAATGTCCGGCATTGGCAATTTTAAGACTCATACTTTCCGGATCATATTGTGCTATAATACATGTTATAAATGTTTTAGGGTCTGTCCTGGCAAATAGTGTCGGTGAAACCTCCTGCAGAATTGATTCCGGAGTATCCCGGTGCAGACGTGAAAGCAGAAGACCGCTTGTAAATACCGCATGCATCGCTGCTTTCATAGCTTTACCCGAAACATCAACTATGGTCATTGTCAGAATCTGCTTCTCAGGAGTGCCGTTGCGACCGGTCACATAATCGAAATAATCTCCGCCTACCTCAAAAGAGGGCATAAAAAAGCCGTATACATCAACGCCGGGCAGAGAAGGCGGCTGAAGCGGCATCAGCTTGAACTGACTTTCCCGGGCTATTTCAATCTCTTTTTCAACCCGCAGATGGTTGGCCATACGCTCTTGATATTCGGGAATATAACCGCCCAGTTCAGTAACCGAATTCCCATACCGATAAGCTATAAAGCCGTAGAGAAGGGGCAGAGCAAGGATTGATAACTGCAGCCAGGCAATATATGCAACATCCAGACTTTCAGATCCCCAATATGGCATAACCATCAGTATTATGATAAACACCCACCAGCCGGTTGAAAAAGAAATTAAACCTGAATTGGTGTACACATAAATCACTACCGATCCTATCACAGAATAAATCAAGATATCCTGCCAGATTGAACCGACAACACCGACCAAAGGAGCCGATCCGGCGAATAAAAATCCGGTGAGAATCATGCCGGCTCCATATAAAAGCCATGTCCTTTTTAATTTCGTCTGCAGAAAACTGATCATGACGGCAACATGTCCTAATGCAACCAATAGGGTATTGATCCCTGCACTTATATTCATTGTCAGGAGCTTAGGCTGCATACTCGGTTCGGCAAATCCAAATTGACTGTCGGCCTGGTAATAAACGGTATCCAACAGATAGATGAGTACGGCAAATAGCCCCAGCAGAATACCACCAAAGGCATATCCCCGTAACAGGCAGTCACCGGTTTCATGAAAGAAAAATCGCTTTCTCCAATAGGCATCCAGCAGATGCAGTTGTTCATGATTCTGGCTGCGTGCTGTAGCCTCCCAGCCGATATATGCAAGAGCTCCATACAATCCGCAAGCACCGCCAAGCAGTAGCTGATTCAATACAAAGACAGCAGTGTTGGTACCATTAAAAAAGGGTTCAAAAGTGTTCAGGAGATAAAACATGCGCCAGCCGAAAATTCCCAACCCAACCGCTAAAAGGATTAAGAAAGCACGTTTCCATTCAACCTGACCTTTATTAATTTGTTTAATTCCCACAAAAAAAACGAGCAATATCAGCAGCATCAGTGATCCGAATGAAATAATCAATGTTGCATTATTGATACTATGTCCGGAACCAAGCTGTTCGGGTTCAAGTTGATCAAGTGCCTTGAAATTTTCTATAGCTGCACCATACCGAATAGTTGTGGCAGACGCGGTACTGGATTCTCTTATCAGCGGCTTCACTTCGAGAGAAAGTTCCGCCGGTCCCTGTTCAGGATTGACGGCCCTCCAGTTAAACAGCGTATTGTTACCTACACTGTTTTCTGACAGGTTCAGAGAACGTTCTCCAAAAGCAGGCTCCCGTGTTATAACCGAATCCCTGACATCTACAAAATTCAGCTCATAATTATCCAGATTATAACCTAAAATATCCCGGACAATATGTGTAGCAATAGAAAAGAGAGAGTCGCCGGCCACAAATGTAGGATTGGGATTTTGAGGATGGGCCTCAATACGACGTACCCGGCCATCCTGTCCGTAGTTTAAGGTAAGACGGGAAACCTTATCAATTATATCAACAAAGGAGGACGATACCACTACATTATCCTCTTGTTTAATTCCGATATCCACCTTCCAGCCGGTCAGATTCCTGCTGTTACTATTCAACAGATAAGGTGAAGAACGGCTGTTTACTGAATCTCTGAGCTGTTTATAATAATCAATATGCTGTGTTCTGGTAGCCAGTAACTGTAAACTATCGACCGTAAATCCCAGTTGATTAGCCAATTCGGCGGTTTTGCCTTCAATTGTCGACCGGCTGTCATTAATAGGAGCGCCCGCATTAAAGGCTATTGACGAATGCAGCACTAAATAGACGACAAAGCCGATAGCTCCCAGAAAAATCCAATATGTTAACCGGTGCCCCATCAATAGTTCGAAATGTGCTTTTTATATAATTAGTAGCTTCATGGATGGAAGATAGTTCTTAAAAATGTGTGGAATCAATGAATGATTAAATCCCGGCGGACATTTTTTTGCTTTATTCTTTTAAGATACCATGTTAAACAGAATATGCCTACGGATTTAAGTGCGTAATGTTGCTTTGCAATCGCTTGGTAAATAACCTTCCCTTTTTCGAGGAATCTGCTCTTAATATCTTCGTACTAATTATAATAATAGTTTGAAAATCAAAGATATAGAACTTTCTAATATAGCCGCCATTTAATTATACGCTGCTCCTCAAAGCTATTTCACCCCCGAAGGGAATGCCCAGGGCAAAAGTTGCCCAAAGGAGACACTATGAACCTCAACCCAATGGATCGGGGAAAGAGCATCCGGGGAATTGTAGGCTTATATTGGAAAATGAGAGGCATGAAAAAAGCCGATGGAAAAATCCATCGGCTTTTAATGATAGTGTTATTAATAAAGACCGTCAGCTTTCTGTGGCTTCTTTTTCTCCAGAAAAAGCCTGGAAAACCATTTTCAGGTCCTCAGCGATATCCACTTTTGTTCGACCTTCAATACGATGACGTGGTATCATAGCTTTAATTTCGCCATCCTTGAAATAAGCAAATGCAGGTGAGGAAGGTGGATATTCGCTAAAATATTCGCGTGCCCGTTCGGTAGCTTCTTTGTCCTGACCGGCAAAAACTGTAACCATATGGTCAGGTTTGACATCTGATTCGTCAAGGGCAATTTTTACACCGGGCCGTGCATTACCTGCCGCACAACCACAAACTGAGTTTATAACCATCAGCATGGTGCCTTGATTGTATTCTTTCATAGCACGGTCTACATCTTCGGGTGTCTTCAGTTCTTTCACACCCAAATCCGTTAATTCCGTGCGCATCCATGAGGTATCGGGACCTACTCCAAATCCAAATTGCATAATCGAAAAGTATTTATTTTGGCTTAACTGTTATCACAAATATACTATCTAATTGTGAAGTATCGAAGAAGAAAAACGCCCCACAATAAGGCGAGGCGCTTTATTACATATGCTAACGTAATTTACTTTGCATCATTGTAATATTTATTAACCTGATCCCAGTTAATCAGGTTCCAGAAATGATTAACATATTCGCCGCGCTTATTCTGATACTTCAGATAATACGCATGTTCCCAAACATCAACCCCGAGAATAGGTGTTAATCCATTCATATAGGGACTGTTTTGATTGGCTGTTGAAATCACTTCCAGGCTTCCATCTTTTTTCACACATAACCAGCCCCATCCGGACCCGAACTGTCCGGTAGCAGCATTATTGAATTTTTCCTTAAACTTATCAAAACTGCCAAAATGTTCGTTGATCGCACTGGAAATGTCGCCTGTTGGAGCTCCTCCTCCGTCTGGCGATAAGATTGTCCAGAACAATTTATGGTTTGCATACCCTCCACCGTTATTAATTACAGTCTGCCGTATATCTTCCGGAACTTCTGTAATACGCTGAAGTACCTCTTCGATAGGCTTATTTGCAAATTCATGGCCTTTCAAAGCTTTGTTCGTTTTATCTGTATATCCCTGGTGATGTTTTGTATGATGAATCCTCATTGTCTGCTCATCGATGTGCGGTTCGAGAGCATCATATTCATACGGTAAGTCAGGTAATTCGTAAGCCATAATTATGTTTGATTTAAAGGTTCAAAAATATTTTAAAATTAAATCTTAAAAGCTCTAATACATTACGATGCAGTAGCTTGTAAAAATGCACCTATTCATCGATTAAATCAATATTGAATCGGTTATCGTTCCATGGATTGATTCAACTTGAAAAAGTTGTTTAATAGATCACGAAAAATGAAGAAAATCCTCTATTTTAAATTTTCGAAATTATTTAATCATACCAGCAACAGGTTTTTATTATGAGTCGAGATTACGATGTAATCATTATCGGGAGTGGACCGGCAGGTTTTTCCTGTGCAATGCAAAGTTCCAAATTTGATAAAAAAGCGCTAGTAGTTGAAGCACACAAAGAATATCTGGGCGGTACCTGGATTAATACCGGCACAGTTCCCAGTAAAGCTCTGCGGGAAGCTGCAAAAACAATTCTTGAGTTCAACAACCAGTTTGGTGACCAGGACGGCAGAAAACCATATGATCGTTTCAGAATGGAAGATCTGCTTCAATACAAACAGGATATTCTGGAGAAAGAGAATCGCAAAGTAAAAAATGACCTGATTAAAAATAAAGTTGATGTTGCCAGAGGATTCGGCAAAATTAGAGATGATCACACGGTTGAGGTAAATACTCACTTCGGCACAAAAGAAACATATACGGCCGATTATATTCTCATCAGCACCGGCAGCAAACCGGAGAAACCGGAGAAATTCGACATCGACCACAACAAGATTCTTGATTATAAATCAATGCTCGATGTCACACATATTCCCCGGCGGCTTGTGATTATCGGGTCGGGCGTAAATACTTTTGAATTCGCAACCACATTCGCCGCACTCGGAACCCGTATAAGTGTGCTGTGCGAACGGGATGATTATCTCACATTCCTGGATCATGAGGTCAAACAATATTTCCAGAATTCATTGAAATCCAGGGGGATTTCCATCCATACCTCAGTGGATGTGGAAAATGTTGACTTCAATCCCCTCACAACCAATACCGAAGTAAAATTCCGCGCCGCCAATGAAGATAATAATCGCCTTCAGGTAATCGAAACAGAACATGTTCTGTTTCTCGGAGGGCGGCAACCAAACTCAACTAATATAGGGTTGGAAGAAGCTGGTATCACGACAGATACCGGAAATTTTATTGTCGTGGAAGAAACCTTTAAAACAAACAAAGACAGTATCTATGCCGCAGGTGATATCATCGGCTTCCCGCGCCTTGCCTCAGCCTCATTTACCCAGGGACGCCTTGCAGCCTGTAATATGTTCGGAATTCCTGCCCTGGAAGTCCCTGAACAAATTCCCTACAGTATTTACGCAATTCCAGAAATTTCGAATATCGGTATTACTGAAAAAACTGCTAAACAGATGGGATTTGATGTAACCGTGGGACGAGCATACTTTAATAATATTGCCAAAGCCAATATGACTAATCACGATGAGGGATTTTTAAAACTAGTATTCAGTACGGATACTTTAAAGCTGCTGGGTGTGCATATTATTGGCGATGAAGCAGCAAACTTAATCCACGTGGGTCAATCGGTTATGGCATACAACGGTGATATTCGTTATTTCATTCAGCATGTTATGAATTACCCGACACTTAGCGAAGCTTATCGCATTGCCGCATTCAACGGGGTAAACCGGGTATATCAGGCGGGCATCAAATATCAAAATATCCTTGAAGATACAGACGGAGA
>CAZPWQ010000036.1:26089-29662 GCA_964590495.1 uncultured Balneolaceae bacterium
GTATAATGAATAGCCATCGGCAGACCTGTTGAATCTTCAGGCGGATCTTCGGGCAATGTCTTAATTTCTTCTTTCAGTGACCGGTTGGCATACAGTGCCAATATCATAGAATCTACAATATCATCCTCATCTACCTGGTTGCGACGGTAATCTTCCTTTATATCCCGGAAAAAATCATCTGCAAATTTACTTTTCGCTTTCAGTAATCCAAGCCGGTGCCGCAGCCCTTTTTTAGTGGCCTTTTTTTGCAGGATCGAATTTCCTCCATTCAATTTCTGAAACAGTAATTCAGGATGGCTCTCAAAAATTTTATCGCGGTACTCTTTGTTTTGTTGAAGATACTGATCGATAACACGAATGTTGGGAGTTATATTCCACGCCTGAATCGAAACTTTTTTCCCGGTTGTTTCGTAACTCGTCATCGAGGCTTCGGCATAGGTTGGAGCATGTAACGCCGGACGAATAGGTGGATTAAATACACTGGCTTCGTAGCCCGGCCCGAGAACGTTGCGCAATTCCTCATCACATTCCCGGACGTACTTTTTATCATTAAGTCCGATCGGTACATCTATAAACACCCGGTCGAATTCTTCGAAATACTCTCTCAGTTCACTGTTCGATTCTACCAGCCAATAGCCTGCATTTTCCTCATCCAAACTTATGGCGATCCAACCGGCTCTGCATCCGTCGAGTCCTAATGTCTTCAATTTACCTCCTCGGCCTTAATTTAGTCCTTGCTTACATTTTTCTTTAGCCTGATATGAAGATCATCAAGCTGTTCCTGATCTACATAATCGGGACTGTTATCCATCAGGCTTTGTGCCTTCTGGTTTTTAGGGAAAGCGATAACATCACGCAGACTGGTACCACCTGCTATAATCATGAGCATACGATCGACCCCCAAGGCAATGCCGCCATGTGGCGGTGCCCCGTATTTAAATGCATCCAATAAAAAGCCAAAACGATCCCGTGCTTCATCTTCATCAATGCCCAATAACTGGAACAAACGTTGCTGAAGCTCCCTGTCATGAATACGGATGGAACCTCCTCCTATTTCATATCCATTCAACACCAGATCATATGCCCGGGAACTCACTGAGGCCGGATCATCTTGCATTTTGGGTATGTCACCGGGTTTCGGCGCTGTAAATGGATGATGAAGAGCATAATATCTGTTTTCATCTTTATTCCACTCAACAAGAGGGAAATCCGTTACCCAAAGGAAATTAAAGGCGTCTTTGTCAATAAGATCATGTTCACGTCCCATCATAAGTCGCAGTCTGCCCATTTGCTGGTATACCTGCGGATCCGGACCTGCCAGGATTAAAACAAGGTCACCTGTCTTTGCTTCGGCCTTATCTGCCATCGCCTGCACGGTTTCTTCCTTAAGAAATTTTTCTACGCTGCACTTTATGCCGTCTTCTTCATTTAACTTAATATAAATGAGTCCCGCAGCCCCTGTTTCCTCCTTAACCCGTTCGGTCAGCCGGTCGATAGCGCCGCGGCCGATACTGCCCTGCCCCGGTACCGTAATACCCAAAACAGCACCACCGTCCTGCACGGTTTTTGAAAAAATCTTAAAATCAGATTTTTCTACAATATCGGATAAATCCCTGAATTCCAGGCCAAACCGGGTGTCCGGCTTATCTGTGCCATAGGTTTTCATAGCCTCTTCGTAAGACATCCGGCTGACAGGCAGAGAAATATCAGAACCTTTCAGATCCTTCATCAGCTTATGAAGAAGCCCTTCCGTCATCTTCATAATATCCTCTTCATCCACAAAAGACATTTCAACGTCAATCTGGGTAAATTCAGGTTGACGATCGGCACGAAGATCTTCGTCCCGGAAACACTTGACGATTTGAAAATAACGGTCAAAGCCGGAAACCATCAATAACTGTTTGTAGGTTTGCGGACTCTGTGGCAGTGCGAAAAACTTCCCGGCATTCACACGGCTTGGCACAAGATAGTC
Organism: uncultured Balneolaceae bacterium; assembly: GCA_964590495.1. GTDB lineage: Bacteria > Bacteroidota > Rhodothermia > Balneolales > Balneolaceae > CAZPWQ01. The sequence goes on from CAZPWQ010000036.1 coordinate 28,062, forward strand.
GCGCGCGCCCTCAGGGGTACTTTTCATTAACACCGGAGTTTCGACTTCGATGAATTCGTTGCTGTGAAAATATGAGCGTGTAGACTGGTAGAAATCGGAACGGAGCATCATATTCTTCTGCATCACCTGCCGGCGCAGATCCAGGTAACGATATTTCAGTCGGATTTCTTCTCCCGTCCTGATGTCGTCTTTTATTTCAAAAGGAGGGGTCTCAGCACGGGAATAGATTATTAAATCTTCCGCCACCACCTCAATTTTTCCAGTAGCCAGCTCTTCATTGATATTTTCCCTGTCGCGCTCCTTGACCTTTCCTTTTACACCAAATACAAATTCGCCTCTGAGTTCTTCTGCTTTTTCGTGCAGTTCTTTATCAGACTCATTAAAGACTACCTGGGTAATTCCATACCGGTCACGCAAATCGATAAAAATTACGCCCCCCAGATCTCTCCGGGAATCTACCCATCCGTTTATACTAACCTCTTCACCGGTTTGTTCAGCTGTAAGTTCGCCACAAGTGTGGGATCTGTTCCACATCATATTAATAATATTTGCCTAATTTTATGATACAATCCTTTTTTAAAAGCCTGAAAATAAGTATAATCATGACCAATCGCTTACTGTTATTTTGCTCAATCGCTGATTTTTCTACATGAGAGAATATCTGCCAATTTTCGTCAATTTTGAGGATCAATAACTTCTATTTCCCTTATTGCTTTTCATTATTTACTTTGCTCTTAATAGTTGGCCAATAAGCCCAAGTTACATCAACAGGGTACCCCATGGAAAAAATAACAGTACTAATTGCTGATGATCATGAAATATTGCGATATGGCATCAGTACATACCTCGCTTCTGCCGAGGATATAGAAGTAGTTGGAGAGGCATCAACCGGAGATGAATGCCTGCAACTATTTAAAGAAACACGACCACAGGTATGTGTACTCGATATCAGCATGCCCGGCAAGAATGGTATAGAAACGGCTAAAGCCATCCGGGAGATCGATGAAAATGCAAAAATCCTGATTCTCTCTATGCATGTTGATACAAAAATACTCTCCAACATCCTGGAAGCAGGTATCAACGGATACCTTTTAAAAAGTACCGAAAAAAATGATCTGCTAAGTGGTATACGTTCTGTTGTTAAGGGTCAACAGGTGTTCAGCAAACCTATTGCAAATATGATGACGGAGTCTTTCATAAGAAAAGATACCACTTTTACGCCTGAAACCGATACAGATCTTACCAGGCGGGAAAAAGAAATCCTGCAACTGATTGTTCAGGGAATGACAAGTCGTGAGATCGCCGATGAATTGTATATAAGTCCCCGCACCGTCGATACTCATCGTGCAAACCTGATGGGAAAACTTGAAATTAAAAATACTGCCGAACTGGTTCGTTTTGCTCTGCAAAATAACCTGGTAGAATAGAATATTACACAACTACGTAATTTTACGTATATAAATTACCAACTTCTTTCTATTGACCAGTAGTGTGCAGGCAGTTAAGTTAACAACTGCAAATGGGGTAATAGCCGTCTGTAGATGATATTTAGCAGCTCATCCTTGATTGGAGGGCTGCTAATTTTTTTTATGGCTGTTTTT
>CAZPWQ010000037.1:0-29310 GCA_964590495.1 uncultured Balneolaceae bacterium
TTAATCCCTGTTCATCCGTTCAGATCCGCGGCTAAAATTAACCTCCCCCGGCATTCCTATTTTCAGGATTCCATTGGGATTGGGAACTCTTACTTTTACTGCATATACCTGTGTTACCCGCTCTTCTTTAGTCTGGATCTGTTCCGGGGTAAACTCGGCTTTCGAGGCGATCCAGCTTATTCTGCCGGCCATCGCCTGGTTTTCTTCGGCATTTTTATCTACCAAAACCTGTGCATCCTGTCCAATCCTGATATTCGGCAGCTGGGCTCCACTTACATATATCCGCAGGATCAGAGTATCCAGGCTGGCAATACGGTAAAGCGGCTGACCATTTTGTACGACTTCATGCGGCTCTGCAAAAGTGTTCAGCACCGTTCCATGAACCGGATTCCGGATTACAGCATCCCGGATCTGCTGTTCCACCTGTTCTATGCGTACCTCTGTGGCCCCGATTTCAGCACGCACCGACTCTTTTTGTGTTTGGGACGCCTCGATTTGCTTCCTTAGTGTCCGTACCTGACCGGAAGCATCATCAAGTTGCTGCTGAGTCGCGGCATCGTCTTGGTGAAGAGATTGAATCCGCTTCAAATTTGTCAACGCCGTTCCCAGCTGCTCTTGTTGTACTTCGACCTGCGCATCGATATTGGATATACGCGCACGGATTGACTCCAGCTGCGACTTCAATTCTTTCTTTTTCAGTGCCAACTGTGTCGTATCAATTACTCCAGTCACTTTGCCCTGTTCAATGGTTATCCCTTCTCCCGCGGTAAAGTTGATCAATTTTCCGTTTGCTTCAGCAGAAACCGTTGTTTCTATTGCTTCGAACTGGCCGTAGGCGTCTGATTTGTCATTACCTGCACAACCTGCCGTTAAAGCAAGCAGGATCAGGAACAACCAAACCCTTTGATTTAAATTCATTCTATTAATAATTGCTTCCATTTTTGTCTTTAGTTTAATCCCAGTGCAGTTTTATATTCAGCCTGAGCCTGAGAAAGCTGTACCTTATGTATCATCAGCGTATATTCAGCCTGTAGCGCGTTGTTAAGTTCGGTTACATATTCGGTTGAAGTAATAGTACCGTTTCTCAGCTGACTTTCTTTCTCGGCCACCACTTGCTCCCGCAGGTCAATAATCTCCTCATCTCTGCTTATTTGGTCCTTTAGCATGTTAATCCGCTCTTCAACACGATTTAAAGTGGTATTCAGCTGTTTTTTAAATGCCCGGCTGTCTTCTTCAACTTTCTGCTGCTGGTAAGTCAGAGCCTGGCTTTCTTTTCCGGCGTTACTCCAGTCCCAAAAATTCCATTTAATACGTACGCCCGCCATATAATAGCCATGCAGGTCGTTTTCAAAGAAATTAAAACCGGGTCGTCCGTAGGCTGCAGTCCCAAACAGCGAAATAGCGGGATGTTTTTTAGTAGCTTCGAGCTGTTTCTGATATTCAAACGAAGTTTGACTGTTTTCAAATAATTTCAACTCTGCCCGCCCGGGTGCTGATTTTACCAGCTTCGTAAATTCAAAATCCGATAGTTCAAGAGGAGTATCCGGTGCGATTGCCTCGCCAATAAGTTCACTTAACACTTCATAGCCGGTTGTGACATTGGAACTTGTTTTCGCAGAATCCTGACGGGCTTTGGTAAGCTCTGCCTGTAGAACATATTTCTGGCTGGGTAGCTGGGCCCCGTTATCGACCTGTGATGAAACAGTTTCAAGCTGTGCCCGAAGATTTTCAATCAGCAGCTGTACTACTTTTTCCTGCTGCTGTGCCAGTAAGATACTGTAATACACCTGATCGACCTGTGAACGTATTTCCTGTATCTGTACTTCTGTCGAAAGCTTCTCCTGCCGGCCTTTTGTCTCTTCTAGTTTCTTCCTGATACTCACAGCACCTCCATTATATACCGGCTGGTTTACATTCATCGAAAATTCGTACTGGTCCTTGCTAAGCACCGGCTGACCAAATGCGGCTCCACCCGGTAATTGCGTTACCTCCGACTGATATCTGGCCTGGGCTCCAAACTCCAACTGAGGGAAATAGCCGGTATTTGCTATCTGGACATTCAGATCGGTTATCTTTTGCTGCAACTCTATCTTTTGGGCCAGCGGATAATGATTTTCAACCCGTGAATAACAGTATTCAAGCGTCAGAGTATCAGGCTGTACAGATCCAACCGTTGCAAATAACATGGATATGATTATCAGTTTCATAACATCTACTATGTTTGAACAGCATTCAGGATAAATTCCGGCAGATCTTTTTTACGGTTTTGTAAAAACTGCCGATATGCTTCATCATCCATTCCAAAAACAGTCTGAACCATCGGTCGGGCAATAACCGGAAATACGCATAATCCGATCGTATTAATGATAAAATCCTGCGGCTTGACAGGTTTGATATTTCCGGCTGATATTTCGGCCTCAATCTGTTTTATAAACCGTTCCGGAACTTGAACTCCTGACTTTTTAATAAAATCACTGAACCGGTCAGGATGCTGATTCATCTCGTGAATGATAAATGATGGCAGATACGGGCGCTCTTCAAACATCTTGTAGTAGGTCTGAACAAGCTGTCTCACCTTGGGTTCGAAATCCAATTCGGAGTTCAGTACACTGTATATGACCGGGAAGAATTGTTTAACGCTTTTTTGAAATACCCGCTGAAACAACTGGTCTTTGCTTCGAAAATAATAGTGAAGCATAGATTTATTTATTCCCGCCTCATCAGCTATTGACTGCATGCGTGCTCCCGCATACCCGCTGCGCTGAAAAACCTGCAGCGCCGCCTCAAATATTTTCTCTTCTGTTTCCGGTTCTTTGCTCATAGAAAAAGTTTTTGATGTCAGTTGGTCAGCAGTTTAACAAAATCAACCAAATTATTCAACTTTTTGGTTGAAATTTTTAGTTGAATTAATTTTCAAGTAAGAATAACGCTGTTAAGTTTTCCTCCATGGATGGTAAACTTCTGATCAGGAGCACTCAAAAATCAAGGTGTCATGCTGAATTCATTTCAGCATCTGTTACACATAATCTTGGTTAAAGCTTTTATGACATACCCTGCTGAAGATCCTGAAACAAGTTCAGGATGACACAGGAGTGGAGGTGAGCCGAGAATTTAATAAAGGGTAGAGGATAGTCTGATTACAACTATGAACTCTGCTACTAATGAATTAATTGGACACGATACAGATAAATGAACACCCCTCAGATCAACTTCAGGACTAACTGAAGTTGATCATCTCCCCTGAAGGGGAGATGGATTCCTGGATTAACAGCATGCCAGAAGGAAAAAAGAAAAAAATAACCGTGCATATCCGCTCTATCCGCGTAATCCGCGTTCTATTATCACCCGATCCGGAACTTCAGGTCCTCAATCTTTTCAAGAATCTCCCCGCGATCCATCTCCTGGTATCGCTCGGGCAGCAGTTCTTTGGAGGTGCATTCGATAACGGCACTCAGAGTCTGGAGCTCGATCTCCTCGGGATAGGTGGGGGGAAGAAAATCGTTCAGAGCCAGATCCAGGATTTCCGGTGTAACAGACTCCTGTTCCTGTGCGGCCGCCCGGAATTTGGCCCGTGTCAGGGCTGCTTCCATATCGGCACCGGAAAAAGTTTTAAGTCCCTGCTCAATTACCTGTGGCATATACTCCTCGGTCATCTTCAGACCGGTTTTCTTTTTCATCGCCTCAAACAACTCGAGTCGTTCTTCTTTGGTATGCGGAGCAAATAGCGCCAGATGCTCCTCGGCACGTCCCTGTCGTTTCAGGTCAACAGGCATCAGGTCGGGCCGGGCTGTCATCAGGAACCAGATAATGCGCCCCCGGTTGCGAGTGTCGCTCATAAAGGTGGCGATCTGCGAAAAGACACGGCTGGAAACCCCGCTGTCGCCGCTGGCATCGCGATCGCCGAGGTAGGCATCCGCCTCGTCGATCATTACCGCCACAGGTGCCATCGCCTTAAGCAGCCCCAGGATTTTTTCCAGGTTACCTTCCGTAACCCCCTGCCACTGACTTCGAAAGTTTTTCAGCTTTACCATGGGGATACCTACTTCGCTGGCAAAACAGGTTACAAGGAAAGTTTTTCCCGTTCCAACCGGACCACAAATAAGATACCCCATCGGCAATACATCCTGTCTCCCGTTTTTTAACGCTTTTACCGCATGACGCAAATGCTGCTTTACCTTCGTGTGACCGGCAACGCTGTCCAGCGTATAATCCGACTCCACAAATTCAAGGAGACCATAAGCTTCGGCTTCAATCAGTTCTTTTTTATTCTCCGTAAGCTTCTCAAAAGTGATCTTCTCCTTGTTCTCCCGGGCATTGGACAGAATACTGCGCAGGTTAACAAAATTAAGACCGGCCGTCTGCTGGGCAATTACTTTTTCACTGACATCCGAAAACTGTTTGAACGTTTCTTCATCTGCCTCAAACCTGATAAATTTTCGTCGTTGTTCAAGATCAGGTATATCAACCTTTATATCGGTCGTGTATGGATTCTGTACGAGTGTCTTATTCAGGTCAGCCAGATTTTCGCTGATCAGAACGGTAGTAAAATCCGCCGCTAAAAACATCGGGTCGTGTGCCCAGCGGGACAAATAAACCAATGAAGTTCTGTCTTCGGAGCCGGTTGATCCGGCTTCACTCATGGGTACAATTGTTTCGGCATAGTCAATAATCAGGGCGATGCTCTTATTATCATCTATCCGGAGCCTGTAATACTGTTCCAGCAGGGAAAATACTCTCACAGGATCTTTGGGAAGCTTGTTGGCATAGTCGGTTCCCATCAGGGAATCACGTCCGGATACAGCGCGGTTAAAATCCTTTTTGCTTTCCTGGTCCCGGAAATAGATACCCGATGAGCGATCGTAAAAGATTACATAATCCCGCGCACCGAAAAATTCATCGGCAAGAAACGACTTCAGGCGAATGAAATCTGTTTTATCCCCCCGCTGAATTGGGACAAAATCGTGTACATTCCCATGCAGAAGAAACTGATTGATTGTACGGCTGAGATATTTTTGGGCGATCTCCTGTGCCCATTCGGGGTAATGCTTATACATCATTTGTGATTATTTATCAGTTAAACAGCTGCAAGCCCACAGCAATAAAAATTGAGTACGTATTTCCTGCACAAGATGACGATCATCCTACTGCCGGAAGGAAAGTAATCCATGGCTCGAAAATCCCCCTTAGAAAAGGGGGAATTAAAGGGGGGTTGTTGGACCATCTTTGTTAAAGAATAAAAATTTGGATTCAAAATTCCTTCAGTATAACCAATTGCTGTCTCGACCATCTATGCCATTTTCCTGAAACAACCCCCGCGGCTAAAGCCGCAGAGGCTGTCCAAAAAGTCTTTTTTGCTTTTTGAAAACTTAAATTATTTAGGTATAGACCTCCAAGGTTTCAAAAACCTTGGAGGTCTCCTCGAAAACAAAATAAAATTTTAAAAAAATTAACTGATATTTATTGAAAAATGACTTTTTGGACAGCCTCATTTTATGAAATAAATTCGCAATTCCAACCATTACTCCAATACAATCAGCTTAACCGTTTCGATACGGCTGGGTGTGGCCTTGCTGATAATGATTTTATTGTCATCAATCAGTAACTCCTCATTCACTTTGGGAATGCGCCCGAGAGCATGAATAATATATCCCGCAACTGTCTCATACTCCGACGTTTCCTCGGGAAATTTTACCTCCGGATATTTGGCAAGCAAATCTTCGATTTCCACACCACCGCTAATAATATAAGTGTTCGCAGACAGTTTTTTGATAAAGTGGTCTTCCGTATCATATTCATCCTGAATATCCCCCACTACTTCTTCCAGGAGGTCTTCTATAGTCACCATCCCGGCTGTTCCTCCGTACTCATCAATAACCACAGCTACCGAAAGGTTTGATTTGCGAAACTCAGACAGCAGGTCTTTTGATTTTTGTGATGCCGGGACCAGCTTAATCGGCCGAATGATTTCACTCAGATTTTTGGGATTGCTGAAAAGATCATAGGCAAAAATGACTCCGATGATATCATCAATCGATTCGTCATAAACCGGGAGCTTGGAAAAACCAGACGAGATAAACGTGGTAAGCGTTTCATCAATGCTTGCGTTCTTTTCAAGAGCAACAATATCGGTACGGGGAATCATGGACTCTTTCACCCGCTTGTTTGATAATTCCAGGACGTTATGCAGGATTTCAGAATCTTCCTTGTCTATGTCTCTGCCACCCGTATCACGAAGTTCCCGGAATATCAGTTCAATATCCTGTCTGCGGAAAATCTGCTCGGCCTGTTCGGCATTGGGTTGAAAAAACCGGATAATAAGACCGGAAGCAGCATTGGCAACAATAATAAACGGTTTAAACAACCAGTGGCATATCTGTTGGGGGAAGGCGACTACCTTTATCCACCAGTCAGCATGAATGCGAAACAGTGCTTTAGGCAAAATTTCACCGAAAATCATAATTACAACAGAAGCAATAAGTGTCTGAATAATCAACAGAACGACAGGAGTTGGAGCAACTCCCAGCCAGGCCTGATATACTCCGGTTATGGGACCGACCAGGAAAATAGTCATCAAAGTGGCATAAGCTACATTTACGATATTATTACCAACGAGGGTTGTCGTTAAAAATACTTCCGGATTACGGGCAAAATAATTTACCATTCTCCCGGTCCGGGACTTTTTCCTGGATTCTATTTCCATCTTGAGACGATTGGCACTGACAAACGCCATTTCAGAACCCGAGAAAAATCCACTCAGGATTATGGTTAAAGTTATTAGGAGTAGTTCTGTCATTTATTTTATTGGGTATAGGGAAATAAGGATATTAGGTATAAGGTATAAGGTATAAGGTATAAGGTATAAGGTTTAAGTTATCTGAAAATCATTTTTTATGGGATTTTCTTTTTTGCTCTTTCACATAACGTATATATCCATTTATCGTTTTCTTTGCTTCTTCAATGAGAGAGATACCTTCATCAAATAACTCTTTACTGATATATTCCAAGTCGATACACGTTATTAAGTGATCCTTCAATTCATATAAAGAAGCACGCGAAATTCTGTAAAATTGGATCCCTTCCTGGTAATGATATCGACCATATCCCTCTGCTATATTTGCTGTAATACTTACGGAGGCGTCACGTATTTGAGCTCCCAACTGATAAACTTCTACTTTGGGAATTGATGGAAGTACAGAACTATAAAAGAACAGCTTTACTTTTCTGGCTTTTTTCCATGCTTTCAGTGAAGTAAAATCGCGATTTTCATCATAAGGAACAGTATCATCCCATAAGATTGCTGATTTTATTTCTCCAATTTCACCTTTCATAACAGCTACCCCTTATTCCCTTATATCCTTATACCACATTTACCCTCCTTTAAAATCAGGCTTACGTTTATCCAGAAAAGCAGAAGTTCCTTCTATAAAATCCTCTGTTTCACACAGCTTTCCAAACAGATCGGCTTCTATCTGGTATCCATCTTTGTTATCCGGTTGAAGAACTGCTTTTAGGGCATTTTGTATAGCAACAGGGGCGTTTTTTAATATTTCATCAAGCAGTGTCCTGGACTCTCCAACAGGATTTTCCTCTGCAATCCTATTAACCAGCCCGAATTGTAGTGCCTCTTCCGCCTTAACCTGTCTGGCCGTCAATATCATTTCCAGTGCACGTGCCCGGCCTACAATGCGTGTAAGACGCTGTGTGCCGCCATACCCTGGGATAAGCCCGAGGCCTGTTTCCGGTAATCCGAATACGGCATTTTTACCGGCTATACGCAGGTGGCAAGCCATCGCAAGCTCAGCACCGCCGCCCAGGGCATAACCATTTACTGCGGCAATGACAGGTTTTGGGGTATTTTCTATTGATTGAAAGACCTGCTGCCCCTTTAGAGAAGCCTTACGACCCGATTCCTCATTAAGCTCCCGCAATTCTTTGATATCCGCCCCGGCTACAAAAGCTTTGTCTCCGGATCCGGTAACCAACACACCGCTGATACTTTCCTCAGCCTGAATTTTTTTAAAAGCTTCGGATAACTCATTTAACACTTCATCATTAAGCGCATTAAGTTTTGGGGGACGGTTTATCGTAATGGTAGCTATACCCTTATCATCGATATCAAAAAGAATGGTATTGAAACCCATATCGTATATCTATTCTTTAACTTTATTGGAAGCGTTTTGATCGACATTTTCTCCTGATTGCTTTTTCCCGTCTTCAAAATTCAGATCCAAATCGATATCATCAAAATCGGAATGCAGCGGCAGGATATCCCGGTCCAGATCGTCAATTAATTGAGAAGTTTCTTCGACCTCCTCCAGTAGATTATCAAGCTGAAAACCGATCTCTTCAGGATTGCTCATAGTCATCGACTGCTCATAAATATAGCGTATGGCATCTTCAATCGTCTCGAGATGAGTCTCGCAGATCAGATATTTCTCTTTGGCAATTTCAAATTTCTTCAGGCGCTTTTTGAGGATGGCGACCCTTCGTGCCTTGGTCCGCTTCAGGCGATCCGACTCCAGCTCCTTAATTTTCTTCTCCTCTTCAGACACCTCCTGTTTCAAACTGCTTTCGACGGATGTATTCATATACAGCTGGTACCGTTTGTGCAGATCGAGCAATGTAAGATAATTTGAAAGCAACTCTTCAATTTTTTTCCGGATATTTTCCAGCAGTCCCTGTGAACTGTACGGCAGCTTATCAAAATTCTCTTTAATAAGTTTGGCAAGGTGCTTAAGCACCAGAAACCGCTTCTGGCTCTTCTGGTCAAGTTCCTGGAAAGTAGATTTTTCCTCGGCAGCCGCACTTCGTTCCCTCAATTTTTTCAGTTTGATATTCTTCCTGAATCGGGGCAGACGCGGTACGATTCCCAGGTACATCAGTTCCACACCAAATGTCATTGTCAGAATCAAATGAGAGACCAGTCCGACATCACTTGCGGCAAATGCCGAAATAGTAGCAACAAGTAATACCCCCATATTAAGCGGGTGTAGAAAAGCCTCGCGTGTATAATTAATAGTTGGTTCTTTTTCCATAGCTTTTATTCCTGCCCCTGCGTTGATTCTTTACCGGCCGATTCTGTTTTTTTCTCATCTTCAGCTGTTTTGCTTCCAATCGTTTTATCTACTTTTATCGCATCGGCCTGTCTCTCTATTTCATTATATAAAAGTCCCATCTCCATCTTTACCTGTTTGAGTGTCTCTTTTGCGTTCTCTTTTCGCCGCTCTTCATCCAGTTTCTCTTCGAAGTCGGCGTCCTCCGTATCAAAGAGCAGATTTTCCATGGCTACATCCAATCGGGCTTCAACTGTCGCAACCTTCTGCTTAACGTTGAGCAGGAAATCATCAAATGAATTCATCATTTCGGTGGTATCCATGTTCTTCAACGCATCCGAAATATTCTTCTTTTTCTGAATGCGGGAAAGACGCTCCTTTGTCTCCCGCATTTTCCGATAATGAGCCTTGTATTCTTCCTTCAGGCGTTCCCGTTCATTATCATTTGACATAGTATTTCATGTTTAACCTGCATTTCTCACCAAGAAATTTGGTTGTGTGCAAGGCGAAGGGTAAATGGTGCAGTGAAACGTACTAAGGTACGTTGATCAAACCATTTGGCCTTCAACGCAGCACACGGACAAATTTCGCAGCGTATGACAGACTATTATTTTTATTTAATTTTAAGAAAATATGCAAGATAGTTAGACCAGGCTTTAGCTTTTTAATAATATTTTTTGTGAGAAATGCAGGTTAGGATTTGGTCCGGTCTTTATTACCAATAGTTTTACCCTGCTCCTTCTCGGCGGATTCTTCCTCAATTTCGATCTCACCTTCATCCGAAGCCCCTACACTTTTTTCTTTTTCGGGAGCATCGATCTTGCCCATATCAACTTTAAACTGCTGCACCAGTTCATGAGCACGCAGTTTTTCAGCATTGGCCTCAATTTCCATGGCTTCCGTATCCACGCTGTCCAGCGCCAACTCCATACGAGCCTCATTTCTCGCAGTTCTCTCATTCAGGCGGTTGAGCATCTCATCATGAGTTTGATCCAAACCACCGGTTTCAAACTGTTCGAGTGCGTCTGCAACACGTCCCTGCCATTCGGCACGCTCGCTGGCGCGGAGAGCTTCCTTGGCTTCCTGGATTTTGCGATCTTTTTCACGGATAAAGGCTTTCTTCACCTTCAACGCTTTTTCATAAGCCTGTTCGGCAAACTTCATCTGCTCTCTTGAAGTCTCGATATTCTCTTTTGCTTTTTCAAGCTGAAGAGCATATCCCTCGGCAATATCGTCACGATCGGCCTGTATCGCCGATTTTATTTTAGCTGTCAGATCGCCGATACGTTTCTCATACTTCTTGACCTCTTTCTGCAACATCATCATGTTGGCCTTGACGGTAGCGATATTCTCATTCATCTGGGGGATCTGATCGTTCAGATCCCTGATGTTCTGCTCCAGAATGAGCTTGGGATCTTCCATTGAGCTAATGAATCCGCCAAACATTGACTTGATAGCGCGAACTAAACGTTTAAACATAATACTATTCCTTTTTGTTGACTTTGCCCTGCCCTAATTACTCGTAATGGTAGTTAAAGCTTATTATATGTTCTAACAACCTTAAAGTTATGTTAATTTACAGATATTGCAATTTTTATCAGTGTAAATCCTCAATTTTATGAATCCCGGATTTATCTACTCTGTGTGTTATCATCGGATATTGCCCGATTTTTTTATCCTCTATTAAAAATGCCTCTTCAATTTTTTCGCCGGCAATCTCGATTGCTTCGTTGTTGTTCGTAAAACCGGTGGCCAATGTTTCACCCTTTTTTACATGCGCTCCTGTTTTATGTTTGAGAACGATACCTGCAGCCGGATCCACATCGTCTTCCTTCAATTTGCGTCCGGCACCGAGCTCAAGGGCTGCAATACCAATTTCGTAGGCATTGATTCCCTGTATATAACCTGTTTTATCAGCCTGTATTGAAAAATTATAATTCGCCGGCGGATAATCATCAAGTTGTTTTAAAACAGTTGTGTCGCCACCCTGTTCTTCAGTCAGTTCCAGCCATTTATCAAAAGCCTGGCCATTCCAAACGGCGCTTTTACTCATTTCGACACCTTCTTCCACAGAATTTGCCGCACCGCCCAGCATAATCATTGTTCCGGCCAGCATATGAGTGACTTCCATAACGTCGTCAGGACCCTTTCCTTGCAATGATTCAACAGATTCTTCCACTTCCAGCCAGTTTCCGATTTTATATCCCAGCGGCTGATGCATGTTGGTAAGATAAGCTATTGTTTCCTTTCCGAATTCTTCGCCGATTGATACCAGGGTTTCAGCCAGTCTCAGGGCATCATCATGTGTCTCCATAAAAGCACCGGCTCCAAACTTTACATCCAGAACCAGGGCGTCAATCCCTTCAGCGAGCTTTTTACTCATAATGCTTCCTGCAATCAACGGGATAGATTCTACCGTTGCCGTAACATCCCTCAGTGCATACAAGCGCTTATCTGCAGGTGCAATCTCTTCTGTTTGTCCGGCCATCACCATTCCGCACTTAATGAGTATATTACGATACTCTTCCAGCGTAACATCTACCCGGAAACCCGGTATGGATTCCAGCTTATCCAGAGTGCCGCCGGTATGTCCCAGTCCGCGGCCGGAAATCATGGGAACCGGAATGTCATAGCTCGCAACAATTGGTGCCAATATGAGTGAAAGTTTATCCCCGACCCCGCCGGTTGAATGTTTATCTACTTTTTTGCTGGGTATATCGCTGAGATCAACTATGATCCCCGAATGCAGCATAGCCTGTGTCAAAGCTGCCGCCTCGCTATCATCCAAATGATTCAAAAAAGCCGCCATCAGAAATGCACTCATCTGGTAATCGGGGAGCCTGTCGTGGGTGTACTGTTCAATCAGGTAACTTATCTCCTCAGCTGACAAACTACCCCCGTCTCGTTTCTTCCGGATGATTGACACCGGATTAAATGATTGCTCACTCATATGTGCTGTACTAAAGATTCAATTAATTTTCGGCTTATAATGAAGTATATTACTCTGCATTGTTCACAAACAATGTATATTGAATGTGCTAATTGCCTGTATCAAAAAATATTGCATGAGACGGCAGAGCGCATGGCGGGAAAAATATGCATTATTCCTGCGCCATGCCCTTTCGGGTTGCACTCACCAAATTTCTTGGTTCGCTGTTTAAAAAATTTACCTATTTACTAGTTTCCGGATGATCACTGTAGCAGCAGATAAATATCTGTATAATATACGTTCTTATATACCTGAATCCATCAATTTAAAGTTTTATGATCCGGAAGAGGGATTGCCGGGAGATCTCAAACAGGTTGATGCACTACTAATTCGTACCGTAACAAACATCAACAAAGAGAGCATGCCAAATATTCCGGACAGGCTGAAATTTATCGGTACTGCTTCAGCCGGGAGTGATCATGTTGATATCGCTTATCTTCGCAAAAATAACATTGCGTTTTCCGATGCTGCCGGATGCAATGCCCGATCTGTTGCCGAATATGTTGCTACCGGATTACTTCTGTGGTCGGAACAGCGTTCAAAAAGTTTAAATGAATTTTCTGTGGGAATCGTGGGTGCCGGAAATACAGGCTCTGAGGTAATCAATTTACTTAACAGGCTGAATATTAGCTACATTGCCTATGATCCCCCCCGTGAGGAACGTGATCCCGATTTTAAATCTGCCACTCTTGAAGATCTTCTCTCCTGCAATATTCTGACGTTTCATACTCCTTTAAATAAATCCAGACCTCATCCCACCTTTCACTGGTTGGATGAACGGAGACTTAAAAATAACCGCTTCTCCCTGGTGATAAATACATCCCGGGGCGGGGTTGTAGATGAAAAAGCATTGCTGAAAGCACTTACTGAAAACAGGGTCGGGGATATCATAATTGACGTTTGGGAGAATGAACCTGAAATCAGCCAAAAAGTAGCCAGGAAGGCTTTCATAAAAACTCCCCACATAGCCGGTTATTCAGTTCAGGCCAAAGAAAATGCTTCCCGGATAGTTTCTGAAGCGTTATTGAAACAATTTAACCTGTCGGGACCTGAAAATGGTCTTGAGACAGAATCCAGGATCGTAGAAAAACCGGTTTCCGGATATCGAACTTTCTCAGAGCTGTTGGCTGCAGTTCACCCTGTCCGGGAATATGAGGAAGCACTCAGTAAGATCCTGAAAAATCATTCGCCTGAACGGGGGAAATATTTTAACAGATTACGGGCGGAATTTCCATTGCGGCAGCAGTTTGACAATATTTACCTTCCGCAATCATGTTTTGAGCGCTTTCCAATACTCTATGGACTGGGATTTACTTCAATCCGCAGAAAATCCGAATAGCGACAAGGCATTGCGGTCGGTTACTGCGATAGTTTCTTCAAGAGATATCCCCTGAACTTCAGCAAGTCGTTTTGCCGTATACCGGACGAATGCAGGTTCATTGCGTTTACCGCGCTTCGGTTCCGGTGCAAGATAGGGAGCATCAGTTTCAAGCATCATTTCATCGAGCGGAAGCTGTGCTACAGTTTTATCAACACCTGCATTCTTAAAAGTCAGAACGCCGCCAACTCCCAGTTTGAGACCGAGATCGATTGCACGTTCCCCTTCTTCGACAGTTCCGTTGAAGCAGTGCCAGATGCCGGTCAGTGATCCATCCTGTTCCTGTGAAATGATCTTCAGGAGATCAGCTGTACTTTCGCGGTTATGCAAAATAACCGGCTTTCCTGTTTTCTTAGCAACCTCACAATGGAGATGCAGACTCTTTTTTTGTTCTCCTGCAAAATCATCACTCCAGTAATAATCCAGTCCTGTTTCACCGACAGCAACAATATCCTTCCTGCTGCAATAATCCAGCAACTGGTTTTCTGTAGTATTTATACCTTCATTAATTGCGGTCGGATGGATACCCGCCATTTTATGGAAGTCAATCTCCGGATGATTTATTTCATCCATCTCCAGGAGAGAATCAAAATTGATTGCCGGCATGAATATCCGGCTTATTCCACTTTCAGCGGCACGATCCAATACGTCTTGAATATCATCGTCGAACTGTTCCAGATAAATGTGGCAATGCGTATCAATCACAGTATCTGCTGTTATTCTTTGAAGGTTGCATTTATTTCTTTGTTGAAAGCTGTCAGCTCTCAGCCGTCAGCAAATCAGCTATAGTAGTTGGATGTTTCACAGCCCCGAGGCATCGGGGCTGAATGCTGACAACTTTGCTCTTTACTGAGGTGACTCACATATCCTTCATAAGGGTCAATATATATTTTTTAACCACTCAACGCGTTATCAGTATGAAATTCCACCAGTCGCTTCATCGGATGACGAACGAAAATTCCAGCTTTCATTCCATTTTCCTCAAGTATTTTTTTGATCATATTCTGATGGGCATACGCAACAGACCCGATAAAACTAACTTCATAATCGGTAGCATTGGTGTAATTCAGGAGTATGCGTGTGATAAAGCTTTCAAATCCTTCATGCAACATCTCCTTAATAAAAGGATGGTCGTCATGCTCTCCCAAAAAAGCCCCGTATGAAGCCACAAACCTGCTTTGCTGGGTATCGTGATATAACCCCTGATTGATATGATCAAGAGACATATTGTAGTTCTTTTCCAGTTCTTCTCTCAATTCTTCCGGCAGTTCGTATCGAAAATATTTATTGATCAGTTTTTTGCCGAAATATCCGGCACTGCCCTCATCTCCCAGAATAAACGCCAGCGATGGTATATGTTCAATGATCTTGCTTCCATCATAAAGACATGAGTTGGATCCCGTTCCCAGAATACATGCTATTCCGGGCTCATTAAAGCAGCAGGCTCTTGCAGCCCCCAATAAATCATGAAAGACATGAATTGTAGTATCCCTTAAAGAATTTTTCAGTGCTTGTTCGACGATGTCTTTTTTACCTTCACTGTCAATCCCGGCCCCGTAGAAATAAACATCCTGTATATCCACTTCCTGAATTTTCGGGAGAAGGTTATTGTTAACTACCTCCTCTATGCTCTCCTGTGTATGATAATAAGGATTAAGTCCTTCAGTCTTGATGGTTTCACAACCTTCTTCTGTTTTGAGACACCACTCTGTCTTGGTTGCCCCACTGTCAGCAATTAAAATACTCATAAATATCTTTTCGTTTAATATTTCGTGCCAAATCTAAGCAATTTTCATCACTTCACGCAAAACTTCATGTCACATAGAGACTGGCGTAATTTCTGACTATTATTATAGTCTTTCCAATGTCCTAATGTAGTAAAAAACAATTTAGCAGATGAAACTTACTTACAACAATTATTTAAAAATTGATGAATTGCTGAATTTACAGCAACTCCGGTCTAAGCCCGCTGAACATGACGAAATGCTGTTTATTATTATCCATCAAACCTATGAACTTTGGTTTAAACAGATATTACATGAATTCGGCAAGCTGAGAAAAGATCTTAAAGAGGCTAAAACATGGGGTGCCGTTAAAACCATGAAGCGGGTGCTTACTATTTTAAAAACAATGGTTGCGCAAATTGATATCCTGGAGACGATGACTCCACTTGAGTTCGAAAGCTTCCGCGGTTTTTTGGATGAAGCCAGTGGTTTTCAATCTGTGCAGTTCCGTGAGGTGGAAATCTTGTGCGGACACCGCTCTGAACATATGCTTAAAGCCCATCAAAATGAACCGGAATATTTTAATCGCCTGAAGTCACGTATGGAGGAAAACACTTTGTGGGAATGTTTTTGCATCTTACTAAACAAAAAAGGATATGAGGCTCTAATGCCGGAACGGAAAAACAAAAACGGAATTCTTTATGAACCCTCTGAAGAACTGCAAAATATATTATTGGAAATCATGCAGAACGATCCTGAAACGGCAATGCTGTGCGAGCTGTTTGTTGATTTTGATGAAGGAATGCAGGAGTGGAGATACCGTCACGTTAAAATGGTAGAGCGAACTATTGGAAACAAAATGGGCACCGGCGGATCCGACGGGGTTAAATATCTCAGGCAAACGCTTCACCAGCGCATCTTTCCTGATCTGTGGGAGATAAGGTCGGAAATTTGAAGATTCAAATTCCAAGTACGAATGTTCTAAATCCAAAACGGGTTGGGGTGCCAAATATGAAATAAAGCTAGTGTATTAACACTAAAAAACCACCACTGTCGTGTCATCCTGAACTTGTTTCAGGATCTGTAGCTGGGAATCTCGTAAGAGCTTTTACGTTGCTGATTGCTACAGATTCCGAAATAAATTCGGAATGACACCTTACTTGATTATCGAGATGTTTTTGTTTCGAATTTTGGTCATTTGGATTTCGGATTTGCCCTTCCGGATTTTGGTCATTCGAATTTCGGATTTCTTAACCTTCGGATTTAAAATAAAAACAAATGCAAAATATCGACGAACTGCCAACAAAGCTTCAACCACACTACACTCATTTCGATGTAGGAAACAGGCTGCTGTTTACCGGACATTCGCACCAGGCATGGCCTGATGCCGCCCTGGAGGGGTTGACGGAATATTTCCATGTTTCTGCTTCTGAAGTAGATAACAAATGGGAGACGGCTTTTGAGAAAGCGGAGGTATTGCGCGGCTATTTAAGAAATTTTTATGACGATCCGGAGGGATTATACTGTCTGGCTGAAAATACACACCTGCTGTTGGTATCCTGGCTTTCGAGTTTTGACCTGAAGAATAAGCCGAAGATTATCACTACCGATTCGGAATTTCACTCTATGTCTCGACAACTTCACAGGCTTCGTGAAGAGGGACTGGAATTGGTTACTGTCGACGGAGAATCGGATCAGATTGTCCGGCAGATTGATGAACATGCTGATCACAAGACAGCCGCCATTATGATTTCGCGTGTCTATTTTGAAAGCGGACTGATCAATCAGCATATATCCGAAATTGCTGAAATCGCCCGAAATTATGATGTTCCCTTCCTTATTGACGACTATCACGGTACAAATGTTGTACCGCTCTCACTGCGGAAAGCTGATATCGAAGATTGCTTTCTCTTGGCCGGAGGGTATAAATATCTGCAATGGGGAGAAGGCAACTGCTTTCTGCGTTTCCCTCCGGAATGCCGGCTCCGTCCTGCGGTCACCGGCTGGTTTGCATCGTTCAGCACGCTTGATGAGCCTCGTAATGATAAGCCGGTTCAATACGACAATAGTAATCAGCGGTTTGCAAGCGGTACCTATGATTCTGTATCACAGTTCAGGGCAGCAAAGGTTGTGGAGTTTTTCCGGGAACAGGAACTGACACCATCCATCCTTCGCAGGCAGTATTTGAGTCAAACAAAACTGATGAAAAAGCTGTTTCTGCAACTAGATCTGGATGCTGCCGTCATAAAGCTTCGTCACAACCGCCCGCTCGGCCAAAACGGCGGTTTTCTTTCCCTGCGATCACCTTTTGCACGTACCATCAGAGCCAAATTGCTTGAACAACAGGTTTTTACTGATGCCAGGGGAGATATTTTACGGCTGGGGCCGGCACCATATATTACCACCTCACAAATTGAACAGGCGATGGAGAAACTGGCAAAGGTAGTCAAAAACCTGAAACCTTAAATTTTTTTGTAAGGAATTCCCTCTCCGTAATACTTACTAATAAATCCCTTAACTTTGTGTAACTCTGCGCCTCCTCTGTGGAGCTCCGTGAAATTACACAGAGTTTCACAAAGTAAACACAAAGGTACACAGAGGAAATTTTGAAACTTAATGATATATCGAAAAATATTATCGGAGCCGCAATTGAAGTTCATCGAAATTTAGGACCTGGACTATTGGAATCAGCATATAAAAGATGTCTATGTCATGAATTGCATAATAATGGACTCTCAGTAAAGGAAGAAGTTCCTGTACCTATTATTTATAAAGAAATTCATTTGGATCACGGGTATCGAATTGACCTGCTTGTGGAAGAGAAAGATGTAGTAGAGATAAAAACTGTTGAGGCGTTGACCGATGTGCACACAGCCCAGCTGTTGACGTATCTCCGACTGGGAGATTATAAACTGGGTTTGCTGATTAACTTTTATGTTGACCTTTTGAAAAACGGAATCCGCCGCCATATCAACTGAATAAAAAACCTGGCGCCGGATGACATCACGTTGTCAGTATTATTTATATATTGACGGTGAAAAAATAAAAACAAACAATACACACAAATTATGTCTGAGAATAAAGATCGCGAAAAGGCACTGGAACTGGCCATTGGGCAAATTGAAAAACAGCATGGCAAGGGTACGATCATGCGGCTCGGGGATCAGGCCACACAGAACGTTCCCATCATCTCCACCGGCTCTATTATGGTGGATCATGCTTTGGGAGTAGGTGGGATACCAAGAGGACGTATAACCGAAATATATGGCCCGGAAGGCAGCGGTAAAACAACTTTGGCCCTGCACGTAATTGCAGAGGCTCAAAAAGCCGGCGGCTACGCAGCTATCGTTGATGCGGAACATGCATTTGATCCGCGCTATGGTAAAAACCTGGGTATTAATACTGACGAATTGCTGGTCTCACAACCAGACAGCGGCGAACAGGCACTGGAAATCACAGAAACATTAATCCGGTCGGCCGCTCTCGATGTGATAGTGGTTGATTCAGTAGCTGCACTGGTGCCACGCGCCGAACTGGAGGGTGAGATGGGAGATTCGCACATGGGCCTGCAGGCACGCCTGATGTCACAGGCTATGCGGAAGATCACCGGAATCATAAACAAGACCCGCACTTCTGTTATCTTTATCAACCAGATCCGGGAAAAAATCGGGGTTATGTTTGGGAATCCGGAGACAACATCGGGAGGACGTGCCCTGAAGTTTTATTCTTCGGTACGCATAGATATTCGACGCATCGGTTCATTGAAACAAGGCGACGACGTCGTAGGAAACCGAACCAAGGTAAAAGTAGTCAAAAACAAAGTCGCCCCGCCTTTCAAAGTCGTGGAATTCAATATTGTCTACGGGAAAGGTATTTCCAGGCTGGCTGAAATTCTTGATCTCGCTGTAGAATTCGACATTATTGAAAAGCGGGGAAGCTGGTACCGGTATGACGGTGAACCCATCGGACAGGGTTCTGACAATGCTATTGAGTTTCTGGAATCAGATCCCGAACTCACAAAAAGCATTGAGGAAAAAATCCGAAGAGAATTGCTTCCTGACGATGAGGCCACTTCTGAAAACGGTCAAGCAGCTGAAAACGAAAAAAAAGACGAAGCAGAAACAGAAAGTGATGAGTAACCCTGATTTTTCACCAAGCCCCGAAGAATCGGGGTTCTTCAGCAAGGCGAAGGTAAAATGACGCCGGATACGTACCTGGATACGTTGATCAAGCCATTTTACCTTCAACGCAGCTGGGGGGGGATTCGCAGCGATTTACAGAGTGTTGATCTTGCAATGATGAAAAAACCAGGTTTAAATCCTTTATTATTGATGACATAAATTAATTAATATTTATAACAATTTGTGAGAAATCTGGGTTAATAGCTATGGCTGACGAGGTAGAGCATAATCTGCCGGGGATTATTACTTCAATAACCATACAAAAGCGAAACAAAGAACGTTATTCTATCTTCGTCGACGAAACTTTCCTGCTGGGAGTTGCCGAATCGACGCTTTTAAAGTTCAGGCTTTCAAAAGGTGTTGAGATAACGCCTTCACTATTTCGAAAGCTTCAGCGCGAGGAAGGACGTTTTGCTGTAAAATCATACTTCCTTAAGTTGCTTGGAAACCGTGCCCATGCACGCCGGGAGCTACGAACCAAAGCCCGGCGAAAAGATTATCCTGAGGATGTTGTAGAAGAGGTACTGGATGAACTTCAGGATGATGATTTAATTGATGACGCTGGTTTTGCCGAAAAGTTTACTGCCAATAAAAATAAGCTGAACAGCTGGGGTCCGGCCAAAATTCGTTCTCATCTCCTAAAAAAAGGAATCGCTGATAATGTTATTCAGGATAGCATTAAAAAAGTATTTGAGAATAAGGATTTACGGGATACTTTTTTAAATTTGGTTTTAAAACGTAAAAGATACTTCTTGCGGGAAGAAGATCCGTTTAAGAGAAAGAAAAAAATATTTGATTACCTTTGTCGAAAGGGATATCGGCCTGCAAATATTCATAAATATCTGGATGAGCTAACAGAAACAATAGCGTCATGACAAACATCACACTGGAACGGGTTGTAAAATCGGTTTTAGGCCTTACCGGCATAGTAGTTATCGGGTTGGTACTATATCACTTCGGTACGCTGGTAGGATATGCGATCATCGCTATGATTTTAAGCTATATACTGGATCCGCTCGTAAACCGGATGCAGTCAGCAGGAATAAACAGGACGTGGGCCATCACCTTAACCCTTAGCGCCCTCATATTAATCCTGGTATGGATATCCACCAACATCATCCCGATTATTGCCAATGAGATGGTGGAACTGGCAGGTCAGCTGAATATCCAAAATATTCAAAGTATAACGAAGCGAATAGAAATCAGGATTACCCAAAATTTAACGTTCCTTCCCGAGGGATTCCTGACTGAAAACTTAACGACAATCCTCCAGGAGCTTTTTGATATCGGAGAACTGCCCACTGCACTAAGCAACATCATCGGGATATTCACCAACATTTTTTCTGCATTTCTGGTTATTCCTTTTGCAACATTTTTCTTCCTGAAAGACGGCAGTAAAATCAGACGTGATATGCTGCAGCTTGTTCCAAATAAATATTTTGAAACGACACTCAGTCTGATTGATAAAATTGAAACGCGGCTGGGTATTTATTTCCGCAGTGTTTTACTTCAAAGTTTAATTGTTGCTGTTACGTCGTGGATCGGTCTTTCAATAATAGGACTTAATAATGCCTTGTCGGTAGGTATTGCCGTAGGTCTTGCCAATACCATCCCCTATTTCGGACCTATCATCGGTTATATACTCTCGATCATTGTATCAATTATTGAGGTTGGGGACTTTACGCTGGTATTGCCCTGTATTATCGCCATCTTATTTGTTCAAATACTTGATAACGTGGTGCTCCAGCCACTTATCTTCTCCAGATCTGCCGATATTCACCCGGTGGCAATTTTATTTATCATTCTTATTGGTGCTGAAACAGCCGGTATCCTCGGGATGTTGATCGCTATCCCTATCGCCACCGTAATTAAAATCACCTATAACCAGATCCGGTGGAGCCTGAACAATTATTATGTATTCCGATCGACCAAACTGTCAAGACCGGGATGAGAAAGTTAGGGAGTAAAGGAGAAGATACCACTACGGCACTCAGGACACTATGTTTAGATGTTCTTAATCCCTTAGTGGTTAATATTAGGTTCTTATTCTGTAACTATTTTTGGTTATATTTTCCGCCGAACCGGCAATATTAATTAACTAACCCCATTCAAGTTACGCTTTGGCAAATATTGTAGTTTTTGCATCCGGCTCAGGCACAAATTTTCAGGCACTTATAGATGCTGTTGAGTCAGGACAGTTACGGGCAACTATAAAGGGCCTCGTTTCCAACAGGTCTGATAACCAGGCACTAAACAGAGCCGCCTCTCACAATATTGATGCCAGGGTAATAAAACCATCGCAATTCAAAAGCAGACAGAAATACAGTACTGAATTATTAAATCAATTAAATAAATGGGATACTGATCTCATTGTATTGGCCGGATATATGATCAAGATTCCGACTGCACTGATAAAAAAGTATGAAAACCGGATCCTTAATATTCATCCATCACTTCTTCCTAAATACGGCGGAAAAGGATTTTATGGTGAGAAGGTACATCAGGCTGTAATAGATAATAAAGAATCTGAATCGGGCTGTACCGTACATCTGGTTACAGAAGAATATGACCAGGGACCCATACTAGCCCAGCGAAAGGTTCCGGTCAAAGCCGATGATGATGCTGATTCCCTTTCCAAACGTATTCTTAAGGAAGAACACAAGCTATTGCCGGTAGTAGTAGGCCGGCTGGCTGAACAACTTAATTCTAAATCAAATAATTAAATCAAATCGTGTCTCTGCAACCTCTTCCCGAACTTCCAAAAAAACCGTTAGCAATCAAACGGGCGTTACTTTCTGTCTCCGATAAAACACAGTTACTGCCCCTGGCCAAAGCTTTGCATAATGCAGATATTGAACTTATTTCTACGGGGGGGACAGCCCTAAGGATCAGGGATGAGAATATTCCTGTGAAAGATGTAAGCGAAATAACAGGATTCCGGGAATGTCTTGACGGCAGGGTGAAAACCCTGCACCCGCATATTCACGGTGGAATTCTCGGACGAACCAGCCATCAGCCTGATGTTGATGAAATGAACAGTCTTAATATTGAACCCATTGAACTGGTTGTTGTTAATCTGTACCCGTTTAAAGAAACTATAGACAAGCCGGATTGTACACCGGCAATTGCTACTGAAAACATAGATATCGGCGGACCCACCATGATTCGAGCCGCAGCAAAAAACTTTGCTCACGTTTGTATTTTAACGTCACCCTCGCAATATTCCGGCTTTATCAGGGAGCTGGACGAAAAAAAGAGCATTGCATTTGAAACACGACAACAACTGGCTCAGACAGCCTTTAACCATACTGCAGGTTATGACGCTCACATAGCAAACTATTTCAATAATTTGTCAGGTGAAAATCAACCGGACCAGCTGAATATTTCACTTCCGAAATTCCAAAATCTTCGATACGGTGAAAATCCTCATCAGCACGCTGCCGTTTACGGAGATCAAAATGAATACATTGACTGTTTCCACGGCAAGAAACTCAGCTATAATAATTTTCTTGATGTCGATGCAGCCTTGAATCTGATCGCCGACTTCAACGATTCCAAGCCGACATGTGCAATATTCAAGCACACTGTACCCTGTGGAGTAGCTTCCGCCGATAACCTGGACAAAGCCTGGGAAAAGGCTTTTGCGACAGATACGATGTCACCATTCGGAGGCATAGTGGTTGTCAATAAAGAGCTTGATCGGGCTACAGCCGAGGCTATTGATGAAATATTTACCGAAATTATTATAGCTCCGGCATTCAGTAAAGATGCCAAAGCACTCCTGCAGAAAAAAAAGAACAGGAGATTAATACGCCTGAAAAAACAGGTGGATACTGCAAGAAGCTATCAGTACCGTTCCATTTTCGGAGGAGCACTCAATCAGGATTCCGACTTTGCAACAACTGCCAAATCCGATCTCAAAGTAGTAAGCAAGCGCCAACCCGATGAACGGGAACTTGAAGATCTTCTTTTTGCCTGGAAAGTTGTAAAACACGTGAAATCGAATGCCATCGTCTTTGCAAAAGACAACCAGACTATCGGCATCGGAACAGGACAGACCAGCCGGGTGGAAGCATCCGAAATTGCTGTTTCAAAAGCACAGCAGGAAGAATTATCGCTGAAAGATACTGTTATAGCTTCCGATGCCTTTTTCCCGTTTCCCGATGGGGTGGAAACCGCTGCCGGTGCAGGAGCGACATCTGTTATCCAACCCGGCGGCAGCATACGCGATGAGGAGGTAATTGAAGCCGCTGATCGCCATAACCTTGCAATGGTGTTTACCGGCAGGCGTCATTTCCGGCATTAACTCAGTTTTTTTCCTCATATTTTTATAGTTTTATTTCCATTTGTGTGGTAATCTACACTTCTTTAGAAATATGGTGATTGCGGATAAACTTCGAAATCTATTTCGAATTACAGAATTATTTGCATTTATTCGCAAATAGATAAACAATATTGTATTTTCACTGTTTAATTTTTGGCGGTAATCTCATTGCTCAATTTTAGCATACCCAGAACTACAGACTATGAATAAACACGCACCAAAAGAGGCTAAAAACCAACAAAATAAGGGATGGTTTGACTGGTTATATACTGATATAGCAATCGATCTCGGAACAGCAAATACCCTCATCTATTCACGCGGCGAGGGAATCGTATTAAATGAACCCTCCATTGTAGCATTGAATATGCAAAACGAACCGGTGGCTACCGGACACGAAGCGCGTTTGATGCATGAAAAAACGCATAAAAATATTCGTACCGTACGCCCCCTGCGTGACGGTGTTATCGCCGATTTTGAGGTGGCTGAACAGATGATCCGCGGGATGATTAATAAGGTAAAGATGAAGTGGTATTCAAGTACACGGCAAATGGTTGTGTGTGTACCCAGTGGTATTACTGAAGTTGAGCGGCGTGCCGTTCGCGACAGTGCAGAACACGCAGGAGCCAAAGAGGTTTATCTTGTAGATGAACCTATGGCTGCCGCTATTGGTATCGGACTGAATGTTCATGAACCGATCGGAAATATGATTGTAGATATTGGGGGCGGGACGACAGAAATTGCGGTCATTGCTTTATCAGGTATCGTACACGCCCAGTCGGTAAGATTGGGAGGTGATGAATTGAATGAGGATATAATCAATTATTTTCGTCGTAATCATAACCTTTTAATAGGTGAACGCACGGCTGAAGGCATAAAATGTGAAATCGGATCAGCGGCTCCTCTTGAGGAGGAACTCGAAACGGTAACAAAAGGACGTGATTTGGTAAATGGAGTGCCCCGAACACGGCATGTTACTTCAAAAGATGTTCGTGAGGCAATATCAGAATCCGTCAATACGATAGTGGAATCCATAACAAAGTCACTGGAGCAGACGCCGCCTGAATTATCTGCAGATATTCTCGATCGGGGAATTATGCTGACCGGTGGTGGAGCAATGCTTAAAAATCTGGATAAATTGATTATGGAAACTACTGATCTGCCGGTTCATATAGCTGAGGATCCCCTGACGGCGGTAGTGCGGGGAACAGGGGCTATTCTCGAGGACCTTGAATTTTACAGAACGGTTGTAAATTAAGTTTTATATAAAAGTGAATGCGGTTTCGACTTCCACGTATAACTGATGCCAAAGATCATATCATAGCCGCACTCCTGCTGGTGCTGGCGGTAATGGTAATGGTGGGCAGGCACCAAAGTGGTATAGACAACATTCGTAAAGTATCCATTACCCTGTTCAGTTACCTTGAGGAGCCATTATCCAATGTCAGGGTTTATCGGCAGGCACTTAAAACCAATACTTATCTTCGAAAACAAAACGTTCTCCTTCTTGATGAATTGAGCCGGTTGCGTTCTGCAGGCCAGCGTAATGAAGAGCTTCGTGAATTGCTGCAATTCAGCCGGTCAAGTGATTTAAGTCTTTATCCTGTTCAGATCGTTGGAAAAGAGCTAAATCAGATAAATAACTCACTGACTATAGATGCAGGCACCGATCAGGACGTCAAAAAAGGCATGCCGATGGTCTCTGCCGATGGTCTTGTAGGTAAAGTATTACTTGCCGCCGACGATTATTCACAGGTGATGCCATTTTTAAATACGCTCTTCCGTGTTAGTGCCAAACTTCAAAATTCAAATGCTTTCGGAATAGTATCCTGGGATGGAAAATCAATAAATGAAATTCAGTTGGATTATGTCCCGCAGACAATACCTGTCGACAGTGGAGAAGTAGTAACAACTTCGGGCTACAGCAATCAATTTCCACCGGATCTTCCGATAGGTACAGTAGTACGGTCGGTACCCCAGGAGGGTAAAGAAACGCAGAGAATCTATGTCAAACCTTTTGTAGATCTATTCGAAATTGCAGAAGGATTTATTGTCAAGTTTGAGCCGGATACTACTATAAGAAGGTTGGACCGGGAATATGAGGAACTGTTTCAATGAATAGCGAAAACCTTAAATATATTGGAATAGCTCTTGGCTTTCTGCTCATCCAGGTTGTACTGTTCCGGCACTTAAGGATCTATAATATGCAGCCGGATTTGGTACTTATTTTTCTCATCTGGTATATTTCCCGTCAGGATCGCACCTCTGCCCTTTTAATGGCGGCAGGAATCGGTTTTTTTCAGGATGCTTTATTGGATTTATGGGGACTAAACATGTTCTCCAAAACGTTACTTACCTTTATTGGGTATAACTTCATTCCTAAGAGTTCAGAGGTGCGGTTGCTTATCGGGCAGGTATTTATTACAGTTCTTATTGCCTCAATGGTTCACAATCTAATATTTTTGGGCTTAAATAGTATTATCCTGGATTACGCCGCTGAAACAATATTTTGGCGCCATTGGATAGGAAGTAGTATTTATACTGCAGTTGTAGCCGGTTTTATTCATCTGTTTAGAACGAAATAATTTCGGGTTCACATGCAATATCGAAAAAAGAAACGAACTCTGATTTCCATTCGTGTGCTACAGGGTAGCATGCTCCTAATGGGTTTGATAATACTGGGAAGGATATTCCAACTTCAAATTCTGGAGGTGGAAACCTACGGACCCCTGAGCCGTGAGAATTCACTTCGCCAAGAGGTTATCACTCCTGCACGGGGATTGATATACGACCGCAACGGTACCCTGCTTGTTGATAACGAGCCTATTTATTCTATCACCATTACCCCCGCCAGCTACAATCCTGAAAACACCGGGCTGCTTGCGGACCTCATGGATATTTCTGTAGAAGAAATCAATGAACGGATAAACCAGGCCCGTATCTATTCGTGGTATCGATCATCCCGTTTATTTACCGAAATTGACTTTAAAAAGTTCTCAGTAATCCAGGAAAATATTTGGCGACTGCCGGGTATTGGTCATCAGATAGAGAGCAAACGTCATTATCCGATAGACAGTCTCAGGGCATCCCACGTTTTCGGATATCTGCGGGAAGTTTCTGAAAAAGAATATCTCGATTTAGACAATTACCATCTTGGCGACAAAGTTGGTAAAAGCGGTCTGGAGACAGTATATGAAAACCACCTGCGGGGGCAACTGGGCGTAGATTATATTCGTGTAAATGCCCTGGGGCAAATTCTCGGACCTTATCAGGATGGGGAAATTAATGAAGCACCGGTCAAAGGGTCAGATATTTTTTTAACCCTGGATACTTCCCTGCAGCTATTGGCTGAAGATCTTATGAAAGGGAAAAGAGGAGCTGTAGTAGCTCTTGACCCTGAAAATGGTGCTGTTTTGAGCATGGTAAGCTCTCCCCAATATGACATACGACGTCTTTCGGGGCGAATCGATATTGATTATTGGCGTAGCATTAATGCTGATACAACCGACCCACTGTATAACAGAGCCATAACCAGCAAACAGCCGCCTGGTTCAACATTCAAACCGTTGATGGCCCTGATGGGATTGGAAACCGGAGTTATAACGGCCAACACTGAAATTGATAACCCCGGATATTTTTACCGGGGGCGTCGCTATAACGACCTGGCTGATCCGGGTAAATACAATGTCACCAAAGCGATTGAAAAATCCAGCAATACCTTTTTCTTTTGGCTTATGGAGCAATTAATAAACAAACAAAGTATCGATCACTGGTATAAAATGGCATCTGATTTCGGTCTGGGACAGGTTAATAGTATTGACCTCCCAAATGAAACAAGAGGTATTTTACCGGACAGTACTTATTTGAATACGATTTTAGGCAAAAACGGATGGAATTTAGGCGACCAGTTAAATTTAGGAGTCGGCCAGGGCTTTATGGCTGCGTCTCCGCTCCAAATGGCGCTTATAGCAGCTCAAATTGGTAACGGAGGGTATCGCATCCAGCCACACCTTGTACAAGCTATACGTCAAAATAACGGCGATGTATTGCTGACAAATCCTGAGAAGAAAAAAATTGAATGGGTGGACAATAATGAAATTCAAATTGTTAAAGAAGGAATGCGCCGTGTTGTAACAGATGGAAGCGGTCGTTATTACGCAAATCTTGATAGCATTGACGTTGCCGGGAAAACAGGAACAGCCCAAAATCCACATGGACAGGATCACGGCTGGTTTATTGCCTATGCTCCTGTTGATAATCCTAAAATTGCAATCGCTGTACTTGTAGAAAATGGTGGCTATGGTTCAATTTCTGCGGCGCCGATTGCCTCTCTTTTAATTGAACAGTACCTGACGGGTGAAATTAATCGCGAATATGTATATCGCTACGTAAAAGAATTCGAGCCCAGAAAAGTTGAAACCAATAACCAGGAAATTATCGAATGAACACACTTCGCGAATTCAGCTGGAGTATTGTTGCCGTTTGGCTTGGTCTGGTAATTATCGGGCTGTTGGCAATTTACAGCGCTACCCAGGGACCGTTTCTTCCCAGCTATATCCAGATCAATTTATATAAACAACTTGCAGCTTTTGCTCTTTCTTTATTGGTACTTATCGGCATACAATTCGTGGCTCCACGAAATTTTCATGAAGGTTCCTATATTTTCTATGCTATCGGTATTATCCTGATGATCCTGACGCTGTTTTTCGGACATGAAGTCAGTGGATCCAAGAGCTGGCTGGTATTGGGTCCCATCAACCTGCAAGTGAGTGAACTTATGAAAGTAGCAACCATATTAGCCGTTGCAAATTACCTGACCAGCCAGCGCAACATATCTGCCGAAAATATTAAATCGGCCCTGATTACTGTACTTTTAATTCTCTTACCCACTGCACTGGTACTAATGCAAAATGATACGGGTACAGCTATTATATTCCTGGCCCTCATTCCCGTAATGTTATTCTGGTCGGGACTTCCATATGGAGTTTCTCTTTTTATTATTTCCCCGGCAATAATTGGATATCTCAGTATCGTCAACTGGTACTGGGGATTAATAGCTGCTGTAGTTATTACAATAGGTATCTTCTTTTTACAACGAAGAAACTGGTTGACTTTTGCTTCATTCGTTTGTGGAATTTTGATTGTGATAGGTGTTCATGTGGCTCTTGTCGAAGTTTTACAACCTCATCAGCGTGCACGTATCGAAGCTTTTACAAACCCCTCTTTTGATCCACAAGGTGCCGGCTGGAATGTAATACAAGCGAAAACAGCCATAGGATCCGGCGGATTATACGGTAAAGGATTTATGGAAGGAACCCAGACCCAGCTGCGCTTTTTGCCGGAGCAGTGGACCGACTTTATTTTCTGTGTAATCGCTGAAGAGTTTGGGTTTATCGGCGCCGGTATCGTTTTGATTCTTTTTATGTCTCTTATTCTGCGGCTGTTAAGTGCTGCAGGCAGCCATAAGTATCCTTTTGCACAACTTGTAATTGTTGGCGTGACGACTATATTATTCACCCACTTTTTTATCAATGTGGGATCTGCAACAGGATTGCTGCCGGTTATCGGAATACCCCTGCCTTTTATCAGCTATGGCGGTACAGCATTGCTGACCAATACGCTTATGCTCGCTATTTGCCTTAATCTTGATTTTTACAAACGGCA
>CAZPWQ010000038.1:0-29304 GCA_964590495.1 uncultured Balneolaceae bacterium
TTAAATAAGGTAGGAATTTATTTGTTATTTAACATAGAATCTTAGTGGTAAAAAAATTACCTGTTACGCCAGTGGATAAAAGTTAGGCAGAATTTATTATCTTGAATCAGAAAAGCATCTTAACAGCCTAATTCCACTGTTATGCCTGAACTTAAGCCAATATCTAAAGACGCCATTCCACAGGCATTGGAAAAAGCCATGCACTACCGCTTGCTTAACCAGCCCTGGCAGGCAGAAAGTATCTGCCGTGATATTCTGAGGACCGATCCCGGTAATCAGCAGACGGTATACACTCTTATCCTCGCGACTACCGATCAGTTTGAGGGTAGATACAAGACAAGCTTAAAACAGGCTCAGGAGCTGGTATCAAAACTGACGGATAATTACCAGGCGGAATACTGCCGGGGTCTCATCTTTGAACGGCAGGCCAGAGCAGCTCTGAAGCGTACAACACCGCGTGCCGGTTTTATAGCCTATGAATATCTTGCACGTGCCATGAAACACTATGAAAACGCAGAAAAGGCCGGTCCGGAGAAGAATGAAGAGTCGATACTCCGCTGGAATGCCTGCGCCCGTTTCATCAATCAGCACGAACTCAAACCGGCACCGGATGATGAGCGCATCCAGCCGTTTCTCGACGTGTGATTAGAGCATGGCGTATAGTGTAAACCAAGCTTGTTCTTACGCTATGCGCCATGCTCTTTGCGCTATGCCTTTTCACCCAAAAATCTTTTGCCAGAGCCAGCGCAGCGGATCATAGTTTTTGTCAACAACGCGTTCTTTCAGCGGGATAATAGCATTGTCCGTGATTTCTATATTCTCGGGACAGACTGACGAACAGCATTTGGTAATATTGCAAAAGCCGAGGCCGAGATCATTCTTAAGCAGTTCTCTCCGGTCTTCCGTATCAAGGGGGTGCATTTCCAACCCGGCAGTGCGGACAAAGAAGCGCGGCCCGCCGAATTCGTTATGCTTCTCGTGTTCCCTCAGTACATGACATACATCCTGGCACAGAAAGCATTCAATACATTTACGGAATTCCTGCACCCGGTCGGCTTCGTATTGATAGTATTTTCGTTCTCCTTTTTTGATCTTAAAAGCCGGTATTTTTTTATTTACTTCGTAGTTCCATGATACATCGCTGACGAGGTCCTTGACGATAGGGAATGTCTTCATAGGGCGGATGGAAATCGGCTCATCCTCCGGGTATTTATCCAGCCTTTCCATACACATCAGTTTGGGTTTCCCATTAACTTCTGCGCCGCAGGAACCACACTTGCCGGCTTTACAATTCCAGCGTACGGCCAGATCGGGAGCATGGATTGCCTGCGCCCGGTGTACGGCATCCAGTACGACCATGCCGGGATCGACAGGAATCTGGTAATCAACCATTTCTCCGGTTTTGTTATCGCCACGATAGATCTGAAATATTCTATTTTCGGACATGGTTATGGATTTAAGTTATTGTATGGCATAGCGCATAGCATAATTTCTGTACGCTATGCTCTTTGCTCTTTGCGCTATGCCTTATGCCTAATTAGTCTTCGAGCAGTTCCTGAAGTTCCTCCGGTGGTTTTTCAAGGGAGACTTCCTCAACTTGCAGAGATTCTCCATTCTTGCGGACAACAAGATTCTTTTTTCCAAACTCTTCATCGGAACCGGAATAATCCTCCCGTGTATGTGCGCCCCTGCTTTCTCTGCGGCTGAGCGCTGCCCGTGCCACCGCTTCACTGATATCAAGCATGTTTTTGAGATCGAGGGCCAGGTGCCACCCGGGATTGAATTGTACATTACCGCCAACCCGTGCCGTTTCCGCCCGCTGCCGCATTTTCTTTATCTCCTCGAGGGCGCTATTGAGTCCCTCTTCTGAACGTATGATGCCCACTTTCTTTTGCATCATTTTCTGCAGATCGTCCATAATATTATAGGGATTTTCTCCCTCCCGGAGTTCAAACGGACGGTGGCTTTTGGATACTGCATTTTTCACATGTGATTCGTTTAACGGAGGTTGTTTGGTCATTTTCTTTGCATATTCTGTCGCATATTCACCTGCTCTTTTCCCGAATACCAGCAAATCGGACAGTGAATTGCCTCCCAGCCTGTTTGATCCGTGCAGACCCGTGGCAACCTCTCCCGCCGCAAACAGGCCGGGCAGGGTCGATTCCTGGGTTTCCGGATCCACCCGCACGCCGCCCATCATATAATGACAGGTGGGACCCACTTCCATCGGCTCTTTTGTAATATCTATATCGGCCAGTTCTTTAAACTGATGATACATGCTGGGCAGCTTGCGCCTGATTTCTGCAGCGGGACGGTGTGAGGCTATATCGAGCCAGACACCGCCGTGGGGAGCACCACGGCCTTCTGCTACTTCATTGAGAATAGCACGGGCTACAACATCACGTGTCAGCAGTTCAGGGGGGCGCCGCGCTTTTGGTATTTTGTCATTAACCACAGCTTTCACCCACTCAGAAGCTTCTTCTTCGGTATCGGCAAATTCTTCCTTATACATTTCCGGCACATAATTAAACATAAACCGCTTACCTTCGCTGTTTTTTAGCACGCCGCCCTCACCGCGAACGCCCTCGGTAATGAGGGTTCCTTTAACACTGAGCGGCCACATCATGCCTGTCGGGTGAAACTGCACAAATTCCATATCCATCAGATCGGCTCCTGCCCAGAGCGCCAGGGCTTGTCCGTCGGCGGTGTATTCCCATGAGTTGGAGGTAACTTCCCAGCACTGACCTATACCGCCGGTGGCCAGTATAACCGATTTGGCCCGGTAAATAACAAAACGCCCGCTTTCCCGGAAGTAGCCCAAACAGCCTGCAACGCGCCCGTCATCGGTAAGAAGGCGGCGGATTGTGCACTCCATAAATACATCTATACCGTCATGTACTCCTTTGTCCTGGAGCGTGCGGATGAGTTCTAAACCCGTACGGTCGCCGACATGGGCAAGCCGAGGATAAGTATGACCTCCAAAATTGCGTTGCAGAATTTGCCCCTTTTCGGTTCGGTCGAAAATAGCCCCCCATTCTTCCAATTCATTTACCCGTTCAGGTGCCTCCTGCGCGTGCAGCTGGGCCATCCGCCACTGGTTTAGATATTTTCCGCCCTTCATCGTATCGCGGAAATGTACTTTCCAGTTATCGCGTTCATCCACATTAGACAAGGCTGCCGCTACGCCCCCTTCGGCCATCACCGTATGTGCTTTTCCAAGCAGCGATTTACAGACAACCGCAGTTTTCGCCCCGCTTGCGGAAGCTTCAACCGCAGCCCGAAGTCCGGCACCACCCGCACCGATGATAACTACATCGTAACTGTGTGTTTCATATCTGTCCATATCCTAAAAAATCCTCAGGTCTGTGATTACTCCCATGCTTACCATCCATACGTAGAAGTCGGCAATCATAACCATAAACAGACTTGTCCACGCCCAGAGCATGTGGTTTTTATTGAGATTCGAAACTCCTTTCCACATCTTGTGTCGGGAGTGGCCCATGGCGACGCAGGAGAAACAATCGACCTTGCCGCCGATCAGGTGGCGCAGCGAATGGCATGAAAAGGTATAAAGAGCCAGAAGCACGACATTCGACAGAAGCATCAACGTGCCGACACTGATGCCGAAACCATCCGGCCAGATGCTGGCATAGACCACATCAATAGAAAGAATAATGAGAAAGACAAGCGCCAGATAGAGAAAGTAACGGTGGATGTTCTGAAATATCAGCAGGGCAGTTTCTCCTTTATAGTTTCTTTTATGTTCGGAGACTGCACAGGCTGCAGGATCAAGAAAGAAAGCCCTGTAGTAGGCCTTCCGGTAATAATAACAGGTCAGGCGGAATCCTCCCGGTGCCCATAAAATAAAGATGGCCGGTGAAAGCCAGGAAGGCATGCCGTCCCAGATAATCAGCGGCGAATAAAAAGGAGACAGAATATAGGCTGAAGCCGCAATGTCGATTACATAATGCGCATTATAAAACACACGAAATGTTGCATAAACTACAAACAGGCTGAGCCCGAGAAATACCAGGAGAGGTTGCACCCACCACAGGTCGCGCCGTTCTGTGACGCCCAGTCCTTTTGCTTTGGTTGCAATAGCTGTATTAGATGGCATATGTTAATATGATTGGTTCAAATCAAAATATAAAAAGTTTTATTTTTTCCTAAAATTTGTGGTATTGAATACTTGAAGGACACGAAGAGTTTTTTCCATCCGGCGGCTGGGTTTGCCGTCGGGTGGGTAGGAGGAGGCCAAACAGGATTTTGCATATTTCAACAGAAATGGCGAAGATGGATTGAGAAACGTTATTAAAATTGCGCCATTATGCATTATTTCCTGATCTTCTTCCTGGTATCAGTCGTCATGCCATATAATTCTGATATTTCATCAGCAAGGGAAGAACTGCGCGAAGAAAACTGGCGGCATATTGATGAGCATGTACTTCAAACTCCCCGCCTTACTGAACTTAGAGTAGAAAGGCTGGCCGATTATTTTTTGGAAGTTGCGGAAACGGACGCCGAAAAAGCCCGCGCCATTTATCGTTGGATTACAGATAGAATAATGTTCGATGTAGAAACATTCTTCAAAGAGGACCTGCAGGCGGTAACGGGTCAGGATGTGCTGCAGTCACGTATAGCAGTATGCTCGGGATACGCGGTATTGTTTAAGGAATTGGCCAGAGCAATGGATTTAAAGGTGAAAATTATAAATGGCCACTCAAAAGGCTATGGATTTGAGCCGGGAAATACTTCCACACTATCCATAAACCATTCCTGGATTGCAGCCAAAATAGAAGGTGAATGGCAGCTTCTTGACCCCACCTGGGGTGCCGGTCACATTATTGAAAATACTCGGACCTTTAAACCGGTTTTCTCTGAATTCTACTTCTTAGCCAAACCTGAGCAGTTAATTTTTACGCATTTGCCCAAAGATGAAAAATGGCAGTTACTGGAGCAGCCAATTAATGAAGCAGAGTATCTGGATTTAGCCATGGTATCGCCCTATTTTTTTCAGCAGGGAATAGTCTTTTGGAATAAAACCAAACTTTATACAGAAACAGAAGGAGATTTTTCCACCCGTTTTACGGTGCCCGAAAATATCGGGGTGAAATGTGTAGTAACTCACAGGGAAAGCGGTCAAACAGAAAATACGCTCATTCAATTTGAAGGAGAACGTCTGGATATTTCAACCAAACTAACCCAGTCGGGAGAATACAAATTGGAACTCTTTGCCAGTGAAGTAGGTGATGGAAATAAAATTTTTAAACGCGTTGCCTACTTTTATTTGAAAAATGCCAGTCCGTCAAAAGGTAAAATGTATCCCAAGCTTTCGGGTTATTACGAACTAAGCCGTGCTACCCTGGAAAATCCCCTGCAGTATGAGTTAACAGATAATTTGACCTACGATTTTAAAATCACTATACCCGGCGCTGAAGAGGCTTATGTAACCAATGAAAGTAAAGAATGGCATGTTCTTGAACGTGATGATCAGGATTTTTACGGCTCGGCAGTTCCAGGACCAGGAAATATCGAGCTTATCGTCAGGTTTTCGGGCGATGAGTTCTATTGGGTATTGGTGAGATTTGAAGGGGTGAAGTGAATGCCCCATCCGGCGGCTGTTTTTGCCGTCCGATGGGTAGGAAAAGGCAGTTCTTTTGCAGGCAAACCCTCACTTTCTACCTTCTACTTTCTACTATTATAAACCTCCTCAAACTTCTCCCTTATCTCGTCATTGCAAAGATTCCCGATACTGCCTTCGTGGGTGTGATCAACTTTGTAGTTAGGATCAAAATTCCCTTCCTCAATGGCTTTACCAACCTGTCGGTACGCTTCGCGAAAGGGCACCCCTTCCATTACTTTTTTATTTACCGCTTCCACACTGTAGAGAAAGCGATACTTTTCATCGTCCATAACATCGGGATTGACTTCAACACGCTCCAGCATAAACCGGCTGATTTCAAGACATGATTTCAATCTTTCCACCGCGGGGAAAAGCTTCTCTTTCAGCAGCTGGTAATCGCGGTGGTAACCGCTTGGCAGATTGTTAGTGATCAGCGTAAGTTCATTCGGCAACGATTGTATATCGTTGCATTTGGCGCGAACGAGCTCAAAGACGTCTGGATTTTTCTTATGCGGCATGATGCTGGAACCGGTCGTAAGTTCGTCGGGAAATGAAATGAAACCGAAATTGGAGCTCATATACTGGCAGACATCCATCGCCATTTTGGATAGTGTGCCGGCAACAGCACTGAGTGCAAATCCTGTCATCTTTTCCAGTCTTCCGCGACTCATCTGTGCTGCGACGGAATTATATTTTAGCGTCTTAAATCCTAGTAAATCTGTAGTCATTTTCCGGTCGATCGGGAGTGAGGTTCCATATCCCGCTGCCGAACCGAGCGGGTTTTGATCGGCAACTTCATAGGCGGCATTCAGCTGATGGATATCATCAATAAGTGATTCTGCATAAGCACCAAACCAGAGTCCGAATGAAGAGGGCATGGCCACCTGCATGTGTGTGTATCCCGGGATGAGCACGTCCTTATGTTCATTACTCAATTGGATCAGCTTCTCAAAGAGTGCTTCGATCAGCTTTTTTATTTCATCCACCTGATCTTTGACGTACAGGTGCAGGCAAACCAGAACCTGGTCGTTGCGTGATCGTCCGGCGTGAATCTTTTTACCGGTTTCACCGAGTTTCTGCGTAAGTTCAAACTCGATTTTGGAATGGACATCCTCGAAGTCTTTCTCAATCGTGAAACTACCTTCCTCTACCTGTTGAAGCAGTCTGACCAGCTCGTTATCAATTTTCTCCAGTTCCCCGTTACTGAGAATATCTATGCTGTTGAGCATTTGAGCATGCGCCCGGGAAGCCCGCAGATCATATTCTGCTATTTCCAGGTCGAGCACCCGGTCATTGCCCACGGTAAACCGGTCGATGATGTCGTTGGTGGTTTGTCCCTTATCCCAAAGCTTCATGTTTGTTATTTGTTTATTGGTTATTAGTTAATCGGTATCCGTCTATGGAATGCCTGACTGTGATATTACTGGAATAAACTAAATCTGTTTGTAAGTGGCAGGCAACAAATAATAGGTAGGATTTCCCGGGGTCCGGGGAATTGGGGGAAAAGTCGTAATTAAAATGCGGTCTGCCGGTCATAGCAATTCTGTAGAACAGCCGCCAGATAGAACAATATCTACCACTTCCCCGGCGATTTTTTTGGTTCGTTTTTTGATCGTTCAAAAAATGAACAAGGAAGACCAATAATCCAGACAATAAATGACCGGCAGAACACAGTAGTTGTGGTACGCTAAGAAAAGCAAGTAGATCAAGCGTAAATCTATGGATTGGATCTGCCTTTTCACCATTACGTTTCAGACGTGAATGTCTAAAGAAACGTTTTATATTGGTAGAAGGAAAAAAAATTAATGTTTGTTCATTCATAACTCGTTTTTTGTTACTTGTTATTGGTTTCCAACTACCCAATAACCAATCAACTAATAACCAAATCCAGTAATTTAATATAGGTTTCTATTCCTTCCTCAATTTCGTGCAGGTGAATATATTCGTCGGCCGTATGCGACCGGGCCGAGTCGCCGGGTCCCATTTTCAGTGAAGGCACAGAGAGAAACGCCTGATCCGACATGGTGGGTGATCCGTACGTCTCGATCCCCAGTTTTTTGCCGCCCTGGATAATCGGGTGATCGGGTGATATAAATGATGGTTTGAGGCGAATGGAAAGCGGTTTTATCTCCGATTCGATATGTTCCGAAATAACGTCCAAAACCTCTTCATTGCTCCAGGTGTCGGTGGTTCTCACATCTACGGTATATGAACAGGAATCCGGTACGACATTATGTTGACTTCCGGCATTAATTACGGTAACGGTCATTTTTACCGGTCCCAGAAAATCAGATTCTCTGTCAAACTCGTACGTCTTAAACCACTCAATATCGTTGAGCGCTTTATAGATGGCGTTTTCTCCTTCATTCCGTGCAGCGTGACCGCTTATTCCATGAGCTGTACATTCCAGCACCATCAGGCCCTTCTCTGCAATAGCCATGCGCATACGGGTAGGTTCGCCGACAATGGCGCAGTCAACAGACGGAATTTTATCCAGGATTGAGACTATTCCGTTGTCACCGGATATTTCCTCTTCGCCCGTAGCAGCAAGAAAAAGGTTGTAGGACAGATCCTTTTTATCATAAAAGTGAAGAAATGTTGCGATCAGGGATACCAATGGTCCGCCTGCGTCATTGGAACCTAGTCCGAACAGCTTTCCATCTTCAACAACAGGCGTGAATGGATCCCTGGTATATCCCGAATTAGGTTTTACAGTGTCATGGTGAGAATTGAGTAACAGGGTCGGGTTTTCCTGATCGAAGTATTTATTCGCCGCACAGATGTTATTGTCATAACGCTGCGCCGGCACATTGTGTTCTTCCAGGAATTCCTGGATAAGATCTCCGGTATCAGATTCTTCTTTTGAAAGTGATGGTGTTGCAATAAGCTTTTTTAAAAGATTTGTTGCTTTGTTACTAAGATCACTCATGAAGTTAACTCGGTTCCGGTTTTTGTTAAAAGATTGTTGGAATGTTTGAGAAAAACCTGCTTTACACCGTTTTCGAGGGCAGAAAAGGCGTTATCCAGCTTTGGTATCATGCCGTCACTGATTATTCCTTTTTCCCTGAGATCGGCAAATTCACTTTTTGAAATGCTTTCTATCCAGGAATCATCATCCTCAGCATCTTTCAAAACTCCCTGCTTTTCAAAACAAAATGTCAGCTGAATGTTATAATCTTTGGCCATCGCCGTCGCCAGTGTGGCTGCAATGGTATCGGCATTAGTATTAAGCAGCTGACCCTTGTTATCATGCGTGATAGCTGAAAAGATGGGGACGATCTGTTCATCGAGCAGGCGTCTGATAAAATAGCGGTTAACACTTTCGGGCTTAATGTCGCCGACAAATCCGAAATCAATTTCCGGATGATTGCGTTTTTGGGCGGGAATAATATCCAGGTCGGCACCTGAAAGTCCCAGTGCATTGGTAGATAAACCCTGCAGATGCGCTACAATTTTTTTGTTAACCAGTCCGGCATAAACCATAACCGCGACATCCAGTGAGGCTTCATCGGTAATTCGGCGTCCGTCGGTCATTTTAATCGGGACATCCAGTTTTTCGCAGAGTTCCGAGGCCAGTTTACCTCCACCGTGGACCAGCATTTTAGGTGATTCCAGTTGGGAGAAATCCTGCAGAAATTGATGCAGGTCTGTTTTATTATCAACGATTTTACCGCCGATTTTAACAATATTCAGTGTATTCATTTTAATTCCTCCAGTAGATTTTGTATTACAGCCTGTGCGGCGTATTCACGATTTTTTGCCTGTTGGTACACCAGCGAACCGTCGATGACTTTGTCGGTTGCCACTACATTTCGACGGATCGGAAGACAGTGCATAAATTTACCATTGTCGGTCAGCTTCATTATTTCTTCATCGATGGTCCAGTTTTCCCCGACCGGTGGATTCTTCCCGTAATTGGAATAACTCGACCAGTTTTTGGCATATATAAAGTCTGCATCGACAAAGGCATCCTTCCGGTTGTTCGTTATCTGAACTCCTGCAGTAAATTCTTCACTAAGTTCATACCCATCGGGATGTGTCAGCACAACCTCTGCATCTGTGGTAGACATCCACTGCAGGAAAGAGTTCGCAACAGCCTGCGGAAGAGTTTTGGGATGTGGTGCCCAGCTCAGGACAACTTTCGGTTTGCTGATGTTGGTCTCAGCGATTGTTGCCAGGTCGGTAAGTGACTGCAGGGGATGAAGTGTTGCCGATTCCAGGCTGATGACCGGCACAGAGGAGTGCTCCAGGAACTGGCTCATGATCTTTTCTTCGTAATCTTCCCTGCGGTTTGTCAGTCCCGCAAAAGTACGGACGCCGATAATATCACAGTAACCGCTGATAACTTTGACGGCATCTTTTATGTGCTCCTGGGATGATCCGTCCATGACCGATCCATCTTCAAATTCTATATCCCACGTATCAGAGGCGATATTCATCACGATGACATCCATGCCCAGATTAACGGCCGCTTTGTGAGTGCTCAGCCGTGTCCGCAAACTTCGATTGAAGAAAATAAGACCGAGAGTTTTATTTTTCCCTTCGTCGGAATGCAGTGAATTATTTTTTACCTCAAGAACTTCCTGCACCAGTTGGTGCGGATGTTCTATATCATTAACGGATACGAAGTTTTTCATGTCGCCGGTTGTTTTTGCAGCACGTTTTGCATTGCGTTTATAAAAATATTCAGTTGTTCTTTTGTGATGTTAAGAGGAGGAAGCAGCCGGAGAACGTTAGGATTACTGGAAACTCCGGTTACAATATGCTCTTCCTCAATCAACGCTTTACGTAGTTCCTTAATCGCAAAGGGGAATTCCATGCCGATCATAAGCCCGCGTCCTCTCACTTCACTTGCCGGCTCCAGTTTTGAAAGCTCATCATATAGATATGCGCCCGCATCGGCGGCGTAATCAATCAGATTTTCGTCTTCGATTACTTCCAGTACAGCTAATCCTGCTGCACAGGCCAGATGATTGCCTCCAAAAGTGGAGCCGAGTTTTCCGTATTCTGCTTTGAAGTCGGGACTCAGTGCAGTGCCGGCGATGGGAAATCCGTTACCCATTCCTTTCGCGATTGTGATGATATCAGGCTGAATGCCGCAATGTTGATGGGCAAAGAATTTACCCGTGCGGCCATATCCCGATTGAATTTCGTCACAAATCAATATCACATTGTTTTCGGAACAAAGCTGTGATGCCTGTTGCAGGAAAGCTTTATCCGCAACACGAATACCGCCGATGCCCTGTATGCATTCAATGATGACTGCACAGACGTCGCCACCGGATATTTCCTCTTTTAATCCTTCCAGATCGTTGTATTCCAGGAATACGATATCGCCCTTTTTGTTTATAGGCGCGGCATAAGTGGGGTTGTCCGTCACAGAAACGGCTACTGATGTTCTGCCGTGAAATGCTTTCTGAAAAGATACAACTTTTGATTTTCCGGTCTGGAATGAAGCCATCTTCAGGGCGTTTTCTACAGCTTCGGCCCCCGAATTACAGAGAAAAAGCTGGTAATCTTCATAGCCGCTGAGTTGCCCCAGTTTTTCAGCCAGCTGTTTCTGCAGTGGGTTTTGAACTGAATTGGAATAAAAGCCGATTTTTTTGAGCTGGTCTGTAACCCGTTTTACATAGTGCGGGTGCGAATGGCCGATCGATATTACAGCGTGTCCGCCGTAAAAATCGAGATACCTGGTACCATCTTTCGCGTATACATGGCTCATTTCAGCTTTAACCGGTTCAATATCGAGTAATGGATATACGTCAAATGTTTTCATTTTTAGAATTGTGTTGATTTGAGATGCAGCCCGGTATCTTCCTCCAGAGCAAACATCAGGTTCATGTTTTGGACAGCCTGCCCGGAAGCACCTTTCAGCAGGTTATCTATGATGCTGGTGACCAGCAGTTTGTCTCCCTCTTTTTGCAGGTGCACCAGACATTTGGTGGTGTTGACCACCTGCTTGAGGTAAAGCGGTTCATCGCTGAGGTGGGTAAAAGGAGAGTCTTTATAAAAATCCCTGAAAAGACTTTTTGCTTCGGACAGGGAAAGTTCGGTATTGGTATAAGCCGAAATAAAAATACCGCGTGTAAAATTACCGCGGACGGGGATGAAATTCAGAGCGGCATCAAAATTTTCCTGGAGCTTATTAATACTCTGTTTTATTTCATCCAGGTGTTGATGGGTAAGTGCTTTATAAACGGATACATTCTCGCTGCGCCAGCTGAAATGACTCGTATCACTAAGGGAACTGCCGGCTCCCGTTGAACCGGTAATACCGTGGATATGCACTTCATCCTGAAGAGCTCCCTGTTTGGCCAATGGAAGCAGAGCCAGTTCTATCGCTGTAGCAAAACAGCCGGGATTGGCTATATTATCAGCAGGTACTATTTTTGTTTTTTGTAGTTCAGGAAGACCGTAAACGAATGATCGTTTTTCAAAGGTATCATTGCCTTCCAGGCGAAAATCACTACTCAGATCTATAATTTTTGTATCTGATGAGATACTGTGGTTGCTGAGAAAATCCCTCGAATTGCCATGACCCATACAGAGAAAGAGCACATCAACATCGGGATTAACCGAATCGCCG
This sequence comes from uncultured Balneolaceae bacterium, assembly GCA_964590495.1. Classification (GTDB taxonomy): domain Bacteria; phylum Bacteroidota; class Rhodothermia; order Balneolales; family Balneolaceae; genus CAZPWQ01. The sequence goes on from CAZPWQ010000038.1 coordinate 12,210, forward strand.
AATGCCAGCTCTGTGTCTCCGGTAAGATCACGGTGGACCGAAGCAACTTTTTTGCCTGCTTTACTGGTACTGTAAATAAAATCAATAGTTATCTGCGGATGATTCAGGAGCAGACGAATAAGTTCGCCGGCCGTATACCCCGTTCCCCCGGTAATTCCTGCTTTAATCATGAGTATTTACTGATTGGTGTATGTTAATTTGGTTTGCCAGTATTTTTGAAAAGCCTTTTACGTCTTCACCGCTCCACGCTTTATTCATTTCCCCGTATTCCCCGAATTTGGCATTCATTAGGTCGTAGTCGGAGGTGATGCCCTCAATTTCAAACCGGTAGGGGTGCAGACGTACAAATACACTGCCGGACACATTTTTCTGGGTATCCGTCATAAAGGCTTCGATGTTACGCATGACGGGATCAAGATACTGTCCCTCGTGCAGCAGCATACCGTACCATTCCGACAGCTGGTCTTTCCAGTAGAGCTGCCATTTGGTGAGCACATGTTTCTCAAGTTGTTTATGTGCATTGATAATAATCATCGGGGCAGCGGCTTCGAATCCTACGCGACCTTTAATACCTATAATAGTATCGCCGACGTGTATATCACGTCCGATAGCATAGGAAGATGCCAGCTTTTCCAGTTTTCGAATCGCCTGCACCGCACCGGAGGATTCACCGTTGACAGCTTTCAGTTCTCCCTGCTCAAACTCGAGTTCTATTTTCTTTGATTCTTTTTCTTTGAGCTGACTCGGATACGCCTCTTCGGGTAGCGGCTGATCGGAAGTCAATGTTTCCGAACCCCCGACGCTGGTTCCCCAGAGTCCTTTGTTAACAGAATATTTTGCTTTGCTCCAGTCGAGCTCAACGCCGTTTTTTTTCAGGAAGTCGACTTCCTGTTTCCTGGTTAATTGCTGATCGCGGATGGGAGTTATAATTTCGAGGTCCGGAGCAATGACATTAAAAACAAGATCGAACCGCACCTGGTCGTTGCCCGCGCCGGTACTGCCGTGGGCTACCGCATCGGCGTTAACCTCTTTTGCATATTTTGCAATAGCTACAGCCTGGAATACACGTTCAGCACTTACTGAAAGTGGATAGGTGTCGTTTTTGAGTACATTACCGAAAACAAGGAACCGGATTACCTTTTCATAAAACTCGTCGGTTTTCTGAAGGGATTGATGTTTGTCAGCTCCCAAATTCAGAGCGTGACGCTCGATCTTATTCAGTTCCTGTTCGTCAAATCCACCGGTATCGACCAGTACAGTGTGAATTTTAGCATCGTACTTTCCTTTGAGATACGGAACACAATAAGAGGTGTCGAGTCCGCCGCTAAAGGCGAGTACGATTTTTTTCGGATTACTCATTTAAGGGATAGTTTAAAATTAAGGATTTGGTTTGTTTTACGTTGAATCTGTCGTTTCTGAAGACGAAGAAATCGCTTGAACTTCTCCCACCGTTTGGCCTTGTCTGCCTCTCTCTGGGCTTTTGCCTTGCGTTTTTCCTCTTCCTCCGGATCGTAAAGCATTCCGGTACAAAGGCATCCTTTGCGGTCTTTGCTGGTAAGGATATCATAATTGGGACAACTTTGGCATCCTTTCCAGAATTTTTCATCCTGTGTTAATTCTGAAAAAGTTACAGGCCTGTAACCCATATCGGAATTGATTTTCATTACAGCCATACTGGTTGTAATTCCAAAAATCTTGGCATTCGGATATGTGTTACGGGAGAGTTCAAAAATCTTTTTCTTTATTCGCCTGCCCAGCCCGCGTCCCCTGTAGTCGGGGTGGACAATTAAACCCGAATTGGCGATATATTTTTTTTCGTCCCAGCTTTCGATGTAACAGAAACCCGCGAGGTTCTCCCCATCAAGAGCAACGATAGCTTTCCCTTCTTCCATCTTATTACGGACGTAGCCCGGATCACGTTTGGCGATTCCAGTGCCGCGCTGTTTGGCGGCTTCCTCCATAAGTTGACAGATTTTTTCCGCATACTTGAAATGTTGCGGTTCAGCCGTGGTTATTCGAATATTCATGTAAGGTTGTGATTTGGAAACAGGCATAATCAGAAAAATATGCACTATTAATCTTGGTGTTAGCTAAAAAAGGGGTGAGTTGCAGACAGCACATCAGAACAATGTACCCTCCGCTATGGAGAGATGTTTATGAGCCCGGAAGGGCCCGCGGCTGTGCACATGGCCGGAATGCAGGAAGGGCAGCAACAGCCGGCAGGCTGTTCTGTAATGCATTGATATGTGATCCGGTTGTTTTCATGTGAACGGACAATATACGATCTCTCAGGAAAAACACAAACCATTTTTTTGATCCATTTAAATTTATTGATGCACCGCTATTTTATCTGGATTTTTCTGGCAAACAATTTAACTTGGAGCCGCCGGAAGTATGACTTTTTAAAGGTTATATTGTAGATGAAGAAAATGTATAAGAAAGCTCGGTTTTTAACTCAGGCAGTCTAAAAAGGCTATATAATTATTGGCCTAAAAAATATGGAGACCGGTTTAGATATTGAATGGCCATCCCCCTTTTCGGGAAAACCACCCGAATTCCCCCTTCGAAGGGGGATTAAGGGGGATGGTGCTGGATGTTTAATTAAAACCCTTAAATTAATTTGGAGCTTATTTGATGTTCAGTTTTTTGGGCATCCTCTGCGGTTTAGCGGCGGCGGTTGTTTCTATGGTGAGGGCTTTTTATTACAGGTCCAGAATTAAATGAATAACAATCATCATATCATTTTGAATGAGTGACGAACTTTTTGCCAAAGCAAAACAGAACCTCCGGAAATACTGGGGTTTCGAATCTTTCCGGCCGGGTCAGGATGATGCTATTCGTTCTGTCCTGGAAGGGCGAAATACGATGGTGCTGTTTCCTACCGGCGGCGGCAAATCGTTCTGCTACCAGGTTCCCGCCACTGTAACTGAGGGTTTGACGCTGGTGATCTCACCACTGGTAGCCCTGATGCAGGACCAGGTCCAACAATTGAACAAACGGGGCGTTTCAGCAACATTTATCAACAGCGCAATTTCTTCGCGTGAGGTCGAACAGCGCCTGGTAAATGCACGGAATGGAATGTACAAACTGTTATACTGTTCCCCCGAGCGACTCAAAACCGATCTCTGGAATGCAGAACTGCCAAACCTGGATCTCAAACTCGTGGCGGTTGATGAAGCTCACTGTATTTCGGAATGGGGACATGATTTTCGTCCCAGCTACCGCGAAATATGTGACTCGCTGGAATCTGTTGCTGATGATGTAACATGGATAGCCCTCACTGCCACGGCAACACCGGAAGTCCGTGATGATATTCGAGAGAATCTGCAATTTGAAAATCCTGCCATCATCTCAAAGGGATTTCAGCGCCCCAATCTCAGATGGTGGGTGACAGCAGCCGAACAAAAAGACCGGAAACTATTTCAGGCAGTAAAAAAAGCCTCGAATCTTGGTTCCGGACTTATTTATGCCGGCACCCGCAGAAACTGCGAAGAACTGGCTGCAAAAATAAAACAGAAATTCGGAATTAACGCCAAAGCGTATCATGCGGGAGTTGATTCTGTTGTGAGACAGCAAATTCAGGATGAGTGGATTGAAGGCACAACGCCACTGGTGGTAGCGACCAATGCCTTCGGAATGGGTATCGACAAGGCCGATTGCCGTTATGTAATTCATTACGTAATGCCTTATTCGCTCGAGTCGTATTATCAGGAGGCGGGCCGGGCCGGAAGAGACGGGGAGGAGAGTTTCCCCCTGTTATTATTCAAGTCCTCGGATGCTGTTATTGCGGAAAAACGGATTAAGTCTTCCTATCCTGAAAAAGAACAGCTGCAGCATACTTATGATGCTCTTTGTGACAGTTTTGAACTGGCTGTGGGTTCGGAAATGGAGAAGCCCCTGGAGACTTCAATTGCGGCATTGAGCAAACGGGCCGGATTTTCCAATAAGGTTGTAAGCTCTTCGCTGAAAGTGCTCGATCACCTGGGCATTATACAATTGATAGAGTATATCACTCCCCAAATCGGAGTTCATTTCATTGTCAGCCGCGATTATATCCGCGATCAGATTGATTCGCTGAAAAACCGGCAAAAATCTTTATTCCTGGATACCCTGTTCCGGCAGTTCGGACCGGAGGCATTCGGAGAGATGAAGTATCTGGAGCTTGATTATATACAGCGCAAGTTAAATGTTTCTCCCAATGCCGTTAAAAAAGGATTGCAGGTGTTACAAGATCACGATCATATGCTGCAGTATGAATCTATCGGTGAACTGCCGCTGGTCAGGCTTAATGATGAACGGCAGAACCGCCTGCCGCTTGGAAAAGCCGAACTGGAAAGACATCGTAATTCGCTGCTGAAAAAACTGGAGTATATGAAAGGTTATATAGAGACCGCTACCTGTCGCGAGATATACATCCGGCGCTACTTTGGCGAAAAGGAAGTTTCTGCATGCGGACATTGCGATAACTGTTTGGATAAACAACAACCGGTAATCAGTATCACGGAAGATGATATCCGGAATCTCAGGAAATCATTGAGTGAAAGTGCCAAAACATTTCAGCAGCTCCAAAAAGATGTTAAATGGGAAGAGAGAAAACTTAAAAAATCACTTTCGTTTTTAATCAGGGAAAAGAAGATTGAGTGGGAGGCCGAACAGTATCACTGGAAGAAGGAATAGGTCTTTCAGGTTTGAGAGTATCATCGATTTCATCCTGGACTTTATCCATTCTCAGCCGTTCTATAGCACTGTCGATCCGGGTTTTTTGCTCCTCGGGGAAGTCCTGGTAGTAATTATGAGAAGCGGCGAATTGCTCACGATTTATGCCATACTTTTCAAAGGTAGCATCAATCAGTGAATCTGCTGAAATACTGTCGGCAAGTGACGACTGGGAAAATGTATTGATCAGCTGAAGCTCAACGATCAAATCGATATAATTGTCTTCGGAAATCAGATCTTCAGGCTTGTCCGGATCTTCTGAACAAGAGGCAATAACCGCTAATCCCAGGAAAAGTATGACCAGACGGCAGGTAAGTTTATACATCTTCGGGTGGTTTGGGATTCAGGGGCCTCATGGTTATATCATTGATAAGGAAGTTGTCAGGTGTCTCCAGAATGTTGATTAAGACATTGGCGACATCACCGGGTTGCATCATGTTTGCATGTGTGCCCGATTGTGTTGCCTTATCGAAAAATTCAGTGGCAATGGATCCAGGATAGAAACAGGTGACTTTAATACCGTCATATCTCAGCTCCTTGAAAAGGGCCTCACTGAAGCCCCTGACTCCGTATTTTGAGGCATTATACCCCGATAGTTCCGGGTTACCTATTTTACCTGCAATGGAAGCGATATTCACGATATGACAGGTTGCCTCGTTCTGTTTCATCAGAGGTACGATTTGCCGGGTCATATAAAAAGTGCCTGACAGATTGGTGTTGATCATTGTTTCCCAGTCTTTGAGCGGCAGATCATCAACATTACCGAAACGTCCCAGTCCCGCATTGTTGATAAGCACATCCGGTTGATGGGATTCATTGAAAATATCTCCGATCCAATTTTCAATATCACTGTGTTTGGTAATGTCCATTGTAACCGGGACAAATTTTTTGCCAAGTTCTTCTTGTATTTTGTTCAATTTTTCCGTGCTGCGGGCCAGTCCGTATACGGTGGCGCCTTTCTCAATTAACGCTTTGCTGAATGAATAACCGATACCACTGCTGGCACCGGTAACAACAGCTATTTTTGAATCCAGGTCCATGGTGGAGTGTATGTTTTTGAAAAGTCGTTGTAGTGAAAAGATACTTTAAAAGTGGCATAAAGTATAGCAATAGAGCAAATGGAGACAGGAGATCATTCCCGGGACATCTTTTCTATCTATTTTTAAACCAGATGAATAGCAAAATCGGCAGTTACTAATACAGCAATGACGGGCTATGGAATTTCTCAGGTTTACCTACTGTTATTATTCACGGGTGATATAACCATTCCGGCGATTTTATTGCCTGAGTCAAAAATTCCAGTAAACAAGTGGCCGTGGCCGAGTGGTTAGGCTGCAGATTGCAACTCTGTATACATAGGTTCGAATCCTGTCGGCCACTCTTTATTCCAAAGGTCTCATACCACCTACTCCAGCCCCCACCATTTTTCCTTACCGATTAGTTTGAGATATTTTATTCGCTTGAATTCTTTAAAGCCGGCTTTCTCCACTCCCCTGATAGACCCTTTATTGTAGGATAAAACCCCGGTGTATGCTCTTTTATAACTATTATCCGACATGTAATCTCTTAATCTCTTGTCAATCATGAGTGAGTGGATTCCTTTACCCCGGTATTCTCGGGAAACGAAACAGGCATAAAGAAAAATTTCATCACGGTTCAAATTGTAAGAATAGTTAATAGCCTCTAAAAACAACTCTTTCTTTGCAACCCAGGCATAAGCGATGATCTCTCCTTTATTTGTTGCTGTATAGAGAGTCTCATTATCTTTTTTAATTCTCGAAAGAAACTCTTGCGCAGGATACTTTTCTCGAAACTGTTTAAATAACTCATCCTCTGAACCCTGCACTTTTTTAATTTTTATAGACGATTTAGTTTTAGGTGCCTCTGATAATACCCATTGTAGATCATAATAGAAGACAATAAAGTTATGATAGAGGAATTTCTCTGGGAACAGCTTGTTTAAGATAACACTGAATATACCAGATTTATACTGCTTTAACATGCTATACATGTTCCTGATCAACAAGTTCGTACGACTCACTTTGTGAAATTATGCGCTAATAGTGATCACTATCTGCTATGAAACCGGGGCTTCTTTTAATTTTTGCCCTGTTACTCCTAATCTTTTCTATCCATCTATTCTCATTAAGTTTCAAATAAGAGGTTTCAACAAATCAATCTACTTTGTATTAAGATGCTGGCTCTTCTCATATTCTTCTTTATAATTGCGAATAGCCCTGAATATGGCTGAGCCAATTATAGATTGACCGTATTCGGTGGTAAGATAACGTGCCTCGCTTGGATTGCTGATAAACCCGGTTTCAATAAGAACGGCAGGCATGGAAGCATGATACAGTACTACAAAACGTGCCTGTTTAACTCCCCGGGAGCGCCGTTTGGCCCGCTCGTCAAGCTGATATTCAATCATCCCGGCAAGACGTTCACTGGTTGCTATATAACCGCTGTTCTGCAGTTCATAGATGAGGAGGTCTTCCGGACTCAATTCCTTTTGTTCGTTGCTGTTGCCTTGACGGATTACCATATTTTCCCGCTTCATCACATCCAGTGCAGTTTGGCTGCTTTCAAGTCCCAGAAAGAAAACATCGGCGCCGTACGCCTGGCGGGAATGGTTTGAATTGCAGTGAATGGAAACGAACAAGTCGCCCTGGGCTCTGTTTGCAATTCTTCCACGTTCCTCAAGTTCAATAAAGCGGTCATCTTCACGGGTATAAACTACTTCAACATCAGGGAGATATTTATTTATATATCCTCCTACTTTTTTTGCGATAGACAGTACAATATCTTTTTCTTTGATACCCTTATAACCAATGGATCCCGGATCATAACCGCCATGTCCGGGGTCTATAATTACTCTGTCAAATTTCATATTGTTTTTAGTCTGCTCGTAATCTTTCGCCCAGTCGTCGCTTATCTCGAATTCAGCATTACCTACAAGCAAGCTTTCTTCGTTAACCGTAAATTTTGACCAGATTACAGGTTCTAAATCTTCCGTGAGATATTCCAGTTCATCTTTCTCCGTATTAGAAAGTCCCAGAAGAAGGTCTTCGCTGCTGCCATCATGATATGCTCCTGCATTGAAGAAATTGTTTTCTGATATGTATATATCTACTCCGATACCGGAGGGGATCTCGTAAAAACTCATTTCATCAAAATAAGAGGGCTCTAATGGTAGAATTACATCTGTTGTATCGACACGATCCCCGAAAAGAGTCAGTTGTATTAAGTCTGTTGAGGGCTGGTACACGCGAAAAGAATCGACGGCTTCTTCCAGGTGAAAGCGAATGACGTGTCCTTTGCCATCGCTGCGTTCGGTTGAGGAGATGCGTTTGAGCGAATTGTCTTGAGCCGAAGCAAAGCTGAAACAACCAAAAATAATAGAGATAGAAATTATAATTTGTACCGGCAGGGTACAAGCAGACCCGTCTTTTCTATTTATTAAATGCCAAATCATTGCTGTATATAAAAGAGATGTATAGCCAATTTTTAAAATAGCACAGCTAATGAGTGAACTTAATTAATATTTAAATAATAGTAAAAAGGATAATCTATTCATTAGCGGTAATTTATTAGTTTTTAACAAGTTTTCAGCAGTCTTTATTGCATTCTCAGCATTGGTATTCTGAATTTCTTCTCCTCCGGCCCGCCGCCGAAGAATCTCGTTGGTGGGGCGGGGAATTCTTGTCTGGGCAGGTGCCATGCAAGCGAGATCCTTCGACTGGCAGGTTGGTTGATCCCGTTTTACACTTTGGTGTCTCAGGATGACAGGTGGTGGTACAGGTGTCTGTGGTGAATGCCTTGGAATAAGTGAGTAGGGCTTTATTTAAAATCTTTCTCCTCCTGTTGTCATTCTGAGCCAGGGCCGGTGGTTTTCGCGGGCCCCGCCGCCGAAGAATCTCGTGGGTGGGGGCATACTTTTCAAGAAATCTTTACAAACATAAGAAGCAGACAGGTTGATTATTTCCCGCTAAACAATTACAATTATAGTAAACCTACCTACAAATCTTTAAAGAAGGAGATCTTTTATGGAAGAAAATGCCTTTCTTGAAGCAGCAGAAAACGGAAATATAAAATCCGTCAGACAGCACATAAGTGACGGTACTGATGTAGACACGAGTGACGAACACGGGCGTACTGCCTTAATGAAAGCAGCTAAACACGGACATGAAGATATTGTTCAGCTACTGTTGAGTGAAGGTGCAAATGTCAATGCCAGAGACAACAGGGGCACCAGTGCATTATATTGGGCATCCAGCAACGGTTATCACAGCATCGTGCAGATGCTCATCCAGCATCACAGTGATGTTGATGTTTTTGATAACAGGGGTTGGTCGGCTAAAGACCAGGCCAGTACCAATCATCACAATGAAATAGTGCACATGCTTGAAGAAGCAGGTGGCTGAATAATCCTCTAAATTTTAAATAGAAGACAGAGACTGCCGGCAAGTGGTCTCTGTTTTTTATGCAGACAGTAAAAATATGGTAGGTCTTTTATTAAGAGAAGGCTGCTGGAAATTTTTCCACTCAGAAACTGCTTTGGAAATAATCAATTCATCGGGAAGCGTTAAATCGGTAGCTGTACAAAAGCGTGTATCCGGAGCACAATTTTTGATGACATCTTTGACTATAGCATCATTGCGATAGGGAGCTTCCATGAAAATCTGGGTGCGGTTATATTTCTTCGATTCCTGCTCTAACTGTAGAATGGTTTTCTGTCGAGGCGTTTTTTCTATAGGCAGATAACCGTGAAAAGTAAACTGCTGGCCATTAAATCCCGATCCCATCAGAGCAAGCAATATGGAGGAGGGACCAACCAGCGGTGAAACCTGTATATTTTGGGCATGAGCCATTTTAACAAGCTCGGAACCGGGATCAGCTACTGCCGGACATCCTGCTTCAGAAATTAATCCCGCACTTTTACCTTCTTTAAGAGGTTTTAAAAATGAGGAAATTTCATGAATAGGGGTTTTCTTATTTAAAATAAAGAAGCGGATTTCATACTCAGGTTTAGTATCGCCAACCCACTGCAGATAACTGACGGCACTCTGGATGTTTTCTACAATAAGTACTTCCAGTCCGCGAATGATGTTTAGTACAAAATCCGGGATGGTATTATTTTCTGGTGTCTTTCCAAGAGTTGTCGGTACGAGATAAAGCGTACCGCTGTCAGAATTTGCCATATTAATCTATTCGTTCAATGATATATTCAGTTGTACCTTCCCTTTTTTTCCTGCCGGCATACCTGTGAACATACAAGGCGATAAAAAAGGTTATCAGAAAGCCGATAAACGACATCCCCATATTCGTCAGAACCAATCCTTTCTGGATGCTATAGGACGGTACCAGAACTATTTCCTGCGTGCTTCCGGGTTGATAACGAATGGGGATAATTCTCGTTTCCTGCAATTTTCCCGCCATCTCAACCGGGAGTGATAACTTTTGTTCGATTTCATTAGCCTGATCCGTCTCGAAACGAACGACAATAAATCCATTAGTCTGAGCTGCTATCTGCTTGAATTCAAAATCGACAACCTCTGCAGTATAACTCCGGCCGTTTTCATAGGTGTCTGTTATACCATAATAAACCGTTACCTGCTGGAAAAAAAGTCCGCCGATATAGAGCGGTAAAAGCCAAATAAGATATAGAAATTTATAACTGTTCATAAAGTGATTTATATAATTAAGCAGGTCTGTCGTGTCCTCCATCCCCTGTCGCTTCCATAGAACGCAGATACCACGGATGGAGCAGATAAGCAACGGATAAAACCGTACATATCTGCGAAAAATCTGTAGCTTCCGTGTTATCCGTGTTCCAATTATGCAACATTAGAGGAAGTTATGGATTGGTGTTGTTTGTACATAATCGTATTTGGTTTTCTGTTGCTGCACGAAGAGCCGGATCCCACATCAGGCGCTGCATGTAATCCTGGTGAATAAGGTTGCTGCTCATGTGAAACCAGAAAGCCACCTGGAGCGAATCAAATGAAATCGCCTGTCCGAACCGGTCACCATTATAAGCTGACGTACCGTAATCGATACCGCTTACCAGGCCCAGCCGGTTATCATAAATTGCGCCATAATCATTCAAACTGTTTTCGAGTCGGCTGTTCACCTTCATGGGCCAGTTCATTATATCTTTTATCCGGGATGATATGCTTGCGGAAACAAGTTCATCATTGTTTAACTGCTGCATCAACCGTGACATTTCCGATGAAGTCGATCTTGGGAACAGGGCCAGGGCATCCCTTCGTTGGGTAAACATAATGCCGAGACCTTTTTTCTCCTCAAATATTTGAGTCACACTGGCACGGAAATCTTCATTTTCTGCAAAGCGCGATGACAATGTGAAAACACTGTCATTGAAAGCCTGCCGCGGCATTTCCTGTAGTTCAGAAAAGTGTGTTTCAGGATCAGTATCATATAAATACGGATTTATCAGGATGTACAATCCGGAAAATGGCAACAGTCGATCTGTATGTTGTACCTTTAACAACCGGTAGGTTTCTTGAATTTGTTCGGCACCGAACCGGAACAGCAGGAAGTCTGAAATAGCCAGATCGTTATACCGGATAGAGGCCCGGATGAGATCGTCGAGAGAAACGGTGTTTTCATCGGTTATACTACCACTGTTTTCCAGTCCGGCAAAAGCATCGGAATGATTTGATTGGTCAATATAAGGCAGCTGGTAACGATCTACATCGGCCAGCGGCACTTGTTCTTCAGGATCAATGGCACCCTCTTCAGCGAGACGAGCATAAGTGGCAATCAGAAAGAAATTCCCCGTTACACCCATCGTTCTGGGCTTTTCTTCCCTGAAATTCAATACTGAATCCGGGTCAGTTATCACGATTGAAGTAATGGATACATGGTCGGGGTTTTCACCGATATATTCCGTCAATCCTTTAAGAGACTGCGTCTTCGGCACCCATTGCTGTCCCTCCTGAAGGTCTCCCGAATTCTCATAAAGGGTTACCAGCGCATCCAAATTAAAACCAAAAACAATTAAAAAAACGACAAGCAAAGTGCCCACAAAAGCACCGATAAATTTCAGGATGCGCATTACGTCTGTTGAGTTCTGAATATTGAGAGACTCCAAATATAAAGATATTGCGGTTGTTATACAGCAAGGAAATCGACAATGAACAATGACCAATGAGCAATGAACAGGGGTGTGTTTTGCCACAGATCGTTCTATGAGCATTGATTCTTTTAACTCGCAACCCGTAACCCGTAACCCGTAACCCGTAACCCGTAACCCGCAACCCGCAACCCTAACTCACAAACTGCATCATAAGGGCACAGATATATGCGGCATAGGTGCCGAGGGCGTAGCCCAGGACAGCAAGAAGGACGCCCACGGGGGCGAGGGCGGGATGAAAGGCCGAGGCAACAATCGGGGCGGAAGCGGCGCCGCCTACATTTGCCTGGCTCCCCACAGCGATAAAGAAGAACGGCGCATTGATGATTTTAGCGACGATAAAGAGTACGGTGACGTGGATAATGATCCACACAAGGCCGATCAGAAAAAAACCGGGGTTTTCAAAGATTGCCATGACGTCCATCTGCATACCGATGGTGGCAACGAGAATATAAAGAAACAGGGTCCCGATCTTTGATGCACCGGCTCCCTCCAATTCCCGCGTTTTGGTAAAAGACAGCAGCAGTCCGCCGGTGGTGGCTATGACGATAATCCAGAAGAAGGCTGAATTAAGACTCAGATTACTGAGCTGCGGGGCGTTTTCGGTTATCCAGGGTGCAATCGCATCTCCCCCGAGGTGGCCGATTGCCGTAACGACGAATGCTACTGCAACGATCATTGTTAGATCAGCGAGTGTGGGAATTTTGGCGATACTGGCTTTGTAATTCTCAATTTTTTTGCGGAGCTCGGTAATCGGAGTCGCATCTGCCTTGAACCAATTGTCGATCTTATCCGAAATGCCGGCGCCGTAAAGCAGGAAAGCGAGCCAGATATTAGCCACGATAATATCGACTGTTACCATAGCAGAGAAAAGCTCGGTGCTCGGGTTAAAAACCTCGAACATGGCCGTCTGGTTGGCACCGCCGCCGATCCAGCTGCCGGCGATCGTCGACAGTCCGCGCCAGAGTTCTTCGCCCCCGAACGTTCCTCCGACGATATCAGGGGCAACGTAGGAGATGAAAATCAATGCGAACGGACCACCGATCATAATACCGAACGTCCCCGCCAGAAACATGATAATCGCTTTCGGTCCCAGGCCGATAATGCCTTTGAAATCGATACTGAGCGTCAGCAAAACGAGACTGGCCGGCAGCAGGTAGCGCGAGGCGACAAAATAGAGATTTGATTCTTCCCCGGAAATCAGCCCAAGGGAATTGAAAATAGATGGAATGAAATAGCAGAGCAGTAAAGATGGAACAAACGTATAAAATTTCTGCCAGGACGGTTTCTCACTGTTTGATGTAATAAAAATAGCAGCGAGAATAAGAAGCAGAATGCCGAGAACAACGGCGTCATTGGTAAAGACAGGTGCAGTCTGTATCAGTAATTCCATAAAACAATTATTTTAACGCGTTTAGTGGTTATAAGCCTTCAGCACTCAGCCTTCAGCATTAAGCCTTCAGCATTCAGCTGTGAATTATCCAAATATCGCAGCTGATCGCTGACGGCTGACAGCTTTACTCATTTTGTGATGATTCTGATATCCTTCATCAGGCTTATGATACTTTAACCACTCAACGTGTAGTTATTTAACAAATGTTGAAGCGGAATCTACAGCACCGAGGGGGTTAAGTGCAAATTGTAAAAGATTAACTGTCTCAACGTATGAAAATACAATCGGAAAAGGTTATACTTGGGGGTCAGGAAATAAAGAAAAATAATTACCTACATGAAATTTGCAGTTATTGGAACCGGTAAGACGGGTGGAGAAGTTATTAAAATACTTGACAAAGAACAGATCGTCGGACCGTTTGATGAGTACAATAAACCGACGGCCGAAAAATTGTCGAAAGCGGATGTAGCAATCATTTTTGTGCCGGCGGAAGCCGTTGAGGAGCTGATGGAACCCCTGCTGTCTTCGGGTATACCCGTGGCATGGGCTACAACCGGCTATGAATGGCCGGACGACCTGGATGAGCAGTTGCGCGATTCAGGGATCAAGTGGCTTAAATCGTCGAACTTCAGCCTGGGAATGAATATCGTGCGAAGATGCCTGAATATAATCGGCGAATCATCGAACGTTTTAAAAGCGCCTTCGTTTCATATTCATGAAATACATCATGTGCACAAGCAGGATGCCCCCAGTGGAACGGCTCTGTCGTGGGAACAGTGGCTCGGGAAGGATGCCGAGATCACTTCCGAGCGCAAGGGGGATATCAAGGGCATTCACCAGCTGTTGGTTAAAACAGATGATGAGTCGATTGAGCTTAAACATCAGGCTCACGACCGTAAAATATTTGCCCGGGGGGCCGTATGGGCCGCTGAGCAACTTATAAAAGATTCGGTTAAAGCCGGATTCCACGAATTTTCAACTATTTTTGACAAGGTAATGAAAGAACAATCATGACTGTTGAGGAAGCAAGACTTTGGACAGCATTAATAACGCCGATGCATGAGAATGGAGATCTTCACGAGGAAGATCTGGCGTCTCTTATTCACAGACAGGATGATGCTGGCAATGGCATTTTAATTCTCGGAAGCACCGGTGAAGGACTGGCACTGGGACCGGATGACAAAAAACGTGTGGTAAAAACGGCTTCGAGTCTGAATATCGACGTCCCTGTTATGGTCGGCGTCGGAGGTTTTAACCTGAAGGAGCAAATTGAATGGATTGAATATTGTCATGAGTTTGACATCGACAGTTTTCTGCTGGTTACTCCGCTCTATTCCAAACCCGGACCCACAGGCCAGGTAGCCTGGTTTGAGTCCTTGCTTAATGCTGCGGATAAACCATGCATGATTTACAATGTTCCCTCGCGGACAGGCACAGACCTGGCTCCGCTCGTATTGGAAGAACTCAGCGATCACCCCAACTTTTTTGCCGTAAAAGAGGCCAGCGGCGATATTGCCGACTATCAGAATTACCGGAAACTTGCTCCGGATCTCGGTTTTTACAGCGGTGATGATGCATGGACGCCCTTTTTTGCCATGGCCGGCTGCAGCGGACTGGTTTCCGTTGCTGCTAATGTGTGGCCAAAGGCTACACACCGTTATCTGGACTGGTGCCTGGCGGGACGCGGTCCCGAGTTATTTCCGCTTTGGCAGGAATGTACTGACGCCTTGTTTGAAGCACCGAATCCTGTACCGGCTAAAGTATTGCTTAAAGAAAAGGGTGAGATAACCAATGCGACACTTCGTCCACCGCTTTCTGAAGATGAAATCAGCGACATCAGCTTTTTGACAGAAGCTGATGAGAGAATCAGTCGCTGGTATGAAAAGACGAATTAACCAAGAATAACTAACAACAAACCAGAACAAGATTAATGAGTGACATTAATTGGGAAGAAACACTGAACAAATTAGAAGAAGGTGAAGTAAGAGCTGCAAACCGTGATGAGAATGGCTGGGTAGCCAACGTAAAAGTCAAGGAGGCAATTCTCGCTTCATTTCAGGCCGGTGTAAATACCGAATACTCCGGCATTTACGAGGGATTCGTAGACAAGCACAATTTGCCGCCGAGAAGGTTTACAGCCAGGGAAAACGTCCGCTTGGTCCCGGGCGGATCTTCTGTGCGCCGCGGAGCTTATATCGCCCCGGGAGTGATTATTATGCCTCCTGCCTATGTAAATGTAGGTGCCTATGTTGATGAGGGGACGATGATCGACAGTCATGCCCTGGTGGGTTCATGTGCACAGGTCGGTAAAAATGTTCACCTTTCAGCCGGAGTGCAGATTGGCGGTGTGCTCGAGCCGGTTGGACTGAGCCCTGTTGTTATAGAGGACGATTGTTTTGTCGGCGCGGGAGCTGTTATTGTAGAGGGTATGCTGGTGAAGAAGGGTGCTGTGATCGCACCCGGAGTAACGCTGTCGAAATCAATCCCGGTGTTTGACTGTGTAAAGGAAGAAGTGCGCGAAAAAGGTGCCCCCATACCGGGAAATGCGATCGTTATACCGGGAACACGTCCTGTCAAAGGCAAATGGGCCGAGGAAAAAGGACTGGGAATGGCTTGTCCCGTGATCGTCAAGTACCGCGATGAAAAAAGTGATGCCTCACTTGAACTGGAAGATGTCCTGCGGTAATAAAATCAATACCCGGGCTTCATCTCCCGGTGTTATCGGGATCAAATGATTAATAATAAACAGATAAGCCCGGGATATAAATTTGGTGATGATGCCGGGTTGGATTTACAAAAATAAATTTTTAGAATGCGCATTTTAAAATTTGGCGGCACTTCTGTAGGGTCGGCAGACTCGATTAAAAAAGTGTTAAAACTTATCTCCCAAAAAGAGGAGGAAGAACATAATCACGTCGTAGTTTCTGCATTTCAGGGAGTGACGAATAGCTTACAGCAAATGGTAGAGGCTGCTTCCAGGGGAGATGAGTCCTACCGGGAACAGCTGGGTGAAGTTGAAGGTCGACACATTGCCGTTGTCCGTGAACTGATCAACGTTCAGCAGCAAAGTAAAATATTCGCACGGCTCAAGGTTTTCTTCAATGAGCTTGAAGATGTGTTGCATGGGGTATCTCTGACACGTGAACTTACCGACCGCACCCGCGATTTTGTTCTCGGTTTCGGTGAGCGTTTCTCCGCTTTTATCATCAGTGAAGCATTAAATAACAGCGGAATAAATGCGGAATATATAGATGCCCGTGAGCTCATTAAAACCGATGATGATTTCGGAAACGCCAGAGTCATTACTGGTAAAACATACGAAAACCTGCGAAATAAGCTTGCTGACAGTGATTTTGTGGGTGTCGTTACCGGATTTATCGCCTCAACCGAGAAAGATGAAACCACTACACTCGGGAGGGGAGGATCTGACTATACCGCTTCGCTGGTCGGAGCTGCCCTGAGTGCCGATGCAATCGAGATATGGACTGACGTAGAAGGGATAATGACGGCCGATCCCAGGAAAGTCAGGCAACATCTGCCTATCGGACATCTTTCCTACGAAGAGGCGATGGAGCTTTCCCATTTCGGTGCCAATGTGATTTATCCGCCGACCATACATCCTGCTATGGCGCAATCTATTCCTATTTATATTAAAAATACTTTCAAGCCTGAAGAAGCGGGAACGGTTATTTCTCATGAAGTACAGCCAGAGGAATCTAATGTCAAAGGCATATCGTCAATCGATAATGTCACGCTGATTACCCTGAAGGGGAGTGGTATGATTGGCGTTAGCGGATTTGCCGCACGAATATTTACAGTACTGGCAGAGG
>CAZPWQ010000039.1:0-13469 GCA_964590495.1 uncultured Balneolaceae bacterium
CATTGATAATTGTTCACTGCTGAATCATCGTTTCCACTGTTTCGAGAAGATTCTTCAGCCCTTCAACTTTATTAAGCTTGTTTATCTTATTATAGCTTTGGATCAGATTGCGTATGCAGCGGGCAAGGATTTCGGCCTCCCGGGCGGTCTCAAAATGCCTGCTTTTAGGTTCTACCCCGTTCTGCTTCAGGAAATAATAGCACTGGTTATAGCTCACAATCTTTCCGCGATCAAAGGGATCGATAAGCATTTCATCCTTCTCACCCTTGTATTTCAACATGAAATGGATAGGCATATTAACGCCGTAAAATGGCAGGTCGAGACGACGTGCAAGGAATAAAACGATCAATCCTAATGAAATTGGCAGCCCCTGCCGGCGGTCGATCACCCGGTTCAGATATGAGTTGTCGGGATTATAATAATCAATCGTACTGCCGGTGAAATTCAGCTCACCGAAAACGAAATCGATCAGCTTGTGCATCTTTTGGCTGTTGTCGAGTGAATAACGGATATCATCACTGATCATACTGGCAAAACGGTCAAGCTTGTACTTGTATTCACTTTCCCGCAACGTAGGATTGTCAAACCTTGAAAGAATAAAAGAGGCCTCCTCAAGCTGCTTCAGATTCGTTAATCCACCTTCCAGCACATCAAGAAAATCTTCTTCCACATTACTGTAGGTAATCCATTGAATGATTTCATTGATAAGCTCACGCTCTTTTTTATCACGCACTTCACTTTTTCTCTGATCCAGCAAAGGCACGGCGCTTTCCCCCAGTTCAAACAGGCGGTTTTTTACCTGTAACTGTACATAGGGATCAGGGTCGTCCAACAGATATACCAATGATTCTATTTCATTCTTATCGGGCATCTACAATGGGGATTTATTCATAGACTTACAGAAGTACAACAGCTTTTAGTATCCAATCGTGCGAATTAAAATAGATAAATTATAGATGAATTTTCTACTTAATTGAATTTAAAACTTGCCCATTCAAAGCGTATATTTGAGCCAACAACCAGTTATTAAACTTTCGGGAGCAGAGCTCCCGTATAGCTGTTGGCTGATAAAAAACAGCTGTTCACAACTGACTTTAGAAATACATGCAACTGACCGTCACATCTGAAATTGCACAATTAAAAAGTGTTATTGTCCATACACCGGGCAATGAAGTATCTCTTGTAAACCCGGAACTTAAGGATGAGTTACTTTTTGACGATATTATTTTTGAGGAAGATGCCCGTCAGGAACACCTTGATATGTTGAGGCTTTTTAAAACGGCAATGCCCGGAGATGGACAAATTCATGAAATTATTGATTTGATCCTTGAATGTCTTAAGCAGGATGAAGCCCGTACGTGGTTTATCGAACAATTAATACGCCGGCTGCCTGAAGAGAATCTCCATGCCATTGAAAAAGAACTCCTGAACCTCAGTCCAAAAGATCTGATTCAATTTGTTATTGACGGTACAACCCCCTCCATTCAGAGTTTCACAATGCTGCCAACTCCAAACCTGCTTTTTACCAGAGATCTGGCAGCAGTCATCGGCCGTAATATTCTGGTATCACGTCCTGCCAAAAAAACCCGCCTTCGGGAAGCTATCCTGATGGAAACGCTGGTAAATTTTCACCCTTTGTTTTCGGATTTAAAGCCAAACGCTATCACAATCACAGACGACGAATCGATTGAAGGCGGCGATGTTATCGTTGCCTCCGAAAAGATAGTACTTATCGGGATGAGTGAACGTACCTCATTCAGCGGATTGATGACGGCTACCAAAACCCTGCTGCAACAGGGAGTAGAACACGTACTCGCAGTCGACATCCCAAAACAGCGTTCGTCCATGCATCTTGATACCATTTTCACTTTTGCAAGCGAGGATGAATGTATTGTTTTCCCCCCTGCAATAACGGAACGGCGAAATAATGTAGTGCTGTTGTCTTCCCGAAACGGCTCCATCAATACAGAATTAATGCCCTCGCTACATGAGGCTCTTGAAAGTCTGACAGAGCGTTCGTTGACATTTATTCACTGCGGGGGGAAACAAAGAACCAATCAATTTCGTGAACAATGGACGGACGGGGCAAACGTTTTTGCCCTTGCTCCGGGTATTATCGTAGGTTATGAGCGGAACACCAACACCTTCAAAGAACTAGAAGAACATGGTTACCAGGTAATGGGCCAGTATGAATTTATAGAAGAGTTTGAGAATCGCACTTTTGATCCTGCAGACAAAAAAATTGCAATCAGCTTTATGGGACATGAGTTATGCCGGGGCCGTGGCGGTGCCCGCTGTATGACGATGCCTATAGCACGAGCTACATAAAACCAGAAATCATTGGATAATAAACCC
Organism: uncultured Balneolaceae bacterium; assembly: GCA_964590495.1. Classification (GTDB taxonomy): domain Bacteria; phylum Bacteroidota; class Rhodothermia; order Balneolales; family Balneolaceae; genus CAZPWQ01. The sequence goes on from CAZPWQ010000039.1 coordinate 2,356, forward strand.
TCTCCCTTTACTTCTGATCTCAGCCGAGAGGAAGTGGAGTTCGAAACACCGCAAAAACCAGAACCTGAGTTTGATGCCAAAACTATTCTGAAGCACCTGGCTCTTTTCCTAGTCACCTTTGTCTGTGTGGCGCTGGCGGGAGCCTATTTTGTGGGATTCGAACCTTCGCTGTTTCCTGTAATGCTGCCGAATTTATCGGATTTTTACCGCGGACTGCTATTCGCAGCTCTGCTCCTCGGCTTTTTGGGTACGCATGAATTCGGCCATTTTTTCGCTGCGATGTATCATAATATAAAGGTGTCGCTCCCCTATTTTATTCCCTTTCCGCTGGGAATCGGAACGGTAGGTGCCGTAATCCGTATCAAACAAAAAATCAACGACACCTATAAGATGTTTGATATAGGTATCGCCGGACCGCTGGCAGGATTTGTGGTATCACTGGCAATTTTGCTATATGGTTTCTCAACGCTGCCGGACCCTTCCTATATCCAGAATTTTGAAGGTCATGAGGCAGTAAAAGAATATGTAACCCAGCATGGGGTTTATCCCGATAACATACCCGAGGGCGATGCAACAAACGGCCAAACACTCATTGTAGGTAACACGCTCCTCTATGGATTTATGGCTTCTTTTTTTGAGAACGTTCCGCCGATGTGGGAGATGTATCATTACCCGTTTCTGTTTGCGGGATGGCTGGGACTTTTCTTTACGGCGCTCAATCTGACTCCGATCGGACAGCTCGACGGCGGCCATATCCTTTATTCTCTTATCGGCTTTAAAAAACACCGGATGGTTGCCCGGATATTTTTTGGAGTATTGGTTACCCTTGCCGGTATAGAGGCCGTTCCTTTTATTCACCTTTCCCTCGGGGAGTATGACAGTGCCGTGGGTTCTCTAAGCTGGCTTATCTGGGCTGCCGTATTGTTCTGGCTGCTCCGGAAAGCCTTTCACGGCGATCACCGCTGGATTGCACCCGCACTGATCGTTTCACTCCTGTTGTCGGCCGGTTACCTGTATCTGGTTCAGGGAAGTATTGAAACATCTAGCTCCCTGATTTGGGTCATATGGTCATTTTTTGTTGCTTATCTCGTTAAAATAGAGCACCCGCCGGCCCTTTACGAACGGCCGCTTGATCCCACACGAAAAGCTCTGGGCTGGATCAGTATGGTTATCTTTGTATTGTGTATCAGCCCGAATCCCTTATATTTGATCTAGTTTGGTTTATTTATCATGATATTTTGGAGGAAATCGGAATATTCTTTCTATCTAACTGCAATTAAATGATCCTCTTTTAATGCGCTACCTTACGATACTATTACTGACGCTGTTTATAGCCTGTTCAAATGAGACTCCGCAAAACCTGGGCGAGCAAGTCGACCAGCTGATTGCCGAAGACAACTATACGGAAGCACTGGAACTGGTGAATAATGCCGATCCGGCTCAAACCGATGATGACATCGACATCCTTAAGGAAAAAACCTATTTGAATTACGGCCTTTATCTGGAATACAGGGGACCGGAGGAAAGCTCCATGCGGGATCGAATGACTTCCGCACTTGAACAGTTTATAGAAGTACTCAGGATTAACTCCAAAAACGAGCAGGCACGTTCAGAAATCAGGCAGATTATGGGTATTTATGAAACGATGCCTGACCGTTCACCCGGAGATGAAATTTTAAATGATCTGCGGGAACTCGGATTCGAATATTAAAAAAGCACGTAAAATTGATGTGGTGAAGAATGAAACATAACTTCATCACGTGCCGTTAATTAAACTCTTAGAACTTATATCGTACATCTTTCAAATCGGCAGAAAGTAATTTAGTCATACATGTCCAAAAAGAATTCCAATAATACACCTACAATCAAGAACCGGAAGGCCCGGCACGAATTCAATGTTGAAGAAACATATGAAGCCGGCATTGTTCTCAAAGGTACCGAGGTGAAATCACTGCGCAGCGGCAACGCCAGCCTCAGCGAGGCTTTTGCCTACATCCAGGACGGCGAAGTCTGGCTGCGGGATATGTATATCAAGCCCTATAAAGAGGGTTCATATTCGAACCATGATGAAAGGCGTCCCCGAAAGTTGTTACTTAACAAGCGGGAAATACGCGAGCTGGATAAAGCAATATCACAAAAAGGATATACACTCATTCCCCTGAAACTGTATTTCAAAAAAGGATATGCCAAAGTTCTGCTGGGAATAGCCAAGGGTAAAAAGAAGTACGACAAGAGAGAAGACATCAAGGAACGGGATATCAAACGTGAACTTGAACGAAAAGTTAAAGGCACCTATAAAGTTAACCTGTGATACGATGAACTATGTTTGGATTTACCAAACGTCGCCGCCGGCGCCTGATGCAGCAGGATTTTCCTGACGAATGGCTGCGTATTCTTAAAAATGCTGTTCCTTACTATCGGCAACTTCCGAAAAATCTGCAGAAAAAGCTGCAGGGTCTGATCAACATTTTTATCGATGAAAAGACGTTCGAAGGGTGTGGCGGACTCCAAATAACAGATGAAATAAAAGTAACAATCGCCGCCCAGGCCTGTATTCTTATACTTGGCCTTAGAAACCTTTCCTCCTTTTATCCCGGACTGCGTTCTATCCTTGTTTATCCCCGCCACTATTTTGCCCGCGTAAAGCAGCACCATGAAGGTGGCGTGGTCGAAGAAGGCATACAGAGCAGACATGGCGAATCATGGTCACACGGCAACATCGTTCTGGCGTGGGATGAAGTAAAACAGGGTGCCGGTGATTACCGCGACGGACAAAACCTGGTTTTCCACGAATTCGCCCATCACCTTGATTATGAATATGGAGCTACTCAACAGATAACTGACTCTACCGGCGACACTACCTTTCTGGCATGGGCGCGAATACTCAGCAACGAATATCAAGAATTTATCAACGACCTGAGAAAAAGACAGAAAACAATTTTCGATGAATACGGAGCAGAAAATATGGCTGAATTTTTTGCGGTAGTGACCGAATGCTTTTTCGAGCAACCGAAAGAAATGAAACATTCCCATCCTGAACTATACGAACAGCTTACCAAATTTTATCAACAGGACCCGCTTCGGTATTTCAGTGAGCAATGAACAGTGAAAACAGTGAACAATGATCAGTGTGTCAGTGATCAGTTGCCAACGCATTACGCAATTTATCTCGTGCCGTTGCTCTGCGGCGGCACGTTGTTTGGACGCTCTGCGTCTGGTTTGCTGCCTTAAGAAGCAGTGGTTCAGTCTGTCAGTGATCAGTGTGACAGGATATCCCGTCTCGCTTCCAGCGTTTACGTCTAGCGTCTCACAAATTATGCACGTTCGGTCGTAACGGTAATCTCGGGATGGCTTTGGAGCGTCTGATAAACCACACAATAACGTTCGGTCAGCTCAATCAACTTTTCAAGTTTGGATGATTCTTCATCGGTGTCCAGCTCAAAAATCAGGCGTATTTTTTTAAATCCGACCGGTGCATCTTTTGAGACTCCCAGGGTGCCACGGAAATCAAGGTCGCCTTCCGCTTTGACTATTCCACTGTTAAGGGTAATTCCCATCGCTGTAGACACCGAATTAAGGGTCACACCGGCACAAGCTACAAGCGACTGAAGCAACATATCACCGGAACATGCAAATGAACCATCTCCGCCGGTGGCGGGATGCAAGCCGGCCTTCGCAGTACCTGCATATGATTCAACATTACAGGAGAAATCCTCACCCAGTTCTCCCTCCGCATGCAGGGTCCATTCCCCTTCCTGCGGGTCTTCTTTATATTTTTCTTTTAACGGGGCCTGTAGTTCGCGCAGCTTGTTTCTGTCCATAATCTGTTTAATAAAATTTACCGGTTGTTTAGCAATAAGTTAGGAACTATGTGCCTAAGGTGACACATCGATTTTCAGTTAAAATATCGACCATAGGCTGCTCTGCGCCGGGTGATACCCCTAAATCCCCTAAAGGGGACTTGCTGTATGAGCTTATTAATAAAATGATAAATAGCTTATAAAACTGAAGCTCTTATACCAAAGGCTTTGTCAATAAAAGAGGCCATCCAAAGTCCCCTCTAGGGGATTCAGGGGTCGGATGGCACAGATGCAGAGTGGTTATATAAGGTTCCTTAACCGCACAACTGTATCATGCTTACCAGTTCATACTCAACTTTGGTGTTTATGTGATTTAGTGACGACACCAGAAAACTAAATATAAGAAAAAAGGCCGCCCTGTTCGGACGGCCTTTTCATCTAGAATCAAAGGATGATCTGTAAGCCGAATTCTGTATCCCGACTGCTGTCGGGTGGCAATCATTTATCTGGTCCCCGGATCACTCCGGGGCTCAAGCACTCTACCCGGCAGTATTGCGACGAGCGGCGCACTGCCTGCATGAGCTTGCACCCCGTGAGGTTTGCCCTGCCCCCGAACATCACTGCCGGGGCGGTGAGCTCTTACCTCACCTTTTCACCTTTGCCCCCGCACATAAAGATTTATGTGCGGGGGTAGTCTGTTTTCTGTGGCACTTTCTACCCCGGTTTCCCGGGATCTTCCCGTTAGGAAGCACGGTTGCTCGTTGGTGTTCGGACTTTCCTCCCCGCATATAAACATGCAAAGCGATTACCCGATCATCCGTTTAAAACAACGTATAATCATACGTCTTCGTATGTAGTATTTCTCTCCCTTTAAAAGAGCAAGTTTATAAGTTACAGCGAAAGCTGTTCTTTGGCATTTTCAAAAAAGACAGGATCTACAACAATGCGTCCGCTGTTTTCATCAATAATGATTTTATTTTGGCGGCGGACTTCTACCTGTGTTTGCGGAGGCAGTGCCATTCCCAGGGCAGCGCCTCTTTCCATGGGGACAACGGCCAGACCGTTTGAAAGTCCGTTGCGGAGACGCTTGTAACTGCGCAGATATCGCTCATCGATGTTTTCCTCGACGCTTTCACGCTTGTCAATAAGCATCTGCTCCTCTTCCTCGGTCTCTTTTACTACTTTGTCGAGATTTTTCTTTTTCTCCTCGTGCAGTTTTTGAGTTTTTTCAAGCTCCTGCCGGACTTCTTCCTTTTCCGGTTCTATTTCTTCCAGACGTTTCTCAACTTCCTCTTTACGGGATTCAGCATTTTCAATCACCTGCTTTTGAGATTCGATCTCTTTGGTAAGTGCATCGTATTCCCGGTTGTTGCGAACCGTTAATTGCTGCTCCTCGTATTTATCCATCTTATTTTGAGCATCTTTCACTTCCAGGTCAAGGTTGTCTTTTTCAACCTTTAGATTTTTCTCTTCCTCTTCGAGCTGGTTTAATTTTGCTTCGTAGCGGTTGATGTCAGTTTCAATGTCGAGAACTTCCTCCGGCAGATCGCCTCGCAGCTGCTTTAACTCATCAATTCTGCTATCGATATATTGGAGATTGGCTAATTGTTGAAGTACTTCTTCCATAGATTGCGTTGTCGTCGTTTATTCCTGCGGATTTTGTTTAAAATCAGGTATAAAAACCTGCATTGGATTTGTCGTTATTTCAGTTTCGAATACTTCCAGATTTTCAAATGCTTCTGCTAATTCCTTTTGCAAAGCCGATACCATCGGCACTTCACTTTCGTAATGACCCACATCAACCAACAGAAAGTTTTTGGTATCAGTAAAATAGTCGTGATATTTAATATCGGAGGTTACGAATGCCTGTGCACCTTCACTAATCGCTTTACGCGCCAGCGATACACCGGCCCCGCCGCATACTGCTACCTTCTTAATGCGGTCGACAGAACCGGAATAACGAATGGCCTTAACACCGAGGGCTTTGGATATAACTTCCAGAAACTGTTGCTGAGTCAGCCCTTTGTCCCGGTAAAATCCCAGAACGCCCATGCCTACGTTATTTGACGGACTGGCAACATCCATCACCTGAAAGCTGCCGCGGTCAAGGAGTCCGTTTTTATTGAGTTCTTTTTTAAGAGCCGATACGTTATGCTCATCCATTATCGCCTCATAGGTATACTGCAATCCCTTTCGGCCTTCAACCTTGTAATAGTGAGCTTCTTCGGCCGAATAATAATTTAACAACTTGAGCACCGATTCACTGTCGGCATGATTGGTGGTAAGAACAATTTTACGACTGATGTTATAACTGCTGTCCAGGAATTTCATATTCTCCAAACCGAGCATTTCCCCAAGTACAAAAGACACTCCGTCAAGTGCAGCATCCAGATTGGTATGTGCAGCAATCAGGGCAATATCATTTTTGATCAGCTTATAGATAATTTCGCCCTGTTCATTGGTGGGATTGATACGATCTATGCTCTTAAAGATAAGCGGATGGTGAGCTACGATTAATTCGCAGCCCCTGGATACAGCTTCCTCAACCACAGTCAGTGTAACATCCAAACAAGTTAATATTCTGGAAATATCGTGATTGGGGTCGCCTACAAGCAGCCCTACGTTATCATAGTCGAGTTTTGTATTGGGCGGAGCCCATTGATGCAGAAAGGTAGATATATGCCGAACCTGAACATTCATGTTGGCTATCGGCCTCCGCTTTTGAAGGTTACGGCACAGCACCTGAGCCGGTGCAAATATAAATCAGAGTCGAAATAAAAAATACTCAGAGCCAGAGCTGTTAATTTAGATTCGATCCTTAGTCAGACTTTTAAAATACGATTTAAATAGGTTTGTTAAAAGCTTATTTTTAAATCGATTCAGCTGCAAACAGTATTTGGCTGACGTATATTGTGGAACATCAATTTAACCCAGTTAATTTTTTATTTTCATGTCTAACGATGTTTGCCAAAATCTGAAAACCGTTCAACAACGGATCCGAAACGCCTGTAAAAACGCGGGACGAAATCCTGAAGATGTTACCCTTATAGCTGTAAGTAAAATGAAACCACTGGATGACATTAAAGAAGCATTTTCATGCGGTCAACTTCACTTTGGCGAAAACCGCGCCAAAGAACTGCAGGATAAAATGGATGCCTGGGAAGAAGAGCAGATCCAATGGCATATGGTAGGTGCCCTGCAAACAAATAAAATAAAATACATGGTCGACCGCGTAAACTGGATAGATTCGGTTCCCAAAAAAAAGACGTTGCATGAAATTGAAAAACGGGCTTCCCGTATCGACCGAATTATAAACACACTGTTACAGGTCAACATCAGCGGAGAAAATCAAAAAAGCGGATGCGATCCTGATAACCTTAAAAAGGTACTGGAATACGCACAGGGACTTCAGCATACCCGGGTGCAGGGACTAATGGGAATGGCTACATATGTCGAGGATCCGGAAGAGGTGCGATCCGAATTCAAATTGTTGCGGGAGCTGCGCGATACTCACCAATCGTATAACAGTGAAAATATCCAACTCGACCACCTTTCAATGGGTATGACCCATGATATGGAAGTAGCTGTTGAGGAAGGATCAACTATGGTTCGGGTTGGACGTGCTATTTTTGGTGAACGCAACTACCAGGGCTGAGTTTCGTTACAAGATATGTTTCAATATCCCTGAGATTTAGTACATTGTTTAGTAACCTTAATATCAAGCTAAAAAAATCTGAGGGTTGAACAGGCGTACAGACGCGATTAATCGCGTCTGTACATGCCAGGATTTATATAGATAACAATGAGAATTTAAGTCAGGTGAAGATTATGGCAAGCTGGATATGGGTACTTATTCCATTAGTTGCAATTATCGGTGGATTTATCGTTGAGTACCAGAAAAACAAAATGAAAATGATGAACCGGAGCCGGCAAAATGAGCAGGAGGTGGATGACATACGCAAACTGGTGAATTCCCTGAAAACACGTATTGAAAACCTGGAGGCGATTGCTGCAGGTGACCCCGATGAATTTTCAACAGGTGCCGGCAAGGGTATGGAAGAAATTGAAATTGATGAGCATCAAATCAAAGAGGAAAACAAACAGGAAGTTTCGAATATTGCCAAAAAACGGAGGACCGAGTAATGTGGATGTTCATTGTTGCCATTGTCGCCATTATCTGCACAACCAGTTTAATTAAAACCTGGATTAACAGAAATCAAAACGGCGGGTTTGATGAGGAAAGCTTTAATCGTTTTGCCAGGTCATTTATACAGCATAAGAAAGATATGGAACAAAGGGTTCAAAACCTTGAAGCCAGAATAGCTGATGAAGATACAATAAAAGAGAATTTTCAAGATATTGAAGTACCGGAAAACGAAAGTACATTAACCAATGATTTACAACATAAAAATAAGGTTCAATCATGAGTTTTGAAGAAATGGTCGTAGCACTGGTGGGTGCAGTAGGAGGCATTGCACTTGTTGGATTTATCGTTGCCAAAATTACCGGCTTGATCAAGTCGTGGATAAATCGCAATAACAACGCCTACAATGAAGAAGATTTCAATCGACTGGCGAAAGCATTTATGCAGCATAAAAAGGATACCGAACGGCGGCTGCAAAATCTTGAAGCTATTGCAAGCGAAGAAGAAGTAACCGGTTCGTCGTCAGGTACGGGTAAATCCATTGAAGAACCGGAGCGGAAGAATATAGAGATAGATGAGGAACCGACTGAATCAGATTCGGGAAACAACAACCTGCGAAATATGCTAAGAGAGTAGTACGTTCTCCTGATAACTAATCCTTAGGGCAAAAGTAACGATACCATGAAACTGACAGCACTCGAAATCAAACAACAGAATTTTGAAAAATCACTTCGTGGCTATGATAAAGCTGAAGTAAAGGCCTTTTTAAACCTGATGGCCAACGAATGGGAACATCTTGTTGCGAAAAACCGTGAACTGGAAAGCAAGATCGAAAACCTGGAAGACAAGTTAAAACATTACGAACGGGTGGAAGAGGCGCTCCATGAAACCCTGCAAACCGCCAAAGAGTCGGCCGAACATAAACTGACTGGCGCACGAAAAGAAGCGAAAAATAAAATAGAAAAAGCTGAAATGGAAGCCGAATCCATTGTCCGCGAAGCCACGCAACAGCGACAACAGGTGCGTCAAAGCATAATCAGACTGCTCGACCGCCGCAAGGAAATAATCAGCGGTATTCGTTCTTATCTTGAGATGGCAAGTGAGTCACTCGAACAATTTTCAAAGGATGAGGCCGCACTTTTCGATCTGCCCGCCGATGATGATAAGTTTAAAGAAACCCTTTCAAATTATGGCCGAAGAAAAAATAAAAACAATGTAAAAGAATCGGATGACCTGCAGGAGGACTCACAACCCCTGCCCCCGGGTGCAGAAAACGTGGATGATATTATTGATGAACTGGATTAAAAAATAAAATACTACACCTTATACCCCTATATCCCTATATCCCTTCTTTAAAATCCAACCATATATAATAAAATCACCAGCCTTACCAAATGCACCGAGAAACAGTTGAAGAATTTAGAAATAAACGTGACGAAGCACTCTCCTATGTACAGAATGAAATTGAAATGCGACCCAATTATCTCATCATTTTAGGCACAGGACTGGGACACCTTGCCGATGAAATCGAAATAAATAAGAGAATTTCATATGCAGATATTCCCCACTTCCCGGTTTCTACTGTTGAAAGTCATGCCGGGCGCCTGTTGTTCGGTACTCTCGGCGGAAAAGAAGTGGTAGCGATGCAGGGGCGGTTCCATTACTATGAAGGCTATTCCATGCAACAAATAGCCTTTCCCCTACGTGTTTTGAAAGGTTTAAGTGTAGACATGCTGTTGGTCAGCAATGCAAGCGGAGGAATGAACCCCAATTATGCCCGCGGTGATATTATGCTGATTAACGACCATATCAATATGCTGGGCGATAATCCGTTAATAGGTCCGAACGACGACGAACTCGGCCCCCGATTTCCAGATATGAGCGAGCCATATACCGAACGGCTGATAGAACTCGCCGAACGTGTAGCATTGGAAAAAAGCATTAAAATGCATCAGGGTGTATATCTGGCGCTCAGCGGGCCCACCCTGGAAACAAAAGCCGAATACCGGTACCTGCGTATGATCGGGGCTGATGTAGTGGGTATGAGTACCGTTCCTGAAGTAATTGCAGCCGTGCACATGGGTATGGATGTGATGGGGTTATCTGTAGTTACCGATGAGTGCTTTCCTGATGCGCTGGAACCGGTTAACATTGAAAAAATACTGGAAGCAGCGGGCATGGCCGAACCTAAAATGACACAAATTATCACAGGTGTGCTGGAGCGATTGTAAGTAAGAATACTTTCTACAAATATTTCACAACTATTCGTATATATTTAAATATTTTTATTTGTCAAAAAACGTTATTTTTCCAATTGCAAAAAGGAAATATTTCGTTTTAATTATAATTAGATAATTTTATCACCAACTAATTACGTACATGTACAACGGTGATTTTAATGATGGAGTTTGGGATGAGTATCAATGGGAAGCTCACCTGAATGAAATTGAAAAAAAGAGTGCACAGCTTCGTAAATTCATTGCACCGGATCCGTCCGGCAACCTCCCCCGCTGGGTTATCCTGCTCCGGGAAAACAATGATGAACTTGATGCCGTAGATGCATTTATCGAGGAAGAACTTCAATTTGAAGAAGCTTATTTTCCTGATGATGAAGATGAGGATTTCGATGATGATTGGGACGATGATCTTGACGACCCTTTCTTTGACGAACCTGAGGATGATTACTTTTTCGACTTCGATGAAGATGAGGATTTTGAAGACGGCGAAGAGTGGAAGGAGTTGAGTGATGATTTTACGATGTCAGATTTTGGATCAATCGATACGCTCGATATCTATAATGACGCCCGTGAGCTTGCTGCTGTTATATTACAGTGGGTCGAAGGCACAAAGCCTGAGCAATTTACTTCCGAATACAATGAATTTGTAGGAAATATCCTTAAAATCGGGGCCAAAGTAGCCGGGGGCTATTCTTTCGGTTTTGAACCCGATTTTTTGGGGGGTAATATCGCCTATACCAAGAAGGCTTTGTATTGTGCAAACGATGCCCTTTCTCTTTTGCGGCGCGATATAAAAGGATCGACCTTTATCACAGGAAATCAGTACAGGTATTTCCACGAACAGCTGTTCGAATTACGCAATAGTATAGGAATTTATATCCAGGAGCTGCGGGAATATTTTTACGGGGAGATTTGACCGGATGCCGGATGCCG
>CAZPWQ010000039.1:13569-28839 GCA_964590495.1 uncultured Balneolaceae bacterium
CCGGATGCCGGATGCCGAAAAGAAGCTACCATCCCTGGTTAATCCCAAATTGCAATTTCTCTGTCTCCTTCGGAATCTGATTTGGCCCGGAACATGCCCTGGGTATTCATATCCATCAGCATATTACCGTACTTGTCGACCGCTATCATACCGGCATCACCAGGTTCAAGTACCTCTTCCAGAAGATAACTGCCGGCTTCATCAAGCGAAGCATCTTTAAACTTCATATAGGAGCTGACGGTATGGCCCGAAACGGCGCGCATAATTTTTTCTCCCCAGCCTGTCATTGATACAGCAACCACATCACTTGCATATGTGCCTGAACCGATAATGGGTACATCTCCGACGCGACCGAATTTTTTATTGGTCATACCGCCGGTTGAAGTCCCCGCTACAAGTCTGCCTTCGCTGTCCAGGGCAACACATCCGACAGTACCATATTTCTGTTCATCAAAGAATATGGAAGAATCCTCCTGCAGACTTGATTGAGCATCTTCATTCTCCCGCTGCAGCGCCCGCTTCCATGCATTATGCCGGCGTTCGGTATAAAAATAATCCTGGTTCACACGTTCAACCTTCATTTGGTCTGCGTATTCCTCGGCTCCTTCCGCAGCAAACATTACATGCTCGGAATTTTCCATAACGAGCCGTGCCAGGGAAATAGGATTCTTTACTGTTGTAACGCCGGTAATGGTTCCCGCTTCGCGTGTATTCCCAAGCATAAATGCCGCATCCAGCTCGTGGGCACCTTCATTTGTAAATACTGAGCCTCTTCCCGCATTAAACCGAGGATTATCTTCCAGATAATTGATCACCTGCTCTACTGCGTCAAGCGATGAACCGCCATTACTCAAAACATCCTCTCCGACAGAAAGGGCCTCCTCAAGGCTGTCAAAATATTCCTGCTTTACAGAATCAGCCATATCCTCTGAAATCACACCGGCCCCGCCATGTAAAACAAGTGCCCATTCTTTGGCTGAAGTATCCTGCAGGTCAGTATTCCCACAACCGATTAAAACCGCCAATGTCAGTACCCACAATAAATTTCGAGTAACCTGTTCCATAGTTTCAATATTTATTTAGAATTAGCCCGCAACTCTCACCAAGAAATTTAATAGTAAGGAATTGCTGCCAGGATGTACATACCAATGTGAGAATATCAACAAAATATCGGTTCCCTTTCGCAAAATATCCGGCCGTACGGCTGGCACTGTTATTTTGTGCGGGTATTATCCTCAACAGCTACATTCGTTTACCCCTGTGGATATGGCTGCTTTTATTCGCTCTGGCAATAACGGGGTATGGTACCGCCGAGCGCTTCACCAAACACAGGGTAAACCGCCTGATATATTCTTCGACCATAATCTGCTATTTATCAGCCGTATTTATTTTTGGGGGATTCTGGCACAGCCTGTACAAGGAAAGCAGGAGCCAAAAGCCAGAAGTTTTTGAAGCATACAGCTGGGAAGATCTGACCTTTCACGGTGAGGTATACAGGATCAAACAAAGCGGTACAGGTAAATATCATATCGACATGTCAGTTGATACAACACGCTTTAATTCACCGGATGTATGGCCCGAGAATTTTAATATGCGGGCAATTTTGAATCCGGCTGATACTGAGCTTCCCGCACAACTGACACTGGGAGACAGACTTATTGTCAATGCCACTGTTATTCCCCTGGAAGGAAAACGCAACCCGAACGAATTCGACTATAAACGTTATTTGGCCTCAGAAGAAATCTACGTACAGGCAGGTATTCAGTCGTTTATATCACACATCAATAGAAGAAATTTCATTAGCTGGAACAGTCTGCGCCATAAAGTTCTCACTGCTATAGATATAAACTTCAATCCTCAAACGCAGCCGCTGGCGAAAGCCCTTCTTATTGGCTACAAACATGAACTTGATCCGGAAGATAAAACAGCATTTTCCCGGGCGGGGCTCTCTCATATTATGGCGGTTTCAGGTCTGCATGTGGGCTTTATCCTGGCACCTTTCTGGCTGATTATACCATTTTTCTGGACATTCAGATATGGGAAACAGACCGGGCTGGCAATACTGGTACTTATCCTCTTCTTTTATGCTGGATTGACCGGATTTTCCGCATCCGTAAGCCGGGCTTCGCTGGTTGGAGGGTTTCTTATGTACGGCCGGCTTTTTCACAAAGTTCGGGACTCTAAAAATCTTACTGCCCTTGCGGCTCTTATCATTCTGCTTGTTAATCCCGACGATATTTTCGATATCGGTTTTCAACTCTCCTTTGGAGCTGTCTATATTATTTTGTTATCGTCTGCGACCATCAGCCACTACCTGCCTGACTGGATCCGCTTTAGCTGGTATGGCATGCCGGTTATGGTAGTTGTCATTTCCATACTGGTACAGGCCGGGCTATATCCGCTGCTGGTATATTATTTCGGTGAGTTTTCATTAATAGGTCCACTTGCCAATGCATTGGTGGTACCTTTTCTGACCTTTGCTGTGCCTGCCGCTCTTTTTCTGATACCGATAGCACTGGCATTTCCCGATCTCTCACAAATCATGAACTGGCCTATTCAGGTATTCCTGGAAAACCTGCACGAATTTGTGAGATGGACTTCCACACTGGACGGGAGCTGGATACAGACAAATCTGGAAAGTCCGATGCTATTTTTAATCTGGATATCCGCCCTCTTTGCCATAGCGGCGTGGACAATCCCAAAATTACGGTGGAAGTATATCTGCGGATTTTTGTTGGTACTCTGCCTGTACCAGGGACAACTGCTTTATGAAAAAACTGCGCTACCAGTGATGAAAATCACAATTTTAGATGTTGGACAGGGAGACGCCACATTGATCAGCACGCCAAACAACAACCATTTTCTGATAGATACGGGGCGATGGGCTCCTTCATACAACAGTGCCAAACATGTCATTATTCCTCACTTGAAAGCCGAAGGTATTTCCCGACTGAATGCTGTTTTCCACTCACATCCTCACGCCGATCATATTGGCGGAACCGTAGAACTGATCGATCATTTTCCCATTGATACTATTTATAATGCCGGAGCTACTTATGATTCCAACCTTTACCGAACTTATCTGCAAAAAGCCGCTCAAAAAGATATCCCGGTCAAATCACTTTCAGCAGGAGATATTATTGATTTAGATCCCTCTATCCGGATTTTTATTTATGGTCCCGGCAGTACTAAAACTTTCACGAATGTAAACGATCACTCGCTGATACTGGAATTAATTTATGGCTCCACCGAATTTCTTTTTATGGGAGATGCCGAAGTAAATCAGGAAAAACGTCTGGTCACCAATTATCCGGATCTTTTAGATACAGATTTCCTGAAAGTTGGACATCACGGTAGCAAGACAAGCTCAAACAACATCCTGTTGAAAGCCGCAACACCCGATATTTCCACAGTTTCCCTTGCAAGGTCGAACCGTTTTAACCATCCGCATCCGGATGCCATAAAGAGGTTACGGCAGACAAATTCCGAACTTTATTTTACCAGCCTGGATGGAGCTCTTCAGTTTGAATCCGACGGCACAACCATTCGAAAGGTTCAGTGGAAATGAGAGACGGGGCAGGGCGCATAGAGCAAAGTCCGCCAGCCGGCGGATGGAAAGAGCTGGTTTTCGCCATGCGCCATGCGTTTTGCTCTTTGCCTTCGACTAGAAGCCTATGATAAAAATTACCGGAATCAGGGTTGGACGATTGTATTTGATCAATTAAATTATTTGATCAGTGAAAAAGTTGAAAAATTATGAGAAACTACTCCAGAGAATGGCTTAATGAACGGGGACAGCTTATTTTAATGGTCGCCGGTGTGGCAGGTCTGCTATTCCTGATGTATCTGCTTGAGCACCTGATAAATCCGTTGGGTTATACCCTTCTGATCGGCATAGTCCTTTATCCCATCCGCAGACAGCCGGTTGCGCGGGCCCTGTTGTACGCTACTTTCTTTGCAGGCGGAATCTGGCTAATATACGACTCGGGTCATCTGCTCATTCCTTTTATTCTTGCGTACATCATTGCATTTATTATCAATCCGCTGGTTGAACAGCTCGAGCTCAGACAAATACCACGGGGACTTATTGCGGGTGTATTTACTTTTGTCAGTCTGGGACTTATTGGCCTGGCTATCTTCTTTGCCACGCCTGTTCTTATAGAACAAATTTCCAAACTGGGTTCGCTGTTATACGAAGCTTCGAATGATACTGAAGGCATGATAGAAAGTACCGGTATACTGGCTCTATTTGAGCAGCTTGGATTTCAGACTGATTCAATCAAGGCCCAGTTTGCTAACCAAATTAATATTCTTATAGATCAGTTTTACATAAGTATAACAAACCTCTCCTCGACCTATATATCAGGTTTTGGCAGTATTGTTACGGTAATTTTCTTTACTATCCTTATGCCGTTTTTGTCCTTTTTTATGATTCGTGACTATGAAAAAATCGGTGTTTTCGTACGTTCTCTTCTCACTCCTCAAAACGTTTCAACCGACTACACTACACAAATCAGTCGTATTGTTGGATCCTATCTTCGGGGATTGTTTATCGTAGTATTAATAAGTGCTGTGAATTTGAGTCTTGGTTTTTATATTTTCGGCGTTCCCTATGCCCTGGTGCTTGGAATAATTGCCGGACTGACAAACTTCGTACCCACATTCGGTCTTTGGTTCAGCATAACGCTTTGTACTCTGGTGGGAGCGAGTCTCGGTGATCCGTGGTACCAGTTTTTGCCGGGAATATATATTGTATTTGCAATAGAACAGGTGCTCGAATCCGGCTTTATCGTACCGAGGGTTGTCGGTAAACACGTAGGGCTGCATCCTCTTTTGATTATGGTTTCTTTGCTTTTATTTGGATTTATGTTCGGCTTTTTAGGTCTTTTAATTGCAGTACCTTTGGCAGCTTTAATTTCTGTATTTTATGAGCAGTATAAGGAAACGAAAAAAATTTCGTTTTTGAGTGGAAGTGAACTGGATTCCTTTATACAACAGTTCGATCGTGAATCACAAAAGCAGAAGAAGAAAAAACAGAAGGAGATGGAAAAGGGATTGGATTCCCAACTGTGAAACTGTTTAGTTAAGGGTGCCAATGGAATATGGCAGTAAATGTTTATGAATAAAGAAAATCAACCAAATTTTGAAGAGGCTTTAGCCCGATTGGAATCTATTGTGAAGGAACTTGAAGATGATTCCATTTCGCTGGAAAAGTCAATTAACCTGTATGAAGAAGGAATAAAACTGTCCAAACTTTGTACTCAAACACTTGAAGAAGCAGAGTTGCGCATTGAGAAAGTATCCAGGCAACAGGATGAAAATGCTTCAGAAGAATAATCTAATATGGAATTTGAAGAAATAACACCGGGTCCACTACTGGCCGAAATTGATTCTCCGGAAGATCTGAAAAAACTTAAACCCGATCAGCTCATCGATGTTTGTGATGAACTTCGGGATTACATCATTGATATGGTTTCCATACACGGCGGACATTTCGGGGCCAGTCTGGGTGTGGTCGAAATGACTGTTGCCCTACATTATGTTTATGATACCCCTGAAGATCTCCTGCTGTGGGATGTCGGCCATCAGTCGTACGGCCATAAAATCCTGACAGGGCGTCGCGATCGATTCAGCACCAATCGTCAATACGGAGGGTTGTCAGGTTTTCCCAAGCGCTCCGAAAGTCCTTATGATGCTTTTGGTGTGGGCCACTCGAGCACCTCTATCTCGGCCGCACTCGGCATGGCGGTTTCCCGTGATTTGGACCAATCCGATAAAAAAGTAGTTGCTGTTATCGGTGATGGTGCCATGACCGCCGGACTTGCTTTCGAAGCTATGAACAATGCAGGAGCGTTAAACCGCGACATACTTGTCATCCTGAACGACAATTGCATGTCTATTGATCCGAATGTCGGCGCTCTCAAAGAATATTTGACCGAAATAACGACTAGTAAAACATTCAATAAGCTGCGAGATGAAATCTACGACATGCTCGGCCATTTTAAATCGGCCGGTGAAAAGATGCGCAAAATTGCTTCAAGACTTGAAAAGGCAGTTACCACCGCCATCACACCGGGAGGATTGTTCCAGGCTCTCGGGTTTAAATACTACGGTCCGGTAGACGGACATAACGTTGATACCATGCGCCGGCATCTGGAAGATCTCAAAAATATCCCGGGCCCAAAGCTATTGCATGCCGTTACGGTAAAAGGCAAAGGCTTTGCACCGGCCGAGCGTGAACAAACGAAATGGCATGCCCAAAGCAGCCCCTTTGATAAAATTACCGGCAAATCTCTCGATAAAAAGAAAGAAGGTCTGGCCATACCGAAATACCAGCACGTTTTTGGAGAAGCTATCGTGGAGCTGGCTGACAAAGATGATCGCATCGTGGGCATTACTCCGGCGATGCCCAGCGGATCAAGTTTATGGCCTTTAATGGAGAAATATCCCGATCGGGCCTTTGATGTAGGAATTGCCGAACAACATTCAATTACCTTTGCTGCAGGACTGGCTGCGGATGGTAAGAAAGCTTTTGCAGCTATCTATTCCACATTCCTGCAACGCGCTTATGACCAGGTTATACATGATGTGGCTATTCAAAATCTGCCGGTTGTTTTTTGCATCGATCGTGCCGGTTTGGTCGGCGCCGACGGACCTACTCATCATGGTCTTTACGACATTTCGTACCTGCGTGCGGTTCCGAATATGATCGTCTCATCCCCCCTAAACGAGCAGGAACTCCGTGATATGATGTACACTGCTTCAAAATATGAAGAAGCCGCCTGGGCCATCCGGTATCCGCGTGGAAAAGCAACAGGTATGGAAATCCGAAAAGAATTTACGAAAATAGAGATAGGAAAGGGTGAATGCCTGCGACAAGGAGAAGAAATTGCCATATTGAGCTTTGGTCCCATGGGTAATTATGTGGCGGAGGCCGCAGATGATCTCGGGAAAACAGGTATTAATATCGGACATTACAATATGCGATTCGCGAAACCACTAAATTCAGATCTCATTGATGATATATGTCATACCTACGAACATATTATTACCATCGAAGACGGCACTAAGCTGGGCGGTTTTGGCAGTGCCGTAACAGAGTACCTGGGCGACAAACCCCATCATATTCCGGTAACAATTATGGGGGTACCCGACCATATTGTGGAACACGGAACCCAACAGGAACTGCACCGGGAGGTAGGTCTCGATCCGAAAGGCATAAAAAATAAAGTGCAGGAAGTTCTAAAAGCTTATTCACTCCGGGTGTAAAAAAAAAGCCACCCCGGCGAAACCGGGATGGCTTAAGAAGAAAAACATCTGATTTCCAGATGTTAATAGTCTTCTTCAGGTTCGAGCTCAAATGTTTTGATATCGTCGTCCTGCTCTTGGCCGAATTCTTGCTCATCTTGCTGTTGGGTTTGTTGCTCTTGACCCTGAGCGTGTCCTCGGTCCATCATTTCCTGAAGAGAAACAGTTTCGCTGAGCTCTTGATAACCCTCATGATTTATTTTGATTTCGATTTCATCGGAACCCACTCCCCGGTCCTGGGTTTCGGCACCCACTCCCTCAGTTTCGGTTTCGGTTTCGAGATTTTCAAAGGTAAAGATACCCTCGTCATCAGTAGTAACTGTTTGACCCTCAATTTCAACCTCAACATTGGGGAGAGGCTGATCAGTGGTAGCATCTACTACTTTTCCTTTATAGGCATTACTGGTTGTTACATCCTGATTGGTTTCTTGTGCAGTCGCTGTATTCAGCGAAAATGCAATAGCAACAATCATGGATAATAGACCATATAAGATTTTATTATTCTTGATCATAGTTGTGTGACTTTTTTATTTATGTTAGTTAAAATTTCATTCCTTATGATTGACTGACTTCGGTTGTCAGTATGTGTCAAGTTTTACCCATACAAAGGAAACTAGTTCCTGTTTAGGGCGTACCATTAGTTGGACAATTTTTGTAAAAATCCCTCCCTATAGCTTGTACAAGTATTTTTCACAACTTTAAAAATAACGTATAACGGCAACTGCAAAGCAGGTTTATGTGTTACTTTAAAATCAAACCTTCCCGGGGAAAATGATTATCCAGCCAAAAAATATTTTTACCTTCCCCTGCTACAGTGCATAAATAAGCATTCTGCAATTTTAATCTGCATTATTCACCCCAAGAGGTTGGATGTAATTGCGGCGCTGGTCAGGGGAAATGACGGCGGAGGATAGGTCTGATTAGCAGGGAATATTGCCGAAGCCGTCCGACTGCTGAACCAGCCTGTCCATACAATTCTCCTTTTTTTTTAAGAAATGCAGTTATAAATAACTATCTCCGTAAAACTATTTCTTCCTTTTATTCGTCATACTCATACAAAATTAATACCATCTGCTAAATTAACTGAAACCGCCGGGATGGATTAATAACATATATCATGACACTACCGGTACCGCATTTTATTTACAATGACTGATGTAAAACTTATAGAAGAATTTCGAAGCGGTGATAATGAAGCGTTTAATAAAATTATAGAACGTTGGCAGCACCGGATTCACCGATTCGCCTACCGCTACTTCTCCAGTCATGATGAAGCAATGGATATCACACAGAAAACTTTCATTAAAGTCTATAAAAAACTGCACACCCTGGACGATGCTGAAAAATTTCCGGCCTGGATTTACCGTATCGCAAACAATCTGTGCCTTGATGAATCGAAACGGGCTGGACGTCGCCGTTCTTCTTCGATAGAAGCATTAGCAGACCATCCCATTGCTGACAGCCGGGACTCGAAACCCGATAATTTGATTCATCAGCATCAATTGGAATCGATACTTCAGCTGGCGCTGAATCAACTTCCGGCAGAACAGCGAGTTGTAGTTATTATGAAAGAATATGAAGGACTTAAATTTCGTGAGATTGCTGAAATTCTGGAGGAACCGGAAAATACAGTAAAATCACGCCTGTACTATGGTTTGAAAACATTGCGAAAACTTTTTGAACAATGGAATATAGAATTGGAGGCTTTACATTATGAATGATCAACTGGCAAGATCTCTTTTCATGGATTATCTCTATGATGAAATTACGGATACCGAAAAACAGAAACTCGAATCATATCTGGCAGAAAATCCCCACCTGAGAAAAGAACTGGATGAATTCAGGCAGACACGATCACTGCTGCAGAAAATGCCTGTGCAGGAACCGGACCGGAAACTGCTGATGTTGGATCCAAACCAAAATTCATTCAGTCAATGGTGGCAGGATGCCCGGACTCTGCTGCCACAAACACTATTAGGTAAGGCCGGTTTTGCCATCGCTGCAGGTTTGGTTCTTCTGTTACTTGTATCCTCCGTTGCAAAACTGCACATCGAAACTTCAGAAGCAGGAATAGCGGTAAGTTTCGGACACTCCCCGACAGTCGACGAAATTTCAGCCGAACATGCAGAAATGCTTTTCAACCGGATGCAGGAAGAAAATGCTATCATGATGGCTGAATATATGGAAACGATTAATCAGCAAAACCAGGACCAGCTGCAGCAGGTAGTAAACTATTTTCAGCGTCAACGGGTAAATGACTTGCAGCTCGTTAACCAAACACTGAATGAACTTCAACAAACAACGGATTACCGCTTGCAGCAGACCAACCGGTTTTTAGGACAAATGCTGCAAAACGCCAGTTATAATGACGGAAATTAATAACTAACCCCAACAACTATGAAATACCTCAGCAAAATTCTACTCCTGTGGATACCGATATTGTTATTTGCCTCGCAAACTATCCATAGCCAATCTATTGATGCCGATCGGATGAACCGCGATATCAATATCATGGAAAATATCTTACAAGAGCTGTTCAAGACTCAATGGGCAGCTCACGGAAACACAGTACAGGTGCGAGCCGGTACATTTTCTTTCAACGGAAATAAAGAGATCCGCGGCACCTATCTCCCCGGCTACGGAGTTATTTTTACTATACCGGGAGGACCTCCCGCCTTCGTCATGACAAGTGACGCTGATGGAGATGTATCCGGCTATACCTTCCAATATGGTAATGACGGTGACGGGGAAAAAGTAACCGAGCAAACGGTCACTGACCGCATCAAAGAATTTCTCAGAGATTACGGATCGACAATGGGACAGCTTTCCGACAATGAAAATATAATGGTGATTTATGATACCCAAAGTAGCAATAATCACTTCTTCTCTTTCAGAACGGAAGCAGATCACAAAAAACATAAAACGCTGCCTGTTATTTCTATCGTGACATCAAAAGAAAATTTACAGGCTTTCCGATCCGGGGATATCAGTGATTCACAGTTCGAGGATCGTCTGGTGATCAGCAAAACTTCAGCTGACGCCAAAGAAAAGCTCGATCTGAAAGTGATGGCAAATATCTTTGAAACTGCTTTGAAAGAGGAATCAGGTTTCCGTATCAGCGGAACTGTAAATTACCTGGGGCTCGATAACTTTGGTGCTCTTTTTTCGTTCAATGCCCGATACGGAGATAATTCATTTTCTTCTCTGCGAGCAGCTCTTAACCTCAATGGCTCCATTGATGTACGCAGAAATGATGACGGTAAACCGCATGTCACCGTAACGAAAAATAATGATAAAGAAGATGACCTGGAAGAAAACCAAAAAAAGCAGTTA
Organism: uncultured Balneolaceae bacterium; assembly: GCA_964590495.1. GTDB lineage: Bacteria > Bacteroidota > Rhodothermia > Balneolales > Balneolaceae > CAZPWQ01. The sequence continues at coordinate 24,211 of CAZPWQ010000039.1, forward strand.
GAGGAAGAACGTAACGCTTATGATAGCTTTGTGAGGGTGCTAAAGGAGTACCTGGTTGATTACGGCCGGACCCTCAAATCAGTAAAACCGGACCAATATATCCTGGTTTCCGTTTCGCTTTCAAGCCGAATTGATGAGGTGCCTGAACGTTTTGATATGCAAATACAAAAATCAATACTGGAGGAGGTGGATAAAGGAAGCATGACACGTGAGAGTGCCCTGGATGAGATTAGAATACGTGAATATTGATGGCTGATAATAAGGTCCTGGTTATCTTCAGGCAGGCAAATAAATTCTCCGCGCTCCGGAAACACAACCCGTATGTTTCAAAATTGACATTGCAGCAGACCATCATGGAAGTTCGCAGAGCCCAATCAAGATCGGGCTACTGCTCTCTTTTACGAAATATCAACAGCAAGGTATTCCGCTTCCTTTTTTATAGCAGATTCAAGACGCTTTTGATATTCAGAGGCCGTAATTTCGATGCAACCGAACTGCGCCAGATGCTCCGTCCAGAATTGGGTATCCCAGAGCTCAAATCCTCCTTGTACCAGGGCCTTATGATTCCAGAACAATGCTACTTTTGAAGCTTCTTTCGCCCACTCAAACATCGATTCACCGAAAAAAGCAGCCCCCAAGGATACCCCATATTGTCCGCCGACCAATTTCCACTCCCTGTCATATACACTTACCGAATGAGCATAACCGAGCTCATGCAACCTGCAATACGATTCAATTATATTATCGGATATCCAGGTATTCTCACGTTCCGCACAGGCTTCCATTACATCCCGGAAAGCGTAATCAAATTTAATATGATAATGATGATTACGCACAATACGCTGTACATTGGAAGATACACGAAATGTATCAAGAGGAATGATTCCACGCATACGGGACGTATACCATTTCGCATCAGGATCGTGCCGCGAATCGGCCATCGGAAAGATACCATTGGCATATGCATTAAGCAGCTCCTCGGATGAAATCATGAGTTATAAAAGATTAGTAATCGGATACAACACTTCAAAATAATAAAATGCTACTATCATTAACTATAACTCACAGCGCAGCCGGTTCGCTCCGCTTCCAATAGGTGAGCCCGGCGGCGGGGGCAGAGGCTCGGTCGGCATAAACATTTCACCTTTATCCTTGAACTGTTGAAGTGTTCGGTATCCGAAGAGCAGGGAAGCCACCCGCTGTTCGGTGTCGGCACGCTCTTCGGCCTCAATTTTCATCCATTCACGCAGCGACTCAAGCTTCAGGTTCGTAATAGCTCTTACCCGCGGAGAGGCCTCTTCATCGGCAGCCAGGTTCATCATGTGAAAAAGCACCACATGATTTACAGTATTTTGTATGGCAGATTCATAACCTTCACTTACGGTATCCTGCCAGGTATTTACTATTATCTCTTCCAGTAAATCTCCAAGTCCGAGATTATCATCATTCCTGGCTTTCGCATCGGTGAGACGGGCAGCCCTGTTCCGGTTCAGAAGTAAACCTGCCGTCATACTTGCGGCTGTTTCGGCCACCCCGAGCGGATCAAATACAGGATCGGTATAATTATTAAACAGCTCCCGTGAATCCTGATAACCGATCGGACGCGGTGAAATAAGATTTCTGATCTTTTCCGGCATCTGTAAAGCCTCCGGTAAAATAGTTTTTAAAAGTTCATCAAGTGCCTTTCTTTGCAGGCTGTCGGCCACCGGCTCCGGTCCTTTCTGGTTGTCGCCTCTTAAATTATAGCTGTAATCATAACCGCCGATCAACTTTACAGTACCTTCAATCTGGTAGCGGTGGTACAGGTAAATGGGTACCAGCACATCTTCGAGTTGAGCCATCGGAGTACCGGGAGGAATATTTGTTTCGGAAAAATTTTCCAATGCTATTTGCCGTACTTCCATAATATGTTTCAGCTGATCTACGGCGTTTTCTCCATTATCCCATAAATGCGCTTTGGGATGGGCTCCGCTTTCTGGCCGTGCATCCGAATCTGAAATAAACAACAGCTTATCTTCTATCGCCTTATTAATGATATCTTCCAATGCCTGTTCTTCAACAGGTACGGATGACACATCTTTGTAGCCGTACGTAATGGCAACTTTATCCCACGCACCTATTCCCGTATCATACGCATCTCCCAAACTCAGGGTACTGTCGGGATTGATGGTCACTTTGGGAGCCGGATAGTCCATTACGGATGCCCGGTCGTTGGTACTTGCTGCAAAATTATGTGCCAGCCCCAGCGTATGTCCCACTTCGTGAGCCGAAAGCTGCCGGATCCGCGACAGTGCCATCTCCAGCATAGGATCATCCTGGTCATAGTTAAATCCCTCTGTATAGGGTGATAAAAGCCCCTCCGCAATCAGGTAATCCTGTCGCACACGCAGTGAACCCAGCAATACATGACCCTTGATGATTTCTCCGGTTCGGGGATCGACGACCGAAGAGCCGTATGACCAGCCCCGTGTAGAACGATGAACCCAATTAATCACATTATATCGCACGTCCATCGGATGTGCCGTGTCGGGCAGTACCTCAACCCGGAAGGCATCTTTATAACCGGCGGCTTCAAAAGCCTCATTCCACCAGCGCGCGCCATCCAGCAGTGCACCCCTGACAGGCTCCGGCGTGCCGGGATCCAGATAATAGACGATCGGTTCGACAGGCTCACTCGTTTCGGCTCCGGGATTTGCTTTCTCCAGCCGGTGCCTGGTGATAAATCTTTTTGTCAGAGGTTCACTGATCGGCGTGCTGTAATCCTGGTAACTGATGCCGAAATAGCCTGCACGCGGATCGAACCGACGGGGTTCGAAATCATCATCCGGCAGCTGTACGAAAGAGTGGTGCTGCCGCACAGTCACAGCCTCGGGTGTCGGTGTCACAGAGCTGACCTGCCGGCCGGGTTTATCGCCCGTAAAAGTAAGCGTAGCTTCAAATTCGCTGTTCTGCGGGAAATTAAGCGTGCCCTCCGTATAGATGGCGGACCGGGAATCATCGATGCTGTAGTCGCCCTCATTATTACTGCGCAACCTTTCCGCTATACTATGAGCATCCCGAAGCAGAAAACCGGTTGCATCCACCAGCACCCGTTCACCCTCAGCGGCTTCTATTTTGAAACCCCACAAAACAGATTGTGCAAAAGCATCCCGTACCGATGCCTGCTCCTGCGGGTTGTCGGTTATCGCACGATAGGAATAATTGGGCTGCACCATCAGCACTTTTGGCCCTCGCCGTTCGAAATAGACAATCCGGTTATCTCCCAGTTGATTCCGGTCAAGACCGATATCATTGGAACCGATACCTGCAGACAGGGAATTTACGTACAGAAATTCGCTGTCGAAACTGTCGATTTCGAGCCAGATTTTTCCTTCGGACTCATCCCAGTAATAAGTGAAGTAGCCTTCATAGGTTTCGAACCCCTCTGTTTTCTCACTAATGGCGGGCAAACCCTGGGAAAATGCAGCAGAACAGAATAGAAACAAGAAAATCTCGAATACAACCAGTCTCTTCATACCAAATACCTTTTTATCTTCATATTATATCCAGACTCAATTAACTGCTTTTGAGCGAAAGATTAAACCTGGAAAAATTCTTTATGGAAAAGGGGCATTGACTATTCTGAACGCCATAATAAGTCACAGAGCATTATGATTCGTAACGAGTAATGCGTAATGCGTGACAGAGTTTTTACGTATTACGCATTACGGATTTATCCTACTCATCATCCTCATCATCAGCATACATTTTGGCCAGGTCGTTGATCATTTCCTCATTAATACCGGCCGTAACAAATCCGCCGTCATGGTAGAGATTTTGCATAGTGACTTTTCGCGTCAGATCTGAGAAGAGGGTTACACAATAATCCGCGCACTCATCGGCCGTAGGATTGCCGAGCGGCGCGAGCTTATCCGCAAATGTGTACATACCATCGAATCCTTTGATGCCGCTGCCAGCTGAAGTCTTTGTAGGTGCCTGTGAAATCGTATTCACCCGGATTCCCCTGTCGGCCAAGCGACTACCGTAATTGCGGGCGATACTTTCGAGCAGGGCCTTGGCATCATTCATATCACTGTACTTTGAAAAAATACGCTGAGCACCAATATAAGATAACGCCACAACGCTGGAACCATCATTAAGAATATCCTCCTCCTCGGCAAAATGCAGGATCTTGTGCAACGAAACAGCAGAGATATCCAATGTCTGCTGAAACCAGCGATAATTTAATTCCCGGTATTTTTTATTCTTCCGGATATTGGGGGACATCCCGATAGCGTGCAGGATAAAATCTATTTTGCCGTACTCATCCTTCACTTTCTGCATCAGCTCCTGTACTTCATCCTCTTTGGAGACATCACAGGGATAAACGCTGGCCCCGGTTTCTTCCGCAAGATCATCCAGTTCCCCGAAACGCAATGCTACCGGTGCATTGGAAAGAGCGAACTCTCCTCCCTCCCTTTTACACGCCAGTGCTATCCGCCATGCGATACTTCGCTCGTCCAGCGCACCGAAGATCAATCCCTTTTTTCCTTTTAACAATCCATATCCTTGTTGGTCAGCCATAAAATTTTCTGATTAGGTTTTTGAAATTTCAACCCGAAAATAAGAAATAAAAAGTAAGTTTGTTAT
>CAZPWQ010000040.1:0-28106 GCA_964590495.1 uncultured Balneolaceae bacterium
ATGGAAGATGAAAAATTTGACTGTATAATTGTTGGAGCAGGCGTAGCCGGTTTGGCCGCGGCGATGATTCTGGCCCGTAACAACATGAAATTCCTTCTTATCGAGAAGGGTGAGTTTGCCGGTTCCAAAAATGTCTCGGGGGGAGTACTCTGGGGAAGTGATCTTGCCAAACTTGTCCCCGAATACTGGAAGGAAAAAGATGGTGGTTGGGAGCGTTTCATCAATCACCGCCGCCTCACGTTCATGGACGATCAGTCCACGTTCTCACTTGATTTTAAATCTTCCCATTTCAATGAACCTCCCTACAGTGGTGTGGTTGTTTTACGTTCGAAGTTTGATCGCTGGCTGGCAAATAAAGTACAGGAAGAAATTGAGAAGAGCGACTTTGCCATGGAATCGTTCATAGCAACCAGCATCAAGGTTGATGAGGTGCTGATGAAAGATGACAAAGCCGTAGGCATACGAACCGGTGACGAAGAATTTCATGCCGAAAGTGTGATTATTGCGGAGGGCGTCAACAACCTTCTTACGAGACAGGTGGGACTGCAGGATGATTATGTGCCCGCCGATCATATTTTGACCGGCATTAAGGAAGTGATACGCTACGATAAGAATATACTGGAAGAGCGTTTCCAGCTAAACGGACTGAGTGGGATGTCGAATGAATTTCTCGGCTATTCAACCAATGGCGTGGAAGGCGGCGGTTTTCTGTATACAAACCGTGATACTATTTCAATCGGTCTGGTATTGGGCCTGAAGGATCTGCGGGAAAAGGGACAGAAGCCTCATGATATCCTAAATCATTTTAAAAAACACCCGGTAATCCGGGACACTATTAGAGGCGGTGAAGTCGTGGAATATTCAGCCCATGTAGTTTCATCGGGTGATATGCGTGTTATGCCAAGGGAGGTTTATAAGGACGGCATACTGTTGTGTGGGGAAGCGGCTAACCTGTTGATGAATGCAGGAAAAGCGATCCAGGGGATGGATTATGCCATGCGCTCGGGAATTCTGGCAGCTGAAACGATCCTGAAGGCAAAAGAACGGAGCGACTACACGAGTGAAACAATGAAAGAGTACCGGACTGCGTTGGAAGAAAGTTACGTAATGAAAGATATGCGTAACTTTCAGGATGCGGTACAAATGCTGCACAAACCTCAAATGTTCAGTGATGTCCCCAACCTGGTCTGTGATTTCGGGCGGAAATTTTTCACTATTGACAGCGAACCGACTAAAAAATCACGCGAATTACTCTCAGAATCGATCAGGGAGCATTCGTCGTACTGGAAGCTGATGAAATTAGGATTCAAAGGAGCCAAATCATTATGAAATTATTGAAACTGACCGAGCGACTTGGTCTCGTAAGTTACAGGAATCAGGCAAAATCAGAAATCAAGCCTCATATTGTAGTAGATACCGAAATCTGCAATTCTACCTGTCCCCATAAAGCAACTACATACGTTTGTCCTGCTAATTGCTACACGATAGATGAAGAAGGAACAGTTCATTTCCAGGTGGAGGATTGTATTGAATGCGGCACCTGCATGTACGCCTGTGATCAGGGTGCGGTAACATGGAATTATCCGGACCCGGAAATCGGTCGCGGCGTCACATGGAATTATGGCTGAATAACCACTGAGACACGAAGATCACTCACTGTTTCATAATATTCTTTCCCACCATCTATGCAGACTCACAAAAGATAATCAGTGCGAATCTGTGGCTAACCTGTATTTATTGAGCAGGCTCCAGCCTGATATCGAGGGTTTTGCTTTCTTCTGTAATTTCAACTTCCTTCTCCCACATTTCATAACCTTCAGCTTCCACACTAACAGTATAAGTGCCGGGCTGAAGCGACTCAAAGCTGTAATTACCTTCATCATCGGTAGTTGTACTCTCATCCATTCCCTCGATGTTAACTTCAACACCCGACAGGGATTGTTCCGTTGAGCTATCAACTACTTTGCCGGAAAGAGATGCTTCTGTTCTCTCCTGGGCAACCGCCTGACTGGAAACCATAAAAATTCCTACAACCATTGCCATGACAAATAACAGAACTTCTTTTCTTAATGAATACATTGTTTTCTCTCTTTAGAATTTAATTGGTATTGTTTTCTCTGACCTTTTTCAAAAAATTATATCCTGTTTGTCGGCTTTTTGTTCCTTTTCAGTATCCTGAGTTTTACGATGCCATATATACAAAATTTATATTGTTTCGGCTGTGGTTGCCCCGCCAAACCCGCCCGATGGGGCCCAAGGCATTCTCCCGAGGGAATCCCTTTGGGTCTTCGGATCAAAACCAGCAGCCGGACGGGGAAGAAACTAAGCTTTACCGGACGAAACGATTTTATCGACTTTTTTTTTATCATAAATGAATATGAACCCCATCAATATTATTCTATGAATAGTGATGTTTTGCAACAGTCTTCCACACTAAATTTTGAACTGTCCGATGAACAACAAATGATCCGGGACAGTGTCAGAGACTTTACCGAGCGTTATGTAGCCCCGGATGTAAAAGAGCGTGATTCAAAAAAAATATTCCCCTTCGAAATAATAGAACTGCTTGCTGAACAGGGTTTGATGGGCATAGTTCACCCGACAGAATACGGTGGCGGCGGTGTCGATACCGTCAGTTTTTGTCTGGCAATCGAAGAAATAGCCCGGTGGGATGCTTCATTGGCACTTACCGTTGCTTCGCATACTTCGCTTGCATCAGGACATATTGCACTTGCAGGGAATAAGGAACAGAAACAAAAATATTTAACACCGCTGGCACAAGGAAAAAAACTTGGCGCATGGTGCCTTACCGAGCCCGGATCAGGCAGTGACGCTTCGGGTATAAAAACAACAGCTGTTAAACGTGATGAGAATTGGATTTTAAACGGTTCTAAGATATTTATTACACAAGGTTCGGTCGGCGATACATATGTAGTACTGGCGAAAACCGATCCCGGCAAAGGCACAAAAGGGATCAGCACGTTTATTGTAGAACGTGAATGGGAGGGCGTAGAGCCTGGCGGAAAGATGGAAAAACTGGGAATGAATTCATCAGATACCACCGAAGTGTATTTTGAAGATGTGAAGGTACCTGAAGAAAATTTACTGGGTGATCAGGGAAAAGGTTTTATCGACACTATGCGTATACTTGATAGCGGACGTATTGGTATCGGTGCGCTTTCGGTGGGAATTGCACGGGGTGCCTTTGAAGAATCGATGAAGTATTCCGGTCAGCGGAAACAGTTCGGCTCACCCATCGGAGATTTTCAATCTATTGAAAATAAACTTGCCGATATGGCCACTGAAATTGATGCAGCCCGTTTTCTTGTACACCGGGCTGCCCGGCTGAAAGATCTGGAAAAATCGTTTACCAAAGAAGCTTCCATGGGAAAATTGTTCGCCTCGGAACTGGCCGTAAGAGCCGCCGACGAAGCTGTTCAGATCCACGGCGGTTATGGATATATCAAGGAATATCATGTAGAACGGTTTTTACGCGACGCCAAACTGATGACGATCGGGGAAGGCACCTCAGAAGTACAGCGTATGATCATCTCACGTGAGTTAAAAAAGGAATTCTGGGAATGATCCGGCTTTACTTTGATAAGATAATATAGTAGGATTATTCTATCTCTTTCATAAAGCCATTTGCTGTGAGAATTTTTCCTATTCAGATCATTACTGTATTGATCATTTTATTTTGCATCTCCTGTTCATCTCAAAGTGATAAGTCCGAGTTATCAAGTGGCGTCATGGAAAATCCTCTCGTCGGAGTCTGGCAGGATAATGCAACCCCACCCTTTAAGTTTGAGCTGGAGCAAACTTTCGGTGATAATGAAGAAATTATGTTTCCCCAAGTTTATCAGCTCCAAGGGCCGGTGTCTGACAGTGCCGGCAATATCTATATAATTGATGGTCAGGAAGCTCATTTTTACTCTTTTGATCCAGAAGGAAATGTACGCTGGAAGAAAGGCGAAGAGGGCAGTTTACTTTACTCAATGGAGCATCAGAGTTTTATGCCTGAAATTGGTACGATTTCATATATAGATGAACAAGGAAAAGTATATACCAAGATTGATGAACCCTATCCCCAAATTCGGCGCTATAATCTCACGATCAATCCTCCTTCATGAGACTTATATCCCTTTGTGATTCAAACTCCAGAAGTTGACAGATAAAAGCTTACATCATTCTATTTACACTTATTCCCATAGTCGTTACTTTAACTCTTTATCAAATTTCGACCAAAATCATATGTCCCGAAACAACTTCAATATTGACGACCCGTTTCTTTTTGAATCCGAACTGAATGAAGATGATCGTATGATCATGGAAACAGCCCGCGACTATGCACAGACCAGGCTCGAGCCGCGGGCGCTGAAGGGAAACCAGGAAGAGTATTTTGATCCGGATATTGCAAAGGAAATGGGTGATCTCGGCTTGCTCGGTGCCTATATCGATCCGAAATATGGCGGATCGGGTGCCAGTCAGACGGCTTATGGATTAATCGCACGTGAGGTTGAACGTGTGGATTCCGGGTATCGCTCCTTCATGTCGGTTCAGTCATCGCTGGTGATGTACCCTATCTCTAAGTTCGGTACGGAAGAACAGAAAGAGCGGTTTCTTCCCAAGCTGGCTGCGGGAGAACTAATAGGATGCTTCGGACTTACCGAACCCGACCACGGTTCCGATCCGGGATCGATGAGTACCACGGCAGAAAAAACGGACGGAGGCTGGATTCTCAACGGGGCCAAAATGTGGATTACAAACTCTCCTATTGCTGATGTTGCGGTGGTGTGGGCCAAGGCCAAAGAAAATAAAAACGACGAGGGTGTTATCCGCGGTTTCCTGGTAGAGAAAGATATGGATGGGTTCAGTGCTCCTTCCACCAAATATAAAATGTCGCTACGGGCTTCAGAAACGGGAGAGCTTGTATTTGAGGATGTTTTCGTTCCTGAAGAAAATGTATTTCCGGACATCAAAGGTCTGAAGGGACCTTTTACCTGTCTCAACAGCGCCCGATACGGTATCATATGGGGAGCTGTCGGGGCTGCCGAATTCTGCTATCAGAAAGCACGCCAATATGTAAAAGAGCGTACCCAGTTCGGCCATCCCATAGCGGCCAACCAGATTCCCCAAGCCAAGCTTGCCGATATGCTTACCGACATCACACAGATGCAACTGCTGGCCTGGCGGTTGGGCCGGCTCAAGGATGAGGGACGCGATCATCATACGATGGTTTCAATGGCTAAACGCAATAATTGCGACAAAGCATTACAAATCGCCCGGACTTCACGGGATATGCATGGTGCAAACGGCATTACAGGCGAGTACCGGGTTATCCATCACATGATGAATCTGGAGTCGGTCAATACCTATGAAGGAACGTATGATATACACGGACTGATAATCGGACGTGAGCTTACTGATATACAGGCGTTTGTACCGAGGGGGAATGAAGAGTGAACGCACCGCCTATTTTCTCCAGCACAGACCCGCAAAGTTTTCAAAACTTTGTGAGTCTTTTAAATTGGGCCCTATTGGATTTCGGATTTTCTTAATACCAGCTGGTATATAAAACCTCATCACCCACCGTAATCCTGTCTACTACATCCATACCATCCACCACCTCGCCGAACCGGGTATAATTGCCATTCAGGTGTGGCTTCCACTGGTGCATAATAAAATATTGGCTGCCTTCGGTATCTCTTCCCGCGCTGGCAATTCCAACAGCTCCCCTGCTGAATTCCTCTTCCGATCCTTCTGTGGGAAGGATAAAGTCGGGTCCACCCATTCCGTCTGCACGTTCTATATCTCCTCCCTGTATGACAAAATTCGGGACCACCCGGTGAAATGGAACACCGTCATAGGCACCGGCCCTGCTCAAACTATCGATTGCCGAAACCGTTGCCGGGGCATTCAGAGTATTCATTCTAATCAAAATATCTCCTTTGACAGTACGCAATCTCAGTACAGGACTTGATCCCAACTCCCAGAGCCGCTCCCAATCGGGTTGCCGGAAATTCACAGTTAAGCTTTCCGGCACTTCTACCTCCCATCCTGCATCAGCCAGTGAACGGTTCAGCGGCGGATATCCCAGCGACGAGAGAGAATCGATTACACTTTGGGATTCTTCCTCGAAGCGATCTTTATACAACGATCCAAAAGCCTGGTAAACCTCAATGTCATCCGGAAGAGTAAAACCGGTAAGGGTTTGATTGATACGTTTAAAGTCTGCCGAATCGAACAAGTCTTCATCCCGCAACAGGGGCTGAACGGTATAGGTTATTCCACGATCTTTCATTTCCAGGGCCCCGAAAACTGTCTCCCGAACAGATTCAGCAGTTGAATCGGAAACAGTTTCTTTATCCAGATTTTCCCAAAATGAAGTCAATTCCTGAATAGCATACATCGATTTTACAGTATCACTTCCGGAAATATAACTTTCAATCCTGTTGATAAACTGATCGGGGGATTCAACTTTTTCATAAACCGAAAGGACATCGGAAAGTAAATAAGGATTTTCTTCCGTAATATTACTCAACCTGTCTCTGTAAGTTTCTACAACCGAAGTGTCCGCTTCTGTGGCGGCAGCAAGTGCCTGCACCCACACCGGATTATCAAGCTGCGAATCGGGTACCATATCCTGCTGAATATATTGCGCCAGATTTCTGTCAGCGGATAACTTTCCGGACAGACTTTTGAGCGTCGTTATCCGTACATGCGGATTTCTGTTTGTCAGCAATATTTTGGCTGCAAGCGAATTATGATTATTTAACTCGAGGCCCGAAAGTGCCTGTGCCAACTCAACAGAAAGCTGTATTTCATTGTCCAGAAGAACTTCACCATTGTAATAAATGACCATATTATACGTCACCCGCTCCCCCATTATCCGTACCATGGACTGATCTATCCTGCTCCTCGTTCCCGCCCCCAACTGCTGCCAACGTCCATAGAGGGTGTCGCGTGCAGTCACTGATAACGGCGTCTCAGCGCCACGGTACCAGCCATAAAGATATGTATGGGTAATTTCGCTTGGTGCGTCAAATGCTTTTTGCAGGATAAAAATCTGGTCGTTTTCATCCATAGGATGACGCATTGCAAGACGGCTTACGGCAAGGGCAGTCTGATAATCACCGGCAATGTTTTCATTTTCCATTTCCTGAAGAAGAAAAGAAAGACTCTGCCGGTCTCCCTGTTTGCCCAACACCCGGGAAATGCCCTGACTGAGACCAGAATGTTCGGTCCAATACTCTTCCAGCTTTCGCAACTGGGGAGCGGAAAAATCCTGATGACTGATTGCAAACCATGCAGCATCACTATTCTGCTGTCTCGCCAATTCCATGAACGGCTCCAGCGTATCGACAGGTGTGTTTGCCAAAGCTCTCCATGCCTGTTCCCGTACCTGCTGACTTTCATGTATTAGATAAGGCTCGAGTAATTCAGCACTCCTTTTTGACAGATCTGAATAAAGCCCGGGATAAGCCTGGATAACCAAGGTGTCTGTCACCGGATTACTGCTTTTGTATAAACCCGGTCCCCTCACCGAATATTGCAGAATAAAAATAACACCCGCTGTCACAGCCAGTAATATAAACCACACACGTAACTTGGTATATCTCATGCTAAATTTTTAATAACTGGTAATAAAAGGTATAAGGTATAGGGATATAGGGGAGAGAGCGGGAATCTCTATAGCTTAACCTTAAAAACACTCAAACCCGGGGCAGCTGAACTATTATCTTTTATACAAGATTAATAAGATGGTTTGTGATCTTCCGGTTCTTCAACGCGATCAGCTTTTTTTTTACTGTGAACGGTGGTCAACTTTCCGTTTACTCCCCTTCTGGATTCATGAAGCTGAGTGTCCTTAATCCAGGCTCTTCCCCCATCTCGCTGAAAACGCTTGGTATTTTTGAACATGAAAGCCTGCTTGTGTAAATCCGGTAGTTCTTTATCCATGGTAATACTGCTTGTTATATTTATTCACGTGCTAAAATACAATAATAAAGAGTATTGTTCATCATATTTTTGGCTTTGCTTTGAGCAAAGTAAAGCTTATATTTGCAGTCTGTTAAAAAATGGTTTTTTATAACATAAATATTAAGAATTAGATGTACGCAGTTGTAGAAATAGGTGGGCATCAATATCGTGTTTCCCAAGGCGATGTCCTGTTTGTAGACAAACAAAGTGATGAAACAGATCAAAAGCTCACCTTCGACCGGGTGCTTCTGATCAATGACGGAAATGGCAATGTTTCGGTGGGTAAACCCGTTGTAGAGGGTGCCACGGTTGAAGCCACTTTGCTGGATAACGTCAAATCCGATAAAGTTATCGTCTTTAAGAAAAAACGCAGAAAAGGCTACCGCGTAAAACGTGGCCATCGTCAACCGATGTCACAGATCGAAATTAATGAAATTTCAACTTCCGGAAGTACAGGCAAGAAGACAAAGAAGGCTGAAAAGAAGACCGAGAAGAAAGAAAAAACGTCTTCAGCTGCCAAGGAAGAAAGTAAAGTATCCACTGATATGACGGCCAAAGACTCTATTGCCCATATCAGAAACAGTTCGCTGGAACAGTTAAAAGGATTTGTTCCGGATGATGAAGACCGGGTTACTGTATTGAATGCCTGGGAAAAAAAGCAGGAAGATTAATTCAAGAAATTTAATTTGTTATGGCACATAAGAAAGGACAAGGATCAACAAAAAACGGTCGTGATTCGATATCGAAACGGCTGGGAGTAAAGAAATACGGCGGTGAAGTTGTCCGTGCCGGTAATATCATTGTTCGCCAGCGGGGTACGAAATTTCATCCCGGCGAAAATGTAGGCCGCGGTAAAGATGATACTCTTTTTGCCAAAGCTGACGGACAGGTTACATTCCATGTTCGTTCGGGCGGACGTAAATTCGTGAGTGTAGAGCCGGTAGCTTAAGAAATAAACTTTTACTTTTATTGTGCCTTGATTTTCCTTTGGAGAGTCAAGGCTTTTTTTATATTCCAACTATGAGTCATCAATCACTTCCCGGGTTACCGGACCTTCAGACAGGTACCATATATTGCATCGGCCGGAATTATGCAGAACATGCACGTGAACTGCAGAACGAAATTCCCGCCGAACCGGTCGTTTTCCTTAAACCCTCAGGCAGTATCATTTATGACGGCGGAACCATCCGGCTGCCTGAGCAGAGCAATAATGTGCATCATGAAGTAGAAATGGTTGTTGCAATAGGGAAAAAAGGAAATAAAATTCCGAAAGAGGAAGCATTCGGTTTTGTAGCCGGATATGCCGTGGGGATTGATGTTACGGCACGTGACATTCAACAAAAAGCGAAAGAGAAATCACATCCATGGGCGGTAGCCAAAGGATTTGATACCTTTGCTCCCCTCAGCCGGTTTATAGCAGCAGACGCCGTAAGAGATCCGCAGAACCTGGAACTGAAATTAAGCGTCAACGGTGAAATACGTCAGAATGATAATACGAGCCTGATGATTTTTCCCGTTCCGGCTTTAATCAGCTATCTGTCAGGGATTTTTACCCTCTATCCGGGAGATATTATCTTTACCGGAACTCCAAAAGGAGTTGCTTCTCTGAAGAAAAGTGACCAGGTTAAAGCAACACTCGGTGATTCTGCCGCCGAACTATCATTACAGGTGTCTTAATATGCGTTTAGGACCACAGACCGCACTTTTTGCGATACTTTTATTTCCGATAACTGTACTAGGCCAGCTCCAGGAATCCTTCAATCCAGCCAGGGTCAACTACCTGTGGCCCACGGAAGCAAGTCCTTATCTCAGTTCCACATTTGGTGAAACCCGTTCAGCACATTTTCACTCGGCACTGGATATCAAAACGTGGGGACGAAGCGGTTACAAAGTTTTCGCCACACGAGGTGGTATTTTACATCGAATTGCCATCGGACCAAAAGGCTATGGCAAAGTTGCCTATCTGAAACATGACGACGGCTCGTTTTCGTTATACGCACATCTTTTGTCATTTAACGAGGAGATCCAGAATTTAGCTGATTCAATACGATTTAACAACGACTTCAGGTTCGAAATGGATCACTTTGTTGAATCACATGATATCAGAGTAAAACAGGGAGACGTTATCGGATATAACGGATCGTCGGGAATTGGACCACCTCACCTTCACTTTGAGCTGCGTACTCCGGAACATCGCCCGTTTAATCCCCTCTTGACAAACCTGTGGGTGGAAGATACCATCGCTCCGAAAATCCGGGGGATTTCTGTAGAACCGCTTTCAGCTCATTCCCGTATTGAAGGTAAAAACAAAATTTTTACCAGAAGAGGATGGCTCAATAATAATCAATATCAGATGGGTACCATCCCGGTCTCAGGGCCGGTCGGAATAGGTGTGGATGTTTTTGATCAATCAGACCATGTGACAAATGTTTATGCTGTTTATGAACTGAGCATGCACCTAAATGGAGAGAAAGTATTTCATGCACGGGCCGACAGCTTCGGTTATCATGAAACTGACCAGATGTTTATTGACCGGGTTTATCCCCTTTTAAAATCTTCAGGCAGAGCCTATCAACGTTTATTTATAGCCGACGGTAATACCCTCCCCTTTTATCGGGTAGACAAGAAATCAGGAGTGTTGAACCTTGATCCCGGCACACACACCGTCACCATAACAACAACCGATTTTTTCGGAAATACAAGTAAAGGCGTCCTGCGTTTAAAAGTCTCTGAAGAAAAAGAGACGGTTCAAACTGAACGTAACCCGCCGTCTTCTCCAAATTCCGGCATGTTGGAAATACTTTCACCATATTCGTGGGACTGGTATGATAACTGGTTTACTGTTTCTGAAACAGCATTTCAACAATTAACGATAGCGGCCGACAGTACCCGGTTTGTAAAACATGATGGACAGATATCTGTCGACCTGGATAATTCAGATAATCTCTTTATTAATACATCCGGTGACCATTTCACATTCCGGCGAATAATACCTGATTCTTTTCAATATCTTGGTACTGCCGGCGGTGAAGATTTCGCCATTTTTCCTGAAGCTACTTTTTATGATACTGTTTCGGTTGGAATGTCTGTAGAAAAATTCTCATCCGATTCTATAGAAGTGAATATTCTGCCGGATGCTTATCCTCTCCGTCATTCATACAGCTTCCGGATAAAAAGGGATTCCTCGCTA
Source organism: uncultured Balneolaceae bacterium (assembly GCA_964590495.1). Taxonomy (GTDB): domain Bacteria; phylum Bacteroidota; class Rhodothermia; order Balneolales; family Balneolaceae; genus CAZPWQ01. Next base: position 11,171 of record CAZPWQ010000040.1, read on the forward strand.
ACGGATACTTCAAATTTGTCTTTTTACCGGCGAGATTATAAAAGGAAAAGGTGGAACCTGGTTCCTACACAAATAACGGTTGGTTTCCTGGTTGCCAGTCCGGAATCGCTGGGTACGTTTGCAGCACTCCGTGACACCACCGCTCCTTCAGTTTGGAAACCTCGGTTGTCACAACGCATCGACGGTAAGTGGCTGATCATGATACCTGCAGTTGACAATCTCTCGGGCATAGATTATAACCGCACTGTTTTCAGTGTTAATGGCGTCCGCGGAATTGCCGAATATGAACCCGAGGAAAGACAAATTATCTATTACCATCCCGAATTTATACCTTCGGAAACAATGAATATAGAGATAGCAGTATTTGACCGGATGGGCAATAAACAGGAAAAAGAGTTTTTGTTGGAATCGGGTGAAGGTCATGCCCGTAGGTAAAACTTGTATCAGCCATTCTGGTTCGGGAGCAGAGCCCCCTTACAGCTGGTGATTTCAGATATAAGCGATACAACTGATTTCAACCTTGCAATTTTTTGGAAGTGTTTTGACTGCTACCGTTTCTCTGGCCGGTGGGTTATCCGTGAAAAAGCTTCCGTAAATCTCGTTTACCGAACCGAAATTCGACATATCATCCAAAAAAATGCTGCATTTAATAACTTTATCGAAACCCGATTCCGCTTCTTCCAGGACAGCCTTCAGATTTTCCATCACCTGGCGGGCCTGGGATGTCACATCATCACCAACGAATTCCATGGTTTCAGGATCCAATCCAATTTGTCCTGAGCAGTATACGATATCATTATGAATTACAGCCTGACTGTAGGGACCAATAGCTTCAGGAGCGTTAGGTGTATGGATAATTTTCTTCATAATTTGTTTGGGTACTAATTTGATATTTATCTTTCAGCTCAGCAAGAAACCGATTCAAATATAAAGCAAATACCTGCGGATGTTCCATCATAGGAGCATGTCCGCATTTGTCAATCCACTTCAGCTGTGCGTCTGGCAAGAGCCGAAGAAAAGAATCAGCTACTTCGGGGGGGGTTATTTCATCATTTTTTCCCCAGATAAGCAGTACCGGATGTGTGATATCCGGCAACTGTTCTTCCATGTTATGCTGGTGTGTCGAGCGGGTGATAGCAAGAAGATTGGTGAGTTTTGAAGGAGTTGTGATCACCTCAATAATTTCATCCAGAATGGTATCATCAATAAGATCATCATAAAATGTCAGTGCAGCCTGTCTTCGGATATAATCCCGATCATTTCGTCTTGGACAAGTAGATCCGAAATCGCGTTCCAGCAAACCTGAACTTCCGGTCAAAATAAGAGAAGAGATCATATTCGGGTATTGTACGGCATATTCAAGAGCTATGTGGCCACCCATTGAATTACCCAGTAAAACCGGTGACTGGATATTCATCTGTTTACAAAAACCATACAGCCAATGTCCGAGCTTTGGAATTGTGAGTTCTTTTGTTTCAAAATCATAAACTGGAATAGACGGTACATAAATGGTATATCCATTGAGATGTTCAAGCAGGGGATCATAGTTGCTTAAACCACCAAACATGCCATGAAGTAAAACCAGCTCGATATCTGTCTGACCGTCACCGGGAACTTTTAAATATTCATACCCATTGTCTAAATGAGTTTTATGGTTACTTTTTCCAAACATATAACACCTTGCATCTTATTAGCCTAAAGTCCTTATTCAATATAATATAATAATTTTCTATACCATCTTATTGCGGAAAGGACTATATATGGTTACTTTCATGATACTATCGATTATATTTAACATAAGAAACTATAAGAGTCTAAAATCATGCTAAAGAAAATATTACCACATTTACTTGTTGCACTTCTTATGGGATTGTTTATCAGCTGTGCGAGTACAAATCCCTATGCTGACGAGGCCCAGTCAAATATTCAAAATAATAATTTTGAAGCCGCTCTGGAATCAGCTGAAGAAGCTATAACAAATCATCCTGATGATCCGTTGGGATATTATTATAAAGCAGTTGCTCTTGGAGAAATAGGTGCTGAACAAGAAGACCCTTCAACCAGGACTGAGTATTATGAAAGAATGAATGAGGCTTTTGAGGAAGCCAGAGAAGTTGCCTCTAAACTGGAATCTACACCCAATGAAATTGAAAATATTTCTGCCATCAAAGGAGTTATTTGGAGAACAGAACATAACCGGGCTGTAAATTTGGCCACTGATGACAGTTTAAAGAAAACGGTTGACGACCCGCTTGGCGATGCCGTTATTCATTTGCAGAATGCCACTACTGTTGCACCCGACAGCTCACTCTCCTGGGACGTATTATCACAGGTTTCCGCTATGAATAATGATTTTTCCAAAGCGGCACAGGCAAAAGAGAAGTATATGGGCATGGTGCACGATACATCTATCACCGAACAGGACTACCTGCAACTGGCTGGCTTTTATTATTCAGAGGATAATCTGGATAAAGTTCTTGAAGTACTGGAAAAAGCCAATGATCAATATCCGGAAAGTGAGGAAATAACCTCCAATCTGGCAGATATTTATATGAATACCGGTAACCCTGAAAAATCTATTGCCACCGTCGAAGAACTGGTTAGACAGAATCCGGAGAATCCTCAATATCACCTTGTGCTGGGTACCCAAGTCTACCAATCGGCTCTGAAGCTAAATGATCAGATAAACGAAAACTTTGATCAAATTTTTCAATTGAAGCAGCAGGCTCAACAGGCAAGTGGTTCCGAGTCACAGGAAATAAAAGATAAAATTGACAAACTGGAACAGGAAAACCAGGAACTCGAACAGGAAATGAACAAGCTGACAGACCGGGCGGAAGAAGAACTCAATATCGTCCTTGAACATCGTGAAGACGATGCCTCAGCCTATAACACGCTTGGGGTTATTTATCAGAACAAAGCAAAAGCCCTGTTCGACAAGCGCAATAATACCCTTGATAATCAGAAATCTAACGAATTTGACAACCAAGCCAAAGAAATGCTGGAAGAGGCAATGGACAACTATCAAAAGGCAGCTGAAATCGATCCCGATAATCAGGAGTACTGGGAAAAACTGTTCAGCATTTATGTTGCACTTGGTATGGATGAAAAAGCCGAAGAAGCCCGCAAAAAGGCCGGAATAGAATAAATAATATCTCTATAGAGAAAAAACCATCATTTATGATTAGTTTCATTACCCGGATGGCAATCCCGATTTATTTCGGGATTGCGTTCGGGTTCTTTATTAGTTGTTCTGTTTTATCCCCGGATAAAACAACCAATACCGAAGAACTGAGTCAAAAACAGCTTGAACAGCATATAGAAAAAATTGAGGAGGAAATTGAGGACGATCAAACAAATCCAAACCTCTTGTTCAATAAAGGAAAGTTGCTGAATAAATTGGCTCAAAAGCATGAGGATCCTTCTGAGCGTACCCCTGTTTATTCCGACTTACGCCAAACGCTGATAAAGGCTGATGCCCATTATGAAGAGACCGGCGACCAAACAGGAGAAGAAGAAGTAAACGAGTTATTAAACGTATCGTGGAGTAATGAGCATAACAGTGGCGTCAGGCTGATGCAAAAAGACTCTTCATTTACCGAAGAGAAATTTCTTCGTGCGGCCGAACACTTCAACAATGCTACTGTCATCTTGCCCGACAGTGCCATTTCCTATGAAATGCAGGCACGTGCTTATTATAAGTTAAATCAGCCCAATGATGCTATTAAAACACTTGAACGGGCAAGACAATATATTGAACCGTTACCCTCTTCACTGCTGGAACAGATGGCTTATTTGTACCTGGAAAACGGGAATAACGAAAGAGCTGTTTCTCTTTATGAAGAGGCCAAAACTATCTCAGATCAGAATCTTAATCTGATACATGGTTTGGCAAATGCATACATTTCACAAAATGAGCATCAAAAAGCAGTTGAAGTGTTAGACCTGTTAATTGAAAATAAACCCGAAAGTGTACTGTATGCGCAAACAATTGCGACCGAGTTATATCATATGGCAGCTGCGAAAATTGATTCGGTAATTACAAAGTATGAAACAGGATCTGTCGACAACGTTGAGATTTTACCCGGGGTTGATTCTCTTCTTTCGAAAGCTGAAAACCAGTTTAAAGAATCAATGAAAGTCAATCCTGATGACTACGAGCTGGAACGAAGCTTTGCGTATTTCTATCAGAACAGCGCATCCAAATATCAGAAGTTACTGCCTCATCTTACTGAAGAAAAATCGGGCTTTGTGAAGGAAAAAATTCAGAACTACCTGCGTTCATCAATTCCTTTATTTTTAAAATTGGCAGAACAAAACCCGCAGGAAAGGAATTTTTTAATAAATCTGTATGATATTTATACCTATCTGGGAATGGATGAAAAAGCTGCGGAAACCAAAGAAAAACTAAATTAAGAAAAATATTTACATGAAGTTCGATACTAAAACAATCCATGCCGGACAAGAGCCTGAGCAGACATCAGGTGCAGTGATGCCACCCATATTTCAAACTTCAACTTATGCCCAGAAGGCGCCCAATGTAAATAAGGGATATGATTATGCACGTGTCGGCAATCCTACCCGGACAGCTCTGGAAAAACTGATTGCCGGCCTGGAAAATGCTGACAATTGTGCCTGTTTTGGCAGCGGGTGTGCTGCTATGGATGCTGTCATGAAAATGTTTCGGCCCGGTGATCATATTATTGCTTCAGACGATCTGTATGGTGGTACCTATCGCTTGTTTACCGAAGTTTTTGAACCATATGGAATTGACTTTTCATTTGTCAAAATGACGAATCTTGATAACGTCAAAGAAGCTAAAACAGATAAGACCAGACTGTTATGGATTGAAACACCTACCAATCCTCTTCTTCGTATTGTCGATATAGAAGCACTGGCCGATTTTTCCAGCCAAAACGGGATCTTATCGATAGTTGATAATACATTTGCATCTCCGTATCTCCAGCGGCCGCTGGATCTTGGTGCAGATATGGTTCTTCATTCTACTACAAAATATCTGGGCGGACATTCCGATGTTATTGGCGGTGCCGTTGCTTCCTCAAACGGGGAAGTGATGGAAAAACTGCGTTTCCAGGTTAAAACAACAGGAGCTGTTCCCGGACCAATGGATTGTTATCTGACTTTGCGGGGTATAAAAACCCTGTCAGTTCGGGTTCAGCGTTCGGTTGATAATGCAAAAAAAATAGCTGCATTTCTGGATTCACATTCCGATGCAGACAAAGTCATATATCCGGGGCTGACCAGTCACAAGCAGCATGAAATTGCCAAAAAACAGATGAGTGACTATGGGGCAATGGTATCTTTTACGTTGAAAGACGATTCCGTAGAGAAGGCACAGGCTTTTATGGGCAGAACCAAAATATTTACGCTGGCTGAGAGTTTAGGAGGTGTAGAATCACTGGTAAGCCACCCGGCTTCTATGACTCACGGATCGATTCCCAAAGAAGTCAGGGAAAAAGCAGGGCTGAAAGATTCATTAATCCGTTTATCTGTCGGAATTGAAGATGCCGAAGATCTTGTTGAAGATCTTAAGCAGGCTTTTTAGCTCTCTGCTTTTGCTTTTCGTTTCCTGAGATTCCTTTCACACGAATCATGTCAAAGTCTATGAAAGACTCTTGGAATTACTGGTATTTGTTGTTTCCTTTGATCATTCTTTTTTCTAATTAAAAAGTTAGCAGTAAAAGGCAATGAAAAATGTAGTTATTGTTGAAGCCAGGCGAACACCGATCGGATCATTCGGAGGCAGTCTCTCATCATTCAGCGCCCCGGAACTCGGTGCCTCAACTATCATCGAAGTCATAAAAAAAGCGGGAATAAAACCTGCGGATGTGCAGGAAGTTGTCTTTGGTAATGTACTTACCGCAGGAATAGGTCAGGCACCGGCGCGCCAAACGGCAATAAAAGCGGGCCTTTCCGATCTCACACCCTGTACAACAGTAAACAAAGTTTGTGCCTCGGGGATGAAGTCCATAATGATTGCAGCCAACCAGATCCAGCTGGAAGAAGCGGATATTATTGTAGCCGGCGGGATGGAAAGTATGAGCAATGTCCCCTATTACCTGCCTAAACACCGGAATGGTTCTAAACTGGGGCATTCGGAAGTAACGGACGGAATTATTAAAGATGGCCTCTGGGATGTTTATAATGACTTTCATATGGGCAATGCTGCTGAAATATGTGCGAAGGAATGCAATATCTCCCGGGAACAGCAGGATGAATATGCTGTTATCTCATATAAGCGTGCTATTAAAGCTCATGAGAAAGGTTATTTTGATAATGAAGTCATTGAAATGAAAGTAAAAGACCGCAAAGGTAACGTTACCAAGGTTACAATGGATGAGGAGCTTAAGCGGGTAAATTTTGATAAGATAGCATCTCTGAAGCCCGTGTTTGACCGCGAAGGTACAGTTACAGCAGCTAATGCCAGCAGTATTAATGACGGTGCGGCAGCAGTCCTGCTTATGAGCGAAGAAAAAGCCGAAGAACTGGGTTTAAAACCCCTTGCCCGAATTGTCAGTCATGCCAGTGCCGCCAAAGCACCGGAATGGTTTACCACCGCGCCGGCAGACGCCATTCCCAAAGCACTGAAACGGGCCGGAGCTGATAAAAAGGATATCGATCTTTTTGAGATAAATGAGGCATTTTCAGTCGTTTCTATTGCCAATAATCAAATTCTGGAGCTTGACCCCGAAAAGGTAAACATCCATGGAGGTGCTGTCAGTATCGGCCACCCAATTGGATGTTCAGGTGCACGTATAGTCGTTACTCTGCTACATGCTCTCAAACGCACAGGTGGTACACTGGGATGTGCCGGTATCTGCAACGGAGGCGGCGGCGCTTCGGCTATGGTTGTTGAAATGCTTTAAAAAAAGCTGCCAAAGATCATACTCTATTTATTTGTGATAAATTTATGGGATAAGATGAAATTGAATAGCTTAGTTGCAATACAGTTCAGAAATAAAGACATTCCTATAATTGTATAGTACCATTTATTCTTATTTTACATTATCTTGATTTAAAATCGGTCAAACCTTTACTCTTATGCTAAAGAAAGCACTGCCCATTCTCCTCTCGCTGTTCCTGCTGGGTATTAATTCCTCGGTTGCACAGGTCGGAATAACATCTGTTCCATTTTTACAGATTGAACCCGACTCACGGGCAGCCGGCATGGGCAATACCGGCGTTGCTATTGCAGATAATGCTTCGGCTGTTTTCTGGAATCCGGCGGGTCTCGCCTATCAGTCGGGTAACCAGGTAAGTATCACTCACAGTGAATGGCTCCCACAATTTAATGCCGACCTTTTTTATGATTATCTGGTGGGGAAATATCATATGAAAGATATCGGTACTTTCGCAGCTCATATTACGTACCTGAACCTGGGAGAACAGTTGAGAACGGATGAAACCGGAATAGAGCAAGGACGTTTTAACAGTTATGAATTCGCCGGCGGACTCTCCTATGGTTTTAAGATCGATAAGAACTGGTCTCTGGGTACCGGTGTACGTTTTATTTACAGCAGTCTGGCAGATGGAAATGTCGGAGGCCAAAACATCAACCCCGGATCCAGTATTGGAGTGGATGTAGCAGGCATGTATAAATCAAATTCATTCGAGTTCCTGGGCCGTGAAGCAAATATCAATGGCGGGTTGAATCTGTCCAATATAGGACCGGGCGTTAATTATACTGATAACGCACAAAAAGATCCGCTTCCCACTATGTTAAGGATCGGGTGGGCATTTACAACGAATCTGGACCAGCAGGGTATAAATACTTTAACTTTCGCCAATGACTATTCAAAGATAATGGCTCGTGTCGATGATGAAGGTGAACCAAAAGGTGTTGTCAGCTCTATTTTTACATCGTGGGACAGTTTCAACCGAGATAACGGACAGGAAACAGTCACATTGAATCTGGCACAGCAATTTATGATTGCCACGGGTCTGGAATACTGGTATAACAATCTCTTTTCCGTCCGTACCGGCTATTATTATGAAGACCCCAACAATGGAGACCGGCAGTTTGTTACCCTCGGCGCCGGAATACGGTATGACTTTTTGGGTGTCGATTTCAGCTATATTTATACCTTAAAAGAAGATCATCCCCTCGCAAATACAACCAGATTCGGTTTGCTGATTAATTTCTAGTGTTGTATCAACGATAATGCGATGAAACCTGTCAGGTTTTTGAGTAGTGTTGTATAGATTGCTTAATATCAAGGTAAACCTGACAGGTTTATGTTAGACATAATAACATAGTCAATTCACACAGAACTACACATCATACTAAAGCATAAAGTACAAGCGTTTGAAAGCTGGTGAACTAGCATTAAGCGGCTGTATTATGCAACAATTCCGATAGTGTATTTTCTAATACTAAAATCATTTTTTAGAAAACCGATAAGTACCTTATTTTAGGAGTATGTTATCAAAAGTAAAGGATGTTCTTACAAACAAAAAGCTATACCTGTCACTTGCAGGCATTATTACCACCGGCATACTTTTACTGGTGCTTTTAAATGAAGTCATCATGCCTGCATATACAAATTATGACGAAGGAGTGACTGTACCGGATATCACGCAAGTATCACTGGAAGAAGCACAGGAGCGGCTCACAGAGTATGGATTACGATTTGAGATAGCTGAACGGCGTACAAACTCTGCTATGCCGGCAGATTATGTGATAGATCAAACACCTTCAGCAGCTAAAATCGTCAAGCCAAACCGTAAGATCTATCTTACTGTCAATACAACATCAAACCCAACGGTGGAAGTGCCGGATGTTGTCAACCTTTCAAGGCGTAATGCCGAAATCCAGCTACAGAATCATGGGCTGCGGGTCGGCACGACCAGCTATGAAACTTCCCGTTTTAAAACCAGGGTTCTGCGGCAATCGATAAAAGCCGGTGATGTTGTACCGGAAGGAACTGTTATTGATTTGACAGTAAGTGACGGGCTCGGTCAAAAAATGGTAGAAATGCCAAAGATAATTGGCGACAGGCTTTCTGAAGCACAAAAAAAAATACAGGAAGCAGGTCTGAGAATTGGAGAAATACGTTTCAGGCCTACCAAAGAAGTCACACCGAATATAATTCTCGACTATTCTCCAAAAAAGCAAGAGGTTAGTGACGGAGATTCCCTCAGACTAATTGTTTCAGAGAGATTTGATGCTCAGGAACAAAGTGAATCGGGTGCTGTAAGTGTTGAAGATCCCGACTCATTAAATGATGATAATTAATTGTGTCGCCTATGGATTTTGAACTGCCGATCTTAGCCCCTTCTATTCTGGCCGCCGACTTTGCAAATCTGGGAGCACAAATCGAAGAGTGTGAAGATACAGAAGCTCAATGGATTCATTGTGATATTATGGACGGACACTTTGTGCCGAATATAAGTTTTGGACCGGAAACGGTAAAAGCTGCTGCACGAACAACCGATAAATTTCTTGATGTCCACCTGATGATAGAAGATCCGGACCGATACATCGAATCGTTTGCTGATGCCGGAGCCGATCAACTTACCGTTCATTACGAAACGTGTCCTCACATTCATCGCACGATTCAGAATATCCATCTTCAGGGGATTACGGCAGGTGTGGCTATTAATCCGGGAACTTCTCTGCAATCAATTGAATCTATCCTGGACTTCGTGGATCTGGTACTGATAATGAGCGTGAATCCGGGATTTGGCGGACAATCTTTTATTGAAGCCACCTATCAGCGCCTGCGGAATTTAGCACAAATAAGAAGAGAGCGTAATCTGGGTTTTCTTATAGAAGTTGACGGCGGTGTGTATCTTGAGAATATAGAAAAGATAACCCACAGTGGTGCAGATGTTCTTGTAGCCGGAAGTAATATATTTAAAGCCAAAAATATTCCGAAGCGGATAACAGAACTACATAAGCGTGCTATGATGGGTAAAGGGAAATTGGTTTAGCCTGCATTTCTCACAAAAATAATTTATGGAAATGTTAATTACCTGTGCTTCAATAGTTGCATGATTTTAGAACAGAGGCGGCAAAGGGCAAAGCGCATGCCGCATGGGGTATAGCAGGCGTTGTTCCTGCGCTATGCGCTCGGCTCTATGCGCTATGCCTTTTCGCCTTGCATCCAACCAAATTTCCTGGTGAGAAATGCAGGATAGCCAGAATGGAAAATAATATTCTCCCTTTACGAAATTTTCATACAAATTCCTTATTTTAGCCCATTATAACTGAGTAAAAAATAAAAGAGAACCTTCTATCGCAGAACATCCTGATATTACAGAGGAAACTTATCAAATACAGAATGTAGACCCTGTTCTTGTTTTGGGGTTTAAAGATGAGCACCTTGCCAAACTGGACAAGGCATATCCTGAGACAAAAATCACAGCAAGAGGGAATGCAATAAAGCTTTCAGGACCTGATGAGGAACGGGAAGAGCTGAAGGATATCCTGAATGAACTTGAAGAAATGGCGCGTCGAAATGGTGATCTTACCGATCGCGACGTAGATACTGTTTTGGCTCTTAAACAGAGTGGTCGTCCCCCAAAAAAGCCGAATCCCCTGCGTGATAAGACTGTCTCAGGAGATTTTATTCTCCATACACACACCGGCGAGGCTATAACAGCCAAAACGCCGGGACAAAAGGAAATTATAAAAGCCTCGGCTACGAATGATATCGTATTTACCATAGGTCCGGCCGGAACCGGAAAGACTTTTACTTCGGTAGCACTGGCTGTAAAGGCCCTGAAAGAGCGAAAAGTAAAAAAAATAATTCTGGCACGTCCTGCCGTAGAGGCTGGTGAGACACTCGGTTTTCTTCCCGGAGACCTGAGAGAAAAAATTGATCCTTATCTGCGTCCCCTTTACGATGCACTGGAAGAGATGATCGAATATGACCGCCTTGAACTGCATCTGGCTAAAAATAATATAGAAATAGCGCCACTGGCATACATGCGGGGGCGCACGCTCAATAATGCGTTCGTTATCCTTGACGAGGCACAGAATGCTACCAATATGCAGATGAAGATGTTTCTCACCCGTATAGGCTTTAATAGTCGTGCAATTATTACAGGTGATATCACGCAAACCGACCTGCCCCGCAAAAAAGAGTCCGGATTGATATCAATTCAGAAAATCCTTCAGGATATTGAGGGCATATCATTTGTTTACCTTGATGAACGGGATGTTGTCCGCCATAAATTGGTTCGGGATATTATTGAAGCGTATGATCGCTATGAAAATAAATAAGAATTCAGGAGTCAGAATTCAGTAAACAGAATGGAAAACAGACGACAGATGCATATCGCAAAGCAATTCTGACTCCTGACTCCTGACTCCTGAAAAACAAACAATGAGCAGTATCAAAACAAAACCGATCGCCTATCCCCTTTACGAGGGGACGTTCAGTGTTGGTCTTAACAAAAAGTTTAATCGTATTGACAGGGAAGATCCGCCGGAGAAAGGTGCCCTGAAGATTTCCCTGAACCCTTTTCTGATTAAAACAGACGAACGAAATTATCTTTTTGATGTGGGTATTGGTGATTTCGGAGAAAATACCGGCTCCGATACTATCAAGGAAAATCTGGCAAAACATGACTTAACGGAATATGATATAACCGATATCTTTATAAGTCACCTGCATTACGATCATATCGGCGGTTTGGCGGGACGATCCTCAGGCTATTGGGAACTGAACTTCCCGGAGGCTAATGTCTGGATATCACAGAAAGGCTGGAAAAAAGTCATGGCAATGGATGAATATTATGATGATGAGAAAACTGAATTTGTCCATTTTTTGGATGCAAAAGCGAGCCTGCAGCTTATGGACGAAAAAGCCCGTCCCTATCCTGAAATTACCGTTGAAAGAACAGGCGGGCATACAGAATTTTCACAGGTTCTTTTCTTCAATAACAGTAATCAGAAGTATCTGATGGCCGGTGATGTACTGGCAAACCGCGGTGAAGTGAATCGTAAGTTTGCAGCAAAATATGATTTCGATGCTGATCAAAGTATGAAAGTAAGAAAAGAGCTTACAAAAAAAGCTTTTAAAGAAAATTACACGATTATGGGCTACCATGATAGTCATCATCCCCTATTTAACCTGGTTGATTTTAATAAAGAACAGGGATATAAAATCGAGGAGCTGTAAACGATGAAACTTCCCGGGTTTACAGAGATAATTTTCAATCACTTGCAAGATCGGGATCTTCCCCGGGAAGTGGAAGCGGCAATTATACTGGGATCCGGACTCGGTGGGTTTGCCGACTATATTAAGGATGCAATTACCGTCCCCTACAGCGAAATACCTGGTATGCCCGATACTTCCGTCCCGGGACATGAAGGAAAGTTAATATTTGGAACGATCAAGAATCACAAAGTTCTGGCTTTTTCAGGACGTTTTCATTATTACGAAGGTTTTTCATTCCAGCAAACAGCCGTACCGGTATATATAGCTCATTATTTTATGGCAAAAAAGTTGATTATCTCTAACGCAGCGGGAGCAATAAACACCTCGTTTTCAGTCGGCGATCTGATGGTTATTGAAAGCGTAATCCGAAATAATATGGCAATAGCCCCAATGGGTCATTCTCCATATCGCTATAATCATCACCAGTGGGTAAAAGAGGTCCGACAGCTGGCCGCCCGGTTTGAACTTCTCACGCAGGTAGGAACTTATATGTATGTCACAGGTCCCAATTATGAGACTAAAGCCGAAATACGGGCATTTCGCCAAATGGGAGCCGATGCCGTAGGAATGTCCACGGCTACTGAGCTTTTTGAAGCCGCCCGGCTCAATCTAAAAAGTATTGCCATATCCCTCATCACCAATATGTCGACCGGGATAACCGGTAAGAGACTCGATCATGAGGAAGTAAAAGCTGAAGCTGATGCCCGGAAGGAGGATTTTGCAAAGCTGGTAAATAATTTAATTGCAAAGTTTTAGCCGCACAATGTGTTAATAAGTAGTTATTATTATCCGTTTTCCTCGATATCAATACTAATCTAATTTCTAATATCTTTTAGCTGATGATCAACAATTCAACAGGTGTTATTTTTGATATGGATGGCGTTATTGTCCACAGTAATCCTACCCATAAAAAAGCTATCCAAATATTTTGTGAAAAGTATGACATAAAAGTGACTGATTCAGTTCTTGAAAATAAAGTTTACGGTCGCACGAATAAGGAATGGATCCCCGAGCTGTTTGGTGATATCAGCATGGAAAAACTTAAAAAACTCGCAGATGATAAAGAACAGCTTTTCCGAGATCTGTTTGTCCCTGAAGATAATATTGTGGAGGGTATCCACTCTTTTCTTGAACAACTGAAAATAGAGAATATACCTATGGCGGTAGCAACCTCGGCCCCGCGGGAAAATGCCGATTATATTTTATCCCGTCTCTCAATAAAAGATAATTTTACCACTATTTTAGATTCATCTCATGTGACAACAGGAAAACCTGATCCGGAAGTTTATATCAAAGCTGCAAATTCACTCGGTAAGGAGCCGGAATCCTGTATCGTCTTTGAAGATTCCGTTTCGGGTGTCCAGGCAGGTCTAAATGCAGGTTCAACGGTTGTCGGGATCACCACAACCCATACTCCCGGGGAACTCAGTTCCTGTGATTTGGTGATTGATGATTTCCGGGAAATAAGGCTAAAAGATTTTCTAATGAATCAGAAATAGGGATAAAATCTTATACCTACGATAAGATTAAGGGTGTCTCTTTTCAAATTTTAAATCCTGCCCCTTCTAACCCATCGGACGGCAAAACCAGCCGTCGGATGGGGACAATTGACTCTCCCGTCCAACCGCTGAATTCGCGGTCCGACGGGTTCGACAGGGCATTTAAACAAGTAATAGTTCAGTCCTTTAATCATTAAGCGAATTAATCCAGTCGGCGATTTTTAGTGCATCTTCTTTAGGGACGATTGTCATGGGCGGCATAGGTGTGGCATAATCCGGCCAGTTAGAAAGATCCGGATTATACATCAGCTCCACCATCTCTTCACTGGAATAATTTCGTTCTGCTATTTCAACAAATGGCGGTCCTACCTGGCGCTTGTCGATATCATGGCATGAGGTACAGGTATATTGTGTCAGCAGCGGTCTTATTGTTTCATAAGTCGGGGCTCCATTATCAGCATCATTTGCTTCATTTTCAATGACTTCAGGCTGACCACCCGATGCTGAATTACGAGTGCTCACTTCATTCAGAGCCAACTTATCTCCGTCAGGAATATTATTCAAAGTATAATAGGCTGAACTGTGTAACAGCGACATACTTCCCTCCGCTGAGCGGATGCCGTCAAGTTCTATATGATGAATATAGTTCCTCCGCATATTGTCGATGATGAGTCGGATTTCCATTCCGTCCTCTGAAACTTTTACCCCCTTCACTTCTCCCTGTCCGGGATCAACCGGGGGACTTCCATAAACAGGATTATATTTATATATATAACTTGATACATCATAGGAGGCCAGATCTTCAGCAGTATTCTTATCCACAGGCATGGTAAAGGTTATCCTGAATCCATCCGGTGCGGCCCGTACCGTCTTCATCTCGAAAGGTACCTGGTTATTCCATACAAGTCGCTGTAGTCCTTCACCGGCATCGCCGGCAGAACCCCAGCCGCGGTTGGTTTCTCCTACGAAGAGTGAACCATCATTGGCCCATGCCATACGCAGGACACCTGATTTAAATCCTGATCGGAAATCAAAAGCTACTCCCTGATATCTTCCCTTCACTTTTTCCAGGTTGATCCGCATAATTTTACTTTGCCCCTGGTCACCGACCAGAAGTTGACCTTCAAACGGACCTAAATGTCCTTCGGGAATTTTTTGAATGTCCGAATTTGAAATACCCAGTATCCCATGTGGCAACCAAACAGCCGGCGTTTTCAATGCGGGGAATTCATCCTGCAGTTCGAACATAGTATCGTAATCCTCCTCATTCTGAATGTTCTCGGGCTTTATATAATTACCTTCCTCATCTTTATTATAGCGGGGATCGATATGTTCATAGAACTGCTCAAGAGTGATATCAACCGGAGAGTTGGGCTGATCGGTCCACCGCAAACCTGCCGGGTGTCCGGTAAAGTCCCCTTCTTCGACATGCCATATTCCCCCGGAGCCGATATAATCACCCTGGTTGTCGGAATAAAAAAGGTCACCGTCAATCATCCCGAGACCGGCCGGGGATCTCATTCCCGTAGCCCAGGGAGTCATTTCCCCTTCCGGTGATATCCGCATCATCCATCCTCTCCACGGCACACGGCTTTCACCCCTCCACCACTGCTGATCTCCGAACGCCACATTGCCGGATATAAAGAATGAACCATCCGGTGCAATAACCGGTCCGTAACTGTATTCATGATAATGTCCCGATAACGGCCAGGCATATATAGTTTCAATGAGATCAGCCTTGCCGTCCATATTCGTGTCTTCCAATCGCGTAAGTTCACCCCGCTGAGCACAGTAAAGGGCTCCGTCTTTATATGCAAGCCCTAAAATTTCATGAAGTCCGGTAGCGAACTTCCGAAAATACGGATTACTGCTCGTGGGATTTTCAACAATAAAAATATCGCCCCTTCGGGTAGCGACACCCAAATCACCATTGGGAAGTACCGCCAATCCCCCCACTTCCAGCAAATGTTCCTCAGGACTTACAATATCTGCTATCTTAAAATAATCACTTTCTTCAGGTGCGTTTTGGGCAGATACAGGTATACCGACAGCAAAGAAAATTAATGCAGCTAAAAAATATTGACGTATATAACAAGTAAACAGGTTCATGTATCCGTATAAATTTAAAAAAGAATGGTATAGTTTAATGTAGACTGTACCGGAATTATCAATTCTTGGTGACTATCGACAGTTCTCACTATTGGTTCAGAACCGTCCGGATCATCTAACTGAAGATAATACGACTGATCATCAATCATATACCGGTTATTTTCTCCCTTCTTTATGGAACTACCGACAGCCAGTCGTACATATAAATCATCAGGTGCATCCTCCAATGTAATCGTACGCCTGACCCCCCTTCCCTCATTCACCACCCGGATCTCATCACTGACCCCGGCACCATATATTTCATAATTGAAAAGTGGATTATCATTTGTATCCAGCCTATAGCCCCGGGATTTAAAATCTATGCCGGATGTATCGCTGCTCCATGCTGCCTGCTCATTCTTCAGCCTGTTGATAGCCAGAGCAGGTTCGTCGATCAGGTGTTCTACCGTGCCTTCAGGTCTTGAAGAACCATCTCCCCGGTTATACCACATCGGGGTTGCGTTTAAAAAATTACCCCTCCAAAGCTGAACAAGATTTCCATGCTTGAGATCGTAGGTATAATGAACATTTTCCAGACTGCTTACTGATATGCCATGCGTTATGCGGGTTCCACCCGGCAGATCCATAAAACTTCGTAGCAAAGGTTTATCAGCCGCCTTCACAAATATGGTTGTTCCACTCCGGCTGATCAAAATATTATCACTCAAAAGATAACTGCGAAGCCCGTCGCCGGAAACAGAAAGTTCAAAACCGGGATCTCCCCCACTGCCCCGTCTGGCATACAATATCTCAAAAGGCACTTCACCTTCAGGCAAGGTTACGCTGCCCTCATTATTATTAATATCAATTATTTCATCTCCGTCAATTCGCAACAAACCGGCACCGTCGGAGACATTAAGTTTAAACTGATAATCACCGGCCTGACCGCTTTGAATCGTACCATTATACTGCAGTAAAAACTGATCCGGTAACGGACCTAAATTTGCCGTAAGCAGTTCTGGTTTACCGGATTTGACAGCCGATAGTGTATCCGTATCCGGTTCTTCTGTAAATGCACCTTCAAACACATTGAACTCCAGATCTTTGACTACAGGTTCAGGCCAGTCATACCGGGCGATATTTATATTTCTGAATGCAATT
>CAZPWQ010000041.1:0-17218 GCA_964590495.1 uncultured Balneolaceae bacterium
CTTCTGGGCATAACTGCTTTTTCCCGATCGCTGTCCGCCTGTTATTAAATAGATCATAACTATTAAAAACCCTGATAGGGTTTCAAATTATTCATTAACCCTGACAGGGTTTCAAACCCTGTCAGGGTTTTAATGTGTCTTATTATATTACAGCGAAAGTGAAACCTTCATCAGCAATCCGCGACCCCGCGTACGATAGCCGTTGATTTCCCGGTAATCCGTATCAAACAGGTTTTCAACTTCAGCCATAAGCCTGATGTTTTGATTTATACGGTATCCCAGGCTTAGATCCGTCACGTTGTAATTACTCACTTTTGACCGGTCGAGTGCACCAAAGGGTCCCAGAGCCGGACTGAAGAAAATATCGTCACGGTCGCCGACGAATTCGGAAGAGAGGCCAATTCTCCATTTTGATGCCGGCAGATAATCGATCTTTATATTGGCCGAAATACTGGGACGACGAGTCAATCCATCAATCTGCTTTTCTTCATTGACAAATGCACCGCTTTCGAATACTTGTACGTGATTGCCGCCCGTATAGGATTCGTCGATATCACCCGGCGAAAAAATACTTTCCGAACTGGTATAACTCAGGTTCCCGGTAACAGAAAGATTGGAAATTGCCTGAACATTAATCCCGACCTCTGCACCATTGATATGCTGTTCTGCAATATTGATATAAGTATCACCGAGGTAGTCTTGTGCGGTCAGGCTGGAAATTGACTGATCTCCATTCCAGAGGTACACATATTCAATCACATTTTCGACATCGGTGCGAAACAGGGAAAGCTCCAGGCGTACGGAACTGCTGACATCCTGTTTCCAGCCCAGCTCGTAAGAAATGGATTCTTCAGGCTTTAATCCAATATTTCCCCTGTTGGTAAATGCCCCGAATCCCTGGTTTGGAGCGTGTAACTGGAACAATGAAGGGGCATTAAATCCGGTAGTGACCGCCCCGTAAACCATCGCCGAAGGTGACAGGCGGACACGCGGATTTATTTCATAGGTAAAATGGGATCCGAACCTGTTATGATCCGAAAATCGACCACCTATTACAAGAGAAAAGGCATCCAGGTTTTCATTCAGCAACGAGCCGCTTAGATCGGAATGCAGGAAAACACTGTTTATCGTCTCACTGAGGTCCAGCGAGTCGAGATCCGTTTCAGACTCAAAATCAAATGTGCTGATGAATGTATAGTTCCGGGAGTTCATGGTTTGCCGGCTGTTTTCAAGACCTACTATCAATTTGGATTGATCAGCAGCAAAAGTACCAAACAGCTTATTCTCCAACAGGCTACCATCCCCGATATTTTCAGTATAAATGTTATCGTAGTTGCCCTGTTCATCGACAACCGAAGAATCATTTACAAAATTTCTGTTTAATGTTGAATAGCCCCCTTCAAAATCAAGAGCTATCCGGTCGCTGAGTTCTGAAGAAATACCGTAATTGAACAGATCCCGCTCGAAACTTTGCTTTGCATTGTCGTCGTCATCAAAGGCACCCTGGTCGAGTTCTGCCCGCTGATCTGCACGCCGGTACGATCCGTAGATTTCGAAACCGGAATTGCTGTATCCCAGTTTACCGTAGAGATCCAGCTTTCGGAAACCGTCTCTGTCCTGCGAATTAAAACCACCCCCGGAGGTCGTATCGATGGTTGCATCCAGCCCGTTTGTATAATTTTGAGACACCGCCAGATGACTGTAAATGCCATTTTCCAATGCTCCGCTGACCGAAAGGTCGTTTTGAGTAGATTGCGCTCCGCCTTTCAACGTTCCGAACTGTGAGTCAAGGTTTACGTTGAAGCCGGATTGCTCATTTTCTTGAGTGATGATATTAATAACACCTCCGATTGCCGAAGAACCATACAGCGTGCTGTGGGAACCACGAACAATTTCAATTCGCTCAACTCCGGCCAAAGAAATTTCCGACAGATCCACACTATTCCCCGTTGATGAGGGATCACTGATCCGTATTCCATCGATCATGACGATCGTGTGATTGCTGTTTGTATTTCTTAGAAATACATTCTGAAGTGATCCACTGGTCTGATTATTACCTACTATATGCATGTTTTGCTGCCGGGCCAGTATTCCACCCAGGCTGTTATGAATAGAATTTTCGATTTCGGATTGTCCAATAACCGTGATATTTCTGCCTACCGACGAAGGAGAAGCATCAAAGCGATTGGCACTGATGATAATTTCATCCATCTTATATGAAAGGCTGCTGTCGGCCGGTGTGTCTTTTTGCTGAGCGTTGAGCGGAATGGCTATCCACAGAAAAGCCAGAAGGGCCAGCAGACTTGCGGTGGTTGGTATTATTCTGTTCATGATTCTATAATTAGGTTACAAATGATGATTAATTCGAATTCATCATTCGTACCTTTGGGACTTCAAACAGGAAGGTATAAATACGCCAATGCAAACCAGAGGCGACATTTATTCTTCGCTTTTCTCCCGAAAGCTACGAATGTCGTGACACTGGCAGGTCTTCTGGCTTGTCCCGCTTTTGACGACCTTCCCGTCCCATTCCCCCGGAATATCGAAGGAAGAAACAGTGGTTCAAGAAAGATCAAAAGCTTATGGAACTCACAGCATCGGGGAATGCTCCGGATTCTCACCGGATTCCCTTTTAATCCGCCGCCTGGCGGAACCAAATGCACGGGATAAAGATACTGGGTGGGAGGTTTATTTCAAAACGTAATTCGTGATACGTAATGCGTAACTTCTCCTCGTTCCGCCCCTCCGGTGCGGAACGCAGAATTGTGACCTCCGGTCACGAGAGTCTGTTGAACAGTATGTGTTTACACATCTTCATATGGTTCCGGTACTGTTGAATACTTTTGGCTGATCGGCCCCCACGCTTTAATGAATGGCGAATCTGCGTTCGCCACCAAAGGTGGCGGTTACCACGTACCGAACCAGAGATACGGCAGGAGAGTAATATTACGCATCACGCATTACGTATCACGAATTCCTAAGTATATCCACCAATTCATTAATCGATGTGCAATACGTATCATTATTTTCTATGCGGAGATTCCAGCCGTACCCATCGCCTCTTTCAACAGCCTCAATCTTTATCGGCGTATCTTCACCCGTTGCTATGCTGTACCCTTCACGTTCCAGGGCCCGGCGTGTCCAAAATACCGGTACAGTCTCTCCAACAAGCGTTACGGGCTGCTTTGTAGGTTTGTGCAAGGTGAAGGATCCCGTACTCCGGTCAAAATCAAAGCTGTTATTCTCAAAAACCGATTCGAACGTCCCGTCCAGGACCAAATCTTCGGGCGTCCCGGTGATGAGATGGCCCTCACGGCTGATCAGCCAGAGGCTGTCGGCAGCTTTTAAAGCCAGATCCAGCTCATGGGTCGATAACAGGATTCCCTTCTGTGTTTCATGCGCCAGCTTCCGAAGCAGACGGATAATTTCAACCCGGTTCGGCAGGTCGAGATGGGCGGTCGGTTCATCCAGCAATATCGTCGAAGTATCCTGTGCCAATGCCCGCCCGATCATTACTTTCTGCCGTTCTCCATCACTCAGCCGCAGTATATCACGATGAACAAACTGCTCAAGACCGGTCGATTGTATAGCCCAGCGGACTTTCTTCTCATCCTGTTTGCTGAGCGAACCAAACCAGCCGGTATAGGGCGATCGTCCGAATGCCACCATCTCATAGACAGTCAAATTTCCCACTGTAATACGATCGGTAAGTACCGTACTGATCTTTTTGGCAATTTCTTTGACGGAAAAATGTTCAAGGTTTTTTCCATAAAGATCAATACTTCCGCCCAGCGGTGCATGCAGTCCGGTCAAAGTTCGTATCAGAGTTGACTTGCCCGACCCGTTGGGTCCCAGAAGACACACCACCTGTCCCCTTTTCAGTACTACATTGATATTACGGGCTACCACTGTCGGTGATTTCATAGCACCCCGTGCCGGGAAACCGATCTCTAAACCGTGAGTCGATATGATAGGTTCGGTTGATGTCATCAGAAGGCAGCCTGCAGATTTTTGCGTTTGATAATAACCCATATTACAACCGGAGAACCGATCATCGAGGTAACAGCACTAATCGGCAGCGTGGTGCTGCTGCCCGGAACCTGAGCAACAATATCGCAAGCCAGCATCAGGATAGCCCCCATCAGCAGTGTGCCGGGAATCAGCACCCGGTGCTCGTTTGTACCCAAAAGCGACCGGGCCAGGTGCGGAACGGCAACGCCCACAAATCCGATGGGTCCGCAAAAAGCAGTGATGCCTCCCGCCAGCAGACTGGTGCTTACAATAATCCAGATGCGGGCACCCGCTACCGAAAGTCCCATACTGCGGGCATAGTTTTCCCCGAGCAGCAAGCCGTTGAGAGATTTTGACAACGCAAAAGCTATAACCCCACCGACGAAAACGACCAGGCCCAAAATCCACAATTGGCTGAGGGGCACTCCGCTCAGACTGCCGAAAGTCCAAATGAGATAATCCCGGATTTGTTCCGGCTGGCTGAAATACTGCCAGATGCTCACCAGTGCAATCGTCATGTTGCCGATCATCAGGCCGATGATAAGCAGTGTCACATTATCACGCACCTTCATGGAAATAACCAAAATAAGCAGCAGGACGGCTGCCGATCCGATACTTGCCGCACCCACAATCACCCAGCTTCCCAGCATGGAAAGCTGCTGAATGGCAAAAATACTGGTGATGGTGCCTGCTGCCAACATGACTACGGCAACCCCCAGGCTGGCACCAGCGGTAATACCCAATACCGACGGACCCGCCAGCGGATTTCGAAATAACGTTTGCATTAGTAATCCTCCAACCGAAAGAGCACTTCCGGCAAGTATAGCCGTCACCGCTCTTGGGAGACGTATATTGATTACGATCTTTTGCCAGGCTTCGTTGCCGGCTTCTCCGCCTATCAAAATATTGACGATTTCATCTAGGGGAATATCAACAGAACCCAGTACCAGATTAAGTAAAAAGAGGCCGCACACTCCTGCTCCCAGCAGGATCATGTAAACAGGACGTACACCCGGATTTCCTCGGGCGGCAATATCGGAAACTTGTTCGGCCATCATTCCACCTTTTGATAATAGTACAGGGTATGGTCCGGGACTCTCTGCGGATGGAAAATCTTGATCAGGTCAGCCAGTATAATTTCAGGATGCACGACCCCGGATTCCCAAAAGTCATTTCCGCCCGTAGATCCGACGCGTTTGTTGTTATTGTATATTTCTCCCATCCGGAAAGACCTGAACTCCTTAAATCGGGTATCTTTGGCGAGAATGTCCGTTTTTGAATCAGCTTCCCCCGGATTTAACCAAATATTGGCTGTTAATCCTATTTCATACATCACTTCAAAGTCTTTTTGAAGCCCGCCGGTCTCCTCAGAATCGGACCACGGATAATCAGCCCCGGCATCATTCAGGATTTTAGCATTATAACTGTTTCCGCCAGGTACAAACCAGGATCCTTTAAAAGGCAGGTTGGTCAATACCACAGGGTTTTTATCTATATCGGTAACCTTAGACTTCAACGTATTATAACGTTGTTCTACACTTTCGAAATGTTCGTTGGCCATCGCTTCCTTATCCAGCAGCGCTCCCATTACTTTCACCCATTCCGCTTTACCGAGCGGTGTTGTTTCCAGCCATTCCGAATTCACCAGTATATCGATACCCGATTTGATCAAAACGCGGTAATTGTCGAATTGTGAAGATTGTCCACCCGATATCATAACCAGATCGGGATCGAGTGCCAAAGCCTGTTCTTTATTGAATTCACCCTCGGAAAAGTTGGTTATTTTGCCGGTTTCCAGCCGGTTTCTGATCTCATCGTTATAAACGTACTTCCCGCCCACCATGCCTTTGATGATGTCGTTGGATTCCAGGGCTGTGGCAAGTGCCAGGTGTGTTGTCGAAGTAGCTATCAGGCTTCGAATTGGAATTTCAATCGTACGGGCATTCGCAACCTTTACCTGATCTGAAACAGAACGCGGGACCAGTGCATATCTCAGCGTATCCACCCGGTCCTGGAAGGGATTAAAAACCTCGAGCAGTTTATAGTTTTTATGATAGGTAATGCGAAATCCCTCGGCATAATCTGCCTGAACCGTATGCTCAAAAGGTATCGCCTGTGACTGCCCGACCGCATCGGTTTTATCGGATTCTCCCGGCCGGCAGGCAGTTATGATACCTGCAATAGAAATAATCCATAAAAAATAACAGGTATAAGAATCGGATAGTCTGTAATGCATAGGTACAAGCCTTTCTCCCGAAAGCTTTTTCCTTCATCGCCGACGGCAGGTCTTCTGGCTCTTCCGACTTTCGATTACCTTCCCGTCCCGTCCCGAATACTTTCGGGGCGGAGCAGTGGCCAGATAAGAACGAAAGTTTATTCTCTCATTGAGAGCGGAATTACAGCAGCGGGGACTGCTCCGGATTCTTCCAGACCCGATTGAGTTTGGGACGGAACCACCGGATTCCCTTTTAACTCCCGTCCCGACTGCTGTCGGGGCGGGAAACCGTTGCGAATCAGTTGTTAATGTTAACGCATAATAATAATGGTAATACCGTTCAGAAGCCAACTTTATTCACCACTCAGATACTAAGCCCACTAAGTGACCTTAGCGTCTTAGTGGTAATTATCATTTGTTTACTAAACCTTTTACTATATTTAAGAGAAGAGTTTATAGTCCGATAAGTGAAATAGAGTGGTAAAAAAAAAGAATTCCGGGAGGATCAGTCCCGGAATTCTGTGCTTTAGGTTTCAGCATTTAGGAGTGACTATTTGACTAACTAGATAGGGTCTAGACAATCAAAAATAGTGCGTTCTATATACAAGAGTATTTCAAAGGCAATTTGTTACAAAAAAAATTTATTTTTTTTAAAATTCTTGAAGATAGCAATATGATAACCACTCAAATTCATACTCCTGTTGGTTGGATACGCCTTTTTGCCAGTGAAAAAGCACTTTTAAAAATTAATTTTCTGAATGGAAAAAATTCGAAAAAAACCACAGTATCCAATCAGATTTTAGAACAGGCCAAACAACAGCTTGAAAAATATTTCGATGGTACATTAACGAAATTTGACCTCCCGCTTCAGCCGGCCGGTACATCTTTTCAGCAGGAAGTCTGGCGGGAGCTGCAATCTATCCCACCGGGTAATACCATAAGCTATGGAGTGCTTGCCAACCGGCTGGGTGATCCAAAAAAAGTACGGGCTGTCGGCAAGGCCAATGGCCAAAACCCAATTCCGATTATCATACCCTGCCACCGGGTAATCGGTGCCAATAATAATCTGATCGGCTATTCAGGTGGGATTGAGCGAAAAGAATGGTTGCTTCGCCATGAAAATGCATTATTATTGTGATCTGATTAACCTGCTTTCCACTGGGTATCGCTTCTCCCTACCACTGTCGGATCACCAAAATTTGGTTAGTATGGCTATTTCACAAAGTTCACAAAGAAGACACTAAGGACCACAAACCCCGATGGATCGGGGGTGTAACTCTGTGTCTCCTTTTGCCCTGGGCATCCCTTCGGGGGTGTATCTTTGTGTAACAACTTTGAGAGGCAGCATATTATTCTATAATATTTTTTGTGAAAAAAAGCAGGTTAAAATCTTTTTACTATCGCATAACTCTCTTTGTTTTTACATTAATCCGGGTAATATTCACATAACTTCCATCTTTTATGATTTATAAGACATCTTTTTCAGCAGTTTTCGCTGTTCTTTTTTTATCAGTCAGTTCCTTTGCTCAAATAGAGGAAGCCCCTGACCGCAAAATAGGAGAAGGTCCGTTCGACCGGCTGATCATTCGCGGGGTCACACTGGTGGACGGCACCGGATCGCCTCCGATGGGGCCGGTCGATATTGTTGTGGAAGACAACCGTATCGCTTCCATTCAATCGGTCGGTTATCCGGGAGTCCCCATCAATGAAGACCGCAGGCCCGAGGCCGGTGATAACGACAGGGTGCTCGAGACCGGCGGTATGTATCTGCTGCCGGGATTTATCGACATGCATGCCCACACCGGCGGATCGGCACAGGGTACCCCGGCGGAATATGTCTACATGCTATGGATGGCCCACGGTATCACTACCGTCCGGGAACCGGGCTCCTTCAACGGGATGGAGTGGACCCTCAGGCAAAAAGAGCGAAGCAGCAATAATGAGATCGCCGCTCCGAGGATATCAGCGTACATCGGTTTCGGAATGGAATATAACGGAGAGATTACTACAGCGGAACAGGCGCGTGAATGGGTCAGGATGATTGCCGACAGAGGAGCAGACGGTATCAAATTTTTCGGAGCAAGCCGGCCGGTATATGCCGCAGCTATTGATGAGGCAAATAAACTTGGTTTGGGAACTATGACGCATCATGCACAGACACGCGTAGTTTATAACAATGCCCTTGAGTCGGCCCGTCTTGGTCTTACAAGCATTACTCACTGGTATGGCGTTCCGGAAGCGTTATTTACCGATCAGGTTATACAGAATTACCCGCTTGATTATAACTATAACAACGAGCAGCATCGATTCGAGGAGGCCGGCGAGCTGTGGAAACAGGCTGCCAAACCCTACAGCGAGAAGTGGAATGCGGTGATGGATGAAATGATTGAACTCGACATCACTTTAAACCCGACCTTTACCATCTATGAAGCCAACAGAAATCTGAGTGCACAGCGCCGGGCCGAATGGCATGAAAAATATACCCTGCCTTCGTTGTGGGAGTTTTATAAACCGAGCCGTATTTCCCATGGTTCATACTGGCTGAACTGGGGAACGGAACAGGAGATCGCCTGGAAAGAAAATTTTGGGCTGTGGTTTGAATTCGTCAATGAATTTAAAAATCGCGGCGGCCGTGTGACACTCGGCTCGGATGCAGGTTATATCTACAAATTATACGGATTCGGTTATATCCAGGAAATGGAGATGTTCCGTGAGGCAGGATTCCATCCGCTGGAAATTTTCCAGTCGGCTTCGCTGAAAGCGGCCGAGGTTTTAAACCTGGATAGTGAAACAGGTACGATTGAAGTGGGCAAGCTGGCCGATATGGTGCTTGTGGATGCCAATCCTCTCGAGAATATTAAAGTGCTGTATGGAACCGGGGCAATACATGTGAACGAAGATAATGAACCCGTACGTATCGGCGGTGTGAAGTATACTATCAAAGACGGTATTATTTACGATGCCCAAAAGATGCTGCAGGATGTGGAAGATATGGTCGATAAAGCAAAAGCTGAAGATAATTATGACATTACCCAGCCGGGACTCGAATACTAGTTTTGTTATTAATTATTAGTTATTAGTCACAGATAATAAGTTGCCAATCTATCTATCGAATGCTGTTATACTTATGGTAACATCAGTCTCTGTTTTTATATAATAGCTATGAACTTTTTCTACGATAATCTGGTATAGTATTTCTCTATTCAAATTAAATTTCTAAGAAAATGAAAAAATTTCTCGCAGCTTTTTTTCTATGTGCTTTTCTTTTAATCGCAAATCAGCACACTTATGCACAGCAAAGCGGTTTTGGTATTGGTGCCATGCTGAACAGCCCGACCGGCATAAGCATGAAGGGCTGGATAAACCAGGAAATTGCTGTAGATGCTGCCCTCTCTTTTAACATCGGACAAAATTTTTCTCAATTTTACCTGCACTCCGATCTCCTGCGTCACAGTGATCCCTTAAACGAAGAGCTGAATATCGAATACGGTCTTTTCCGGTATTACTATGGAATCGGTTTGCGTATACTTTGGACTGATATAAATAATGATATCACGGCCGGACTCCGAACCCCGATAGGTACAACTTTTGATTTTGGTGATTCGTCCGTAGAAACTTTTTTTGAGCTGGCTCCTACAATAGATTTTTCTCCAGGCTTTCGCTTCGGTTTTGCAGGAGCTTTCGGCGTACGGGTATACCTGAACTAGAACAGCGACAAAATCATTCTATGAACAAACGTCTATGGAAGAAAGCAGAAAAACTAAACATTGAATCTATACAACGCCATATCTTTCTCTGTGCAGACCAGACCAAACCCAAATGTTGTAAAAAAGAGATCGGCCTCGAAAGTTGGCAATATCTTAAGAAACGCCTGAAAGAATTAAACCTGGATGGCGCCGGCGGAATATATCGCACCAAAGCCAATTGTCTCCGGGTGTGCAAAAAAGGTCCAATTGCTGTTGTATACCCTGAGGGTATCTGGTATCACTCCTGTAAGCCGGAAGTCCTTGAAAAAATCATTCAGCAACATCTGATAGGCGGAAAACCGGTTGAAAAGTACATGTTTGTTGAACATCCGTTAAAGTAATTTTTTACCACTAAGACATTAAGATCACTTAGTGTCCTCAGTGATTTAGTAGTAAGTATTGGAACAAAACTGTATATGATAACAGTTTAAACAACGCGACTGGAAACATCAGTGGACAATGACTTATTCATAAATAAGCTTAGACAATTAACACAGAGACGCTAATGAAGCGATATCAAAAAATTTTATTGGGAGTTGTCATCTTCATTATTCTGATGTTCACCGCCGTCAAAATTTACGTGAGCTATTACCTGGATGACCGCATAGAAAAAGAAGCAATTACCCGTTTTAACCAAAATACAGAGGACAAGTATAACCTTGAGATAGGAGATACGGGTCTGTACATCATCGGCAGGAGGTTAAGTTTTAATGATATTAAGCTGACCCAAAAGAAAGCCGGTTCCGGGGGAGAAGTCACTGTAACACTTGAATCATTCAATCTGACGGGTATCGGGTTTTTGAAACTGCTATGGAGCAAAGAACTTGTCATTCGGCATATCGAACTTAATAAGCCGGTGATTTCTCTTATTGATTCCGGAGAATCCTCCGAATCCGGGGAATCGCCCGGGTGGAATACTCTCTCGACGCGCCTGTCAGAAAAAGTATTGCAAAATTTAAATGGTCTGTCTATTCAGCAATTCGCGATACGGGATCTTTCGGTGGATCTCCAGCGTTCAGGTTCTGCTATTGATTCCATGCTTTCGTTCGGCAACAGTGATATAGAACTTTATAATATCGTTATTGATTCCACATCGCTTAAGGATAACCGGGTGCTTCCTCTTGATAATCTGGCTGCCACTTTTCGGGATATTCAATTCAATACCAAAAACCAGCTATACCGGATAAATGTTGACCATGCCGAATTTTCAAGCTCAAATGGTAAGATGAACCTGCGGGCAATAAGAATGGACCCCAGGCTTGGAAAAGAAGAGTTTGCTGATCATGTGGGGCATGAGGTCGACCGCATTACGATGATACTTGATGAAATCAGCTGGAACGGAATTGATTCCGATCGTTTAAACCGGGCGGAGGGACTTTATGTAAAGAATATAACGCTGGACCGGCCGAGTCTGAATATTTATCGCGATAAACGCCCCCCCTCTCCAGCCAATAATCGTCCCCCCCTTCCCCAGCAGATGATCCGCAATATTCCAATACCTGTTGCTATCGACAGCATCAGCATTGTAAACGGACATATCCGCCATAACGAGCGTCAGCCCAAAGCTGATAAACAAGGTTACATCGATTTTGCCAACCTGGAGGCTTCCATGATTCATCTCAGTAATATTGAGGATCTATGGTCTGAGAATACACCTCCGACGCTTCATGCAGAGGCAGACGTAATGGAAAAGGGCCGGTTAAAGGTTGATTTCCTATTTCCCATGACAGCTCCGGAAGATATTCAGCATATCAACGGCAGCCTTGAAGCTATGGATCTGGAATGTTTTAACACTGCTTTTGAACCCCTTGCTTTTGCTCGTATTGATGATGGAAAAATTCTGGGGTTGGATTTCAGTATGCACCTAGGTGAACAGCAATCAACCGGTGAATTGACCCTTTTATACGAAAATCTTAAGATTTCATTACTTGATAAGAAAGCGAATGAGGAAAACCTGGGTAGCCAGATAAAATCGCTGCTGGCGAATACATTCGTAATTAAATCCGATAATAAAGGAGAGGATATCCGATCCGGGGAAATAAATTTTGAACGCGTCGAGAGAAAATCCGTTTTTAACTATTGGTGGAAGTCGTTGTTAAGCGGAATTAAGTCGAACGTCGGATTATAAAATGGATAACTCATTTCCAACTCTTAAAGATGTACGAACAGCTCACAAGCGGATATCGGATTATACCCACCGTACTCCGGTGTTGACGAGCCAGCAAATTAATGAACGGGCAGGAGCACAACTCTTTTTTAAATGTGAAAACTTTCAAAAGGTCGGTGCATTTAAATTCAGGGGAGCATCTAATGCTATTTTTTCGCTGACGGATAAAGAGGCAAAAAACGGTGTTGCCACCCATTCATCGGGTAATCACGCTCAGGCTGTCGCACTCGCAGCTAAACTTCGCGGAATTCCCTCACATATTGTCATGCCTGAAAATGCACCGAAGGTTAAGATGGAGGCCGTTAAGAACTATGGAGCAAAAATTACCTTTTGTGAGGCGACCCAGGAAGCCCGGGAATCATCGCTGGAAGAAGTAGTAAAACAGACAGGCGCAACTTTTATACATCCGTATAACGATCCGGATATTATTGCCGGTCAGGGTACGGCAGCACTGGAACTATTGGGTAATCACCCCGATCTTGATGTAATCATCGTTCCTGTGGGCGGTGGCGGACTTATCAGTGGTACCGCAATTACTGTTAAGGGTACATCGCCCCAAATTAAAACAATTGGGGCTGAACCTGAAATAGCCAATGATGCTTATCTTTCTTTCAAAACAGGTGAAAGACAACCCATACAAAGCACAGATACCGTTGCCGACGGATTGCGTACTTCGCTTGGTGAACTCACTTTTGCCTGCATCAGGGAATATGTTGATGAAATGGTTACCGTATCTGAGCAGCAGATTATAGATGCCATGCGTCTTGTATGGGAACGTATGAACATAATTATCGAACCTTCAGGCGCCGTACCTGTAGCCGCCGTTCTTAACAACAAGATTGATGCTTCTGAAAAAAAGATCGGCATCATCATAAGTGGCGGAAATATGGATCTTGATCACCTGCCGTGGATGAAAGGTGAACGACCGAGACACTAGTACTTGCTCTAAAATTCGTAATTAAGAATTGAGGAATATGAAAGCTAGGCTGTTCACCAAAGTCACTTATGTCATCCTGAACTTGTTTCAGGATCTTTAGCGAGAATTTACGTAAAAGCTTTTGCCGAAAAAACATGCTACAGATGCTGAAATAAATTCAGCATGACACCTTCGTTGGTACGGGGTTGAAACCTTTAACCACATAGAATTTTAAACATTCATATCCGACGTGAATCAGGAAAAAATTATTATTATCGGGGCCGGAGTAAGCGGTATAACTACCGGCCTCGTACTGCAGCTTCTGGGGTATCCGACAATTATATATACGAAAGAGACCATTGATGATTTCTATCAACAGGGTGATCCGCGCTTTGCCAGCCGGTATCCGGCAGCTTCGATCATACCGCATACCGTTTTTACCGACAAACTGGAGACGCTGTTTATACAATCCCAGAATATTTTTCAAGAACTTCAAAAAGAATCATTTAAGGGACTTGCCATCCACAAACATTTCGAAGTATTCGAATTCATGAAAGGCCCTCCTCCCTATCTCGATTTAATGGCTGATGTTCGCAACCTGGACCAACAGGACGATATGCCAAGGAGAAAAGAAATCGTTAATCTCTATGGCTGGGTATTTGATTGTTTCTTCACAGATTGGCCGGTTTATTTCCCTTATCTATCTGAACTTTATCTTGACTCCGGCGGGCAGATACAACACCAAAAATTGACACCGGAAGATATTATAAATCTACCGTCGGATATAATCATAAACTGCAGCGGGCTGGGCAGCCGTGATCTTTTTAAAGATGATGCACCTCATGAAATCGGGCAAGGACATATTTTGTATGTTAAAGATGCCCCGCTATATCGAAATACAGAAGGTGAAATTATCTCTTACAACTATACGCCAAAAGCCGATGTATATTCCGATGAAAACGGGAATCCCGTAGATGTATACTGGTATCCGCGTAAAGACGGCTGGATTCTGGGTGGAAGCCGGCAGTTCGGAACTGTTGATGATGCAGACAACTGGAACGGCGGGAAAATAGAATCCTACTACTATACAAAAGGAGGCACTCCCTATCCTAAACAGATCCTGGACCTCAACAATGAAATCCTGAAGGAGAGTTACGGGCTGGAACCGGAAACATATCAGGACATATCCGCCTTTAAAGGGTATCGTTACATTCGAAGCCGAAATAATGGACTGCGACTGGAAAGTGAAGAGCTAAACAACAAATTGATCATACATAATTATGGTCACGGTGGCGCAGGTATCACATTATCGTGGGGAGCGGCACTGAAGGCAGCACAGATGGCAGCTGCCATCTGTAAGAAACCGAAGGAAACAGAAGTTGAAAGCGACCAAAAAATATTGAAGAAACTTCAAGAGATAATTAAACATTCATCAGGTAAATATGACAAACAATATTAATCATTTTCCTCTCGAACTTCGCTATTTGATACGTTTGCTGCTTGTAATCACCGTAATATTCGCGGCAATCATGGCCAAACAGTTGTTTGTACCTCTCTTTTTCGGAATATTGTTTGCTTATATGGTATATCCCCCGGCAAGGCAAATGGAGAACTGGGGCGTTCCCCGAATACTGACCAACCTGATTCTGATAATTCTCACTATAGCCGTCATCGGAGGATTTTTATACGGATTGTCTATGCTTGTAGCTACTTTTTCAGATGACTTGCCTGAAATAAAATCACAATTCGAAGAAAATATTTCTTACTACCGGGAAAACATAGGTTCGCTTCTGGGGATTTCGGAAGAACAGCAAAAAAGTATGGTTGAAGGTTTCGGATTCATTACAGAGTTTCTCGATGGTTTTTTTACTGCTACTACCAATACGATTGTCGCCATTGGCCTGATGCCGGTGTTCGCCTTTTTTATGTTATTTTACCGGGACAAATTTGAAAAATTTCTTCTTGAAGTCGTACCTGACCAAAAGCGTGATATATTAGAAAGTATTATCAGAGAAGCAGCCACTGTGGTACCCAAATATCTAAAAGGCCTGGTGGTGGTTGTGCTTATTCTCATGGTTATAAACAGTATCGCCTTTTACTTCATAGGCATTGAATACGCCCTGTTAATGGGAGTTATAGCAGCGCTTTTTAATCTGATCCCCTACCTGGGCACTATTATCGGATATGCTATTGTACTTCTGTTTGTGCTTGTTACACAGGATCCTTCACAGGTACTGTCCGTATTTTTGCTTTTTTTCCCTGTTCAGTTTTTTGAGAATAATATTCTCACTCCCAATATCACCGGATCTTATGTAAGGATAAACCCACTGGTCATCATCATCTCACTCATAGCTGCCGGCATGATATGGGGACTGCCGGGTATGCTGCTGGTTATCCCCTACCTGGCTATGTTTAAAATCCTCAGTGAACACGTACCTTCGCTCCAGCCGGTGGAATATCTGCTCAGCACCCGTGGTACTGAAGAATTCCAGCCTTCATTTGATAAAATTAAAAAGTGGTTTAAATCTTTTGCCAATAAATAGTCAGTGCCATATCTGCCACCTGAGGTGGTGGAGCCGGACGTACCGGACCGGAGGTCCGGCACGAGGTTGGAAGGGAGAGTTTTGTACAACCTGTTCATAAACCATCTGCAAACTCCCATACCAAACTAACTCCTCGTTCCGCACCCTGCCTGCACGAAGCCAAAGTTGGATTTAGTGGACCCTTAAAGAAACGTTTCGGCGTAGGCAGGCTCTGGTGCGGAACGTATCTTTGTGACCTCCGGTCACGAAAGGGTAGCAAAACATACAGAATTTACACCCTTTGCTCACGAGATAAAATCAACCTGACTGCGCTCCTGTAATTTTCACAGATATCCGTGCTAATCGGCTCCATCCGTGTTGTCCGCGTTCCATAGACTACCTAACCGGCAAAATGCTTTTCGGCACAATCGGGACAATCGAGCCAGTTTTCGGAAGGGATACTCGGCATAGCCGAGGCACTGCTGCCCCGCTCGAACACCGGCCGGTATAGCACATCTCCCTTGTTATGAGACTCCCCGCAACTGTGACAAGAAACATCCGCCTCCAGTTTTTTGGGCGTATAGCCGGCAATGATCCAGCCTTCATGCCCGGCATGAGCTGCAAGACTTTCCAGAGCAGCACGTACAGTCTGTGATTTATTACCGTCGTAAAACTTGCCGGCCAGATTTCTGAGCAATTCTACTGTATCTTCATCCAATGTAAAATTTAATCTTTTCATAAATTGCGACTGCTCTGTTTTTTCTGTTGATGGAGTTTGTAATTGAACCAGTGTCCCGATATCAGCAGAGTACTCCCTCCCATTGTAATTAAAGATTCGCCCCAGTTACCAACCATATCATGAAGTATCCATGCCAGGGCAATCACAAACAATCCTCCATATAGCAGTACCGGAATATATGTTGGCACAACTCCACTGCGAACGGCATAATATACCGTTGGTACAATTAACAAAAAAAGTACCGGGTGGGTCCATACATGAAGAGTTTCAGCTACAGGAAACAGCGGCATCAATGCAACGACCACCGGAAAAAAGAGGCAGTGAATAGCACAAAATCCCGATAGTCCTATTCCCAAACGATCCCAGAATGCTTTAGTAAACAAAAATCCTAAAATTGATGATTATGAAGTGTGTATGAAAATACACACTTCAATACGCTATGCCAATTTTATTTTGGAATGTTTTTGATGAGGCTTTATAAGCTGCGGATTATATCTTTAACCTCTTCCTTAGACTTGCCCAGTTTTTCCTGTAAATGTCCCAAAAGCTGCTCCTCCTTTCCCTCTTCGTAAGCAAGGTCATTATCTGTTAAAACAGCATAACGCTCTTTTAATTTTCCCTTGATATCATTCCATTTTCCTTTAAGTTCCAGCTCTTCCATGATTTGATAAAATTAGTTGATGAATTACTCTTCTCTCCTTTTAAAGAATTATACTGCCGCCAATGTTCCGGGTTGAGATAATAGCTTTTCTGTCCCGGGGCAGAGCCACCGGGCGAGATAGAAATCTTTGTGAAACTTTTGCCCTGGGCATCCCTTTGGGGGTGCTCCTTTGCGTAACTCTTGCCTTGGGCATCCCTTTGGGGGTGTAACAGCTATTAAAGGCTATCAATTTTGCCATACT